>JBFFKF010000019.1:0-34796 GCA_041555515.1 Woeseiaceae bacterium
TGCATGGGATGACCGGAAATCGCTCCCGATTGCATTACCTGACGCACCCCGGTTTCAACTGCCGGGATAAATTGCGAGGGAATAGAGCCGCCGACGACCTCGCTTTTGAACTCGAAGCCGGTGCCGGCCGGGAGCGGTTCGATTCGCAGATAAACCTCGCCGAACTGCCCTGCACCGCCGGTCTGTTTCTTGTGCCTGTGATGGCCTTCCGCATTGGCGGTAATCGTCTCGACATAGGCAATCGACGGTAGTGAGGTTTGTACTTTCAGGCTGTAACGATCCTCGATCTCTTCGAGGACTGCGCGCAAGTGCTGTTCTCCGAGCCCGCGCAATACGACTTCGTTCAGGGTCGTATTGTGTTCTACGCGGAGTGACGGATCTTCTGCCTCCATCGCGTGCAAGGCATCGGACGTTTTCTGCGCATCGGCATCGTTCGTCGCCTTGATTGCCAGGCCGAACATCGGCCGAGGCAACTTACTATGTTTCAGATGGAAGTTGTCCTCGTCATGCGAATCGTGCAGCACGGCATCATAATGTGCTTCATCGACTCGAGGAATCGCGCAAATGTCACCCGGTACGGCAGAGTCCATTTTATTGTGGTCGGCACCATTGAGTTTCAACAGTTGACTGACCTTGATAGGCTTGCGCGCGTCACCGACGTATAACTGGTTGCCCGATTTGATCGTTCCCTGGTAGACACGAAATACGCCCAGTCGGCCCTTGAAGGGATCGATATTGACCATGAACACGTGCCCGATGGCATGTGCGCCCGGATCGGCGTTGAGTATCACTTCCTCGGCATCCTCGCCTTCGCCTTTCAGGAAGACCGGAGGATTGCCCTCCGTCGGGTTCGGCATCAGGCGCTCGAAAATGTCCAGCAATTCCGGTATGCCGGCACCGGTAGTCGCGGATACAAAGCAGATCGGCACCAGGTGGCCCTCTCGCAGCGCCTTTTCAAAAGGCTCATGCAGTTGCTCCGGTTTCAGTTCATCCCCCTGCTCGAGATAGATCTCCATCAATTCTTCGTCGACTTCGACCACCTGGTCGATGATTCTTTCGTGTGCCGCTTCGACGCTGTCAAAAGCTGTCTCCGCGCCGTCTGGCTGAAAGAAACAATCGACGACGTCGCTGCCGTCTGCACCGGGTAGGTTGATCGGCAAGCATTCGGTGCCGAACGCTTCGCGAATGTCATTGACAAGAGTTTCCAGGTTTATGTTTTCCGCGTCGATCTTGTTCACGATGATCATGCGGCAAAGTCTCTGGGCTTTAGCCGCTTCCATCATTCGCCGCGCAACCTCTTCGACGCCGGATTGCGCATTCAGCACGATAGCCGCCGTTTCCACGGCAGGCATGACAGACAGTGCGCGGCCGGAAAAGTCGCGATATCCCGGTGTGTCGATCAGGTTGACGTGTATTCCGGAGTGATCGAAATGACATACGGAAGGGTACAGGGAATGCAGGTCCTGCTTCTCGCGGGCGTTGAAATCAGAGACAGTGTCGCCTTTCTCGACACTGCCACAATGGGGGATGGCGCCGCCGGCATGCAGCAGTGCTTCGGTGAGCTGGGTTTTGCCGGCATTGCCTGGTCCGACCAGGCAGATATTGCGAATGTCAGTTGTCGTGTAGGCCATAAAGCTTTCGGTCTCCTCGGAGATAATAATCTGTGGGCAGTCGTGAGCCGACGCGACCCGCACCCGAAAAATGCTTAAAAAGCAACGGGATACGGATTTCTCCTGCGGTACGGCAGGGTATGCGACTATCGGGGTGCACGGATTTCAGTTCTGTGTTTATGGCCCCGACGAGCCCGGACTTTCTACAATATAACCCCTTCTTATACCAGTTTTCGAGGCCCGGCAATCCCGAATTTCGCCGTCCCCGGCGATCGGCTATGCTTATCTGTGAGTTCCCCGCAAATGCAGCTCGATTAAGGGCTAGCGGAGAAAAAGGGAAGCTTCGAGGAGCGCGTCGCGAAGACTTCAGACAATACAGAACCAGCGATCCCGAATGATATCGCCGGCTGGATCGGACAATTATGCATGACAGGCTGAGCCTCGTGTGCCGCGGTTGCCTTACTTCCGTTCTGGCAATGCTGTTGCTAAGCGCTTGCGGGCAACCTGCTCCTGGCATGTCTGCACCAGAAAAAATCTTCCTAGGGCGATTCGTCACGCTTGACGAATCGACGCCCGAAAGCGAGGCCATTGCCGTTGCCGGCGGTCGCATCGTTGCTTCAGGTAACCGCGACGACATTCTTGCCTTGGCGGCCGATAACACAGAAAAGATCTCCGTACCCGGAATAGCGGTGCCGGGCTGGGTCGATGCCCACGTTCACGTCGCGGGCCTGGGGAGCCTGCTGGAAAACCTCAATGTGCAGGCAATCGACAAGCAGACGATCCTGGAAAGGGTCGCCGCGGCGGCAGCCACCACACCGCCGGGCGAGTGGATTATCGGCCGCGGTTGGGACCAGGGGTTTTTTGACGTGCCGGTGCAGCCGACTGCAGCTGATCTCGATGCGGTCGCGCCGGATCACCCCGTCATTCTGACCCGGATCGGCGGGCACTCTGCCTGGGTCAATTCTCGCGCGCTGGGCCTGGCTGGCATAGACGATGACACCGATGATCCAAGAGGCGGCCGAATCGTACGCGACGCATCCGGTCGTGCTACCGGCATGTTGCTGGAACGGGCCGACGCGCTGGTCCGCGCGGTAATGCCTGATACCGATACACCCGAATTTCTCGAGCGCCGCATACGTAAGGCGTTGCGACAATACACGCGCTGGGGGCTGACCGGCGTCCACGATGCCGGCGCCAGTCTGCAAGAGATCGGCATTTACAGGAAACTGCTCGAGGCGGGTGAGCTGCCCGTGCGCATCTATGCCATGGCCCTCGGCGACGAGGGGGTCGAGCACTACCTGGATCGCGGCCCGGAAGTCGACCTGGGCGACGGACGACTCACGGTGCGCAGTTTCAAGATTGCCATCGATGGCGCGCTCGGCGCGCGCGGCGCAGAGATGAGTGAACCCTATAGCGACGCGCCGGAAACCTCGGGCCTCCGGCAAATGGAAGATGAGGAAATCGATACATTCATCGCCGCCGCGCGTGCCGCCGGATTCCAGGTAAACGCGCACGTTATCGGCGACCTCGGTGTCGAGCGTGCCCTGGATGCGATTGAACGCAATCGCGTGCCGGCCAGTGAGCGATTCCGGCTCGAACACGCCTCGATCATATCGCCACGCAACCTGTCGCGCTTTGCCGGATTGGGAGCGATTGCGTCAATGCAGCCGGTGTTTGTCGGCGAGTATCAACGCTGGGGAGAGAACAGGGTAGGAGCGGCTCGGGCCCCCTGGATCATGCCAATGCGCGAGCTTCTGGCGACGGGTGCGGTACTGGCTGCCGGCACGGACTTCCCGGCGTCTGATTCCGGTGATCCGCGCACGACGCTTTATGGCCTTGTGACCCGCAAGGGTTTCGACGGCGAGCCCGCAGGCGGCTGGTTTCCCGAGCAGACGGTGAGTGTGGATACGGCATTGCGGGCCATGAGTGAAGGCCCGGCCTTTGCCGCGTTTCGGGAAGATCATCTGGGCAGGCTGACGGTGGGGCGATACGCCGATTTCACCGTATTGGGCGAGGACCCGCGGACGGCAACGGCTGAATCACTCCTGACGGTGCCGGTCCTGATGACCGTCGTTGGCGGGCAGGTGGCTTTCGACGCCGAAAACCGGAGTCAGATCGCGGAATAAGTGAGCAACGAGATCACTGCTGGTCTGTCAGTTTGTTGATATCCGCCAGCCACATGTCATGGCAGTCCCTTATCTGATCTACTTTGACCCGATCGAAGATGAAGGGATATCCCTGCAGCGTCTGCTCATGTGCCTCGGGACTGTCAGCGCAACAGTCTTCGACAAGACCGACCAGGTAGCCTTGCTGCGCGGCGGTCGCCGCTGTCAGCAGTACACAGACAGATGTGGCCAGTCCTGCAATCAGAAGATAACGCTTTGCGTTTTTTTCGAGGTACGCTTGCAATGCCGGCTTTTGAAAACCGTCGAATGACTGCTTGAATATGACGAATTCACCCGGTTCACTGCTTGCAAACGGAAATACCTCGACACCCGGCGTACCCTCGATGCACGGAGTCCGGCCGAGAGACCTGTACCGTACCATCCAGTCGGATTCGTCCGCTTGAAAGCGGGCGCGCAAGTGCACGATATCGATACCTTCGCTCCGGCACACATGCAGCAGTTGCGCAACATGCCTTTCATAGTCGGAAAATGTCTGCGACATGCTGTCTGCCCAGAAATCTTTCTGTACGTCGATCAGCAACAGCGCAAATGCATCCCAGTTCTTAGGTTTCGTGCCCATCGATTTTAAATATCTGCTCGCGCCTTGCCCGCAGCTCGCGGTCGAGAGCGGCAGCATCGGGACTGAACCGATTGATCACCGGCCAGGCGATGCCACGCAGTATGCTATCAGGAATTTTGCCCGGGCCCGGTATTTGCGAAAAATGCCGGCCGCTCGCAAATGACATGCTTCAAGCTGCCTTGAGCGATGGTACCTCATAAATGCGATAGATCGGCCAATGCTCGGAATCTAATAATAATGCATGAAACACGGCCATTTTTCAGAACAATCGGCTGCTTTCGCCGGGGCGATCAACCAAGTAACCTGTAGCAGTAGTCTCGAAAAATCGCACCATCGTCTAAGATACGCGTTCTATGCCGGTTCCTTTAAAAAACAATAAAATTCCTGCGATGCGGAAAGCGATTCTCGCCATTTTGCTGTTGGGTGCCGCGCCCGTATTTGGCGATACCGGAGAGGACGCGCTGGCGAATCTGGGCCAGGCACTGTTTTTCGACAGCAATCTATCGGCCAATCGGAATCAGTCCTGCGGTTCCTGCCATGACCCGGGTCGCGCATTCACCGACAGCCGCGACAACGGAGTGGCGGGAGCGGTGTCACTCGGGGGCGATGGCGAGTCGCTGGGCGATCGCAACACGCCCGGCACCACTTATGCGTCCCTGATCCCGGATTTTCACCGCAATGATCAGGGTGAGTATGTCGGAGGCTATTTCCTTGATGGCCGTGCTGTCACGATGATCGATCAGGCTGCCGAACCTTTTGTCAATCCGCTCGAAATGGCAATGCAGGACCGTGCCGCCGTCGTCGATCGGATACGGCAAAACCCAATCTACGACGAATCATTCAGGGAGATTTATGGCGACGCAATTTTTGCAGATTCTGAACAGGCGTTTCGTGCCGCTACAGAAAGTATTGTCGCATTTGAACGCACAAGCGTATTTGCGCCATTCGATTCCAAATACGACCGCTACCTGCGTGGCGAGTACGAACTGACCGAGCAAGAGGAGTTGGGACGCATCCTGTTTTTTTCACAATTGATAAATTGCAGCAGCTGTCACCTGCTGGATACGCGGGAAAATCATGCAGGTGAACTGTTCAGCAACCATCGTTATCACAACATCGGCATTCCGGTGAACACGCGGGTCCGCGAGATGAATGGAATTGGTGCTAATCACCGGGACCTCGGGCTGTTGCAGAATCCGCAAGTGAACGACCCTGCCATGGCCGGGAAATTCAAGGTCCCGAGCCTGCGAAATGTTGCCGTCACCGGGCCATACATGCATAACGGCATCTTTCGCGAGCTGCGTACCGCGGTTGTCTTCTATAACCGTTTTTTGCTGAGCAACACGCAGAGCCAGACAAATCCGGAAACCGGAATGCCGTGGGGGGATCCGGAAGTCGCAGACACGGTTGATTTCGATTTATTGCGCGCGGGGCAACCGCTGGCCGAGAACCACGTCGATGCCATCGTTGCATTTCTCGAGGCATTGACCGATCGCCGCTATGAAAGCCTGCTTCCTTAATCAGCTTTGATGGCCATCGCTGTCGAGCGCGACCTGGCCCGCGGTGAATATCAGGTGGTCATAATTCACGAGGTGACTGTATGCCGTCGGCTGTGCCACGCCCGCCGCCGATGTATAGATTGATGCCCGCCTCGGCACAGCAGGGTGCCGGATTCAGGCGGAGGCGGGGTTGGCGTCGGGTTCGTTGGCGGCAGTTTTGGCGATTTCTCGAAGCAGGACGGCGAACTGGTCGGCCGACAGCGGCTTGCTGCACAGGTATCCCTGGATCTGGTTGCAGCCGTGATGGCGCAGGAATTCCAGCTGTTCCTTGGTCTCCACCCCCTCGGCAACGACATTGAGGCCCAGTTGCCGCGCCATGGCTAGAATAGCGGCGCATATGGCGGCATCGTCCTGGTCGACGTGGATATCTTTTACGAATGAACGGTCGATCTTGAGGGTGTCGATCGGAAAGCGCTTCAGGTAGCTCAGCGACGAATAGCCAGTTCCGAAATCGTCGACTGACAGTGAAATGCCCGCACGTTTCAGGGTGTTGAGTGCCACCAGCGTATTTTCTGCATCCTGCAACAACACGCTCTCCGTAATTTCGAGTTCGAGCGAAGCAGGTTCGATACCGGCCCTCAGCGCTGCGCCGAGTACATCGTCGATCAGGCTGTCGGACTGAAACTGGTGGCTCGATATATTGACGGCAACGGCAATGTCACCGAACGGGGACTCCGTCCATATCCTGGCCTGCCTGCAGGCCTCCTGCAGGACCCACTGGCCGATTGGCACGATGAGCCCGGTTTCCTCGGCGACAGGAATAAATTCTGCAGGTGCAATGACGCCGCGCTCCGGGTGATGCCAGCGGAGCAGTGCCTCGGCACCGACCAGGGTCCAGGATTCGGCATCGGCCTTCGGCTGGTAATAAAGCTCGAACTGATCCGACTCCAGCGCCTTTCGAATTTCGTTTTCCAGATCGAGACGGTGCAAGGACTTCGATCGCATGGTCTCGGAGAAAAACTGGAAGTTATTGCGTCCGGCAAATTTGGCGCGATACATTGCCGAATCGGCATTCATCAACAACTCTTCGGCAGTGAGGCCGTCCTGCGGATACATCGCAATGCCAATGCTTGGCGTCACCACGAACTGGTGTCCTTCGCAAGTGAAAGGCGGAGTCAGGACTGAAATGATACGGGACGCGACGGTGGCAACTGCGTCGTCGGATTCGATCCCGTAAAGCTGAATGACGAATTCGTCACCACCCAGGCGCGCCAGTTGTACTTCACTCTCCGCAGGCGCCTCGATTCGCGAGACCGAATCTGTGGACCGGGTGCAACTTTCAAGGCGGAGCGCAACTTCCTTCAAAAGTTCGTCGCCGACACTATGGCCCAGGGTATCGTTGATTCGTTTGAACCTGTCGAGGTCGACGAAGAGAACGGCGAATTGTTCATCATCTCGCTGAGCCGTCTCGATCGTACGTTCGAGGCTTCGCCCGAAGAGCTGCCGGTTTGGCAGCGCCGTCAATTCGTCGAAATACGCCAGGTTGAAAATCCTGTCTTCTGACTTTTTGCGTTCCGTGATATCCCTGACGATTGCCAGGACCGTGTTTTGATCGCGAGTCACGAATCGCGTCTCGAGATGGATGTCGAGCGCCTCGAGCGTATGCTCATAGACCTGTGTCTTGCCGGTCTCAAGCGCACGCTTGATGCAGGCCCGCGCAGTATCGTCATTCTCACACGGATAGAAATTAACCTTGGATGCCGTCGACAAAGCCTGAATTTGTTGCGTATGGGTTGCGTCACCTCGACTCAATCCCTCCTGTACATCTCCATCCTTGTTGACCACGAATATGAGGTCGGGAATTGCACGAATAAGCCCCTTCAGATCGTTGAGGGACGTGCTCGTTCGAAGCACGTAGCGGATGCGATGGGGAAGAACCGTCAAGCCGATCGGCTTGTTCAGGAAGTCGGTTGCGCCGACACTGTAGGCGCGTTCAACGGCCTGTTCGTCCTCGCGTCCGGTGATGATGAAAATCGGCGTCTCACGCAGCGTTTCCTGTGCCCTGATCCTCTTGCAGACCTCAAACCCGTCGAGCTCGGGCATTTCGACGTCGAGCAACACGGCATCGGGTTGTGTCGCGGTATACAGGTCCAGCGCCACCTCGCCGTTTTCGGCAACCGCGACCTGGAAACCGGCCGTTTCCAGGACCTCTTGCAGGACCCTGCGATGCGTTGCATCGTCGTCGGCAATAAGAACCAGCGGTTTGTCTTCAGATTCAGCCGTCTGATCCATGTATTAGCCGCCTCGTCCGTCTCTCGGGAGCGGCCCATCCGGGACCGCAAGAAACTTATTTTGTTAAGTTAAAGCGTTGTAAAATAAGAGAATATTGCCAGGAAGCCTGAATAACCGAGATTGCTGTCACAGTTATGACAAATTGCGGAGCGGAAAACGGCAATTTCGAAGGCATCGGGTCCGCATCCCGTGCTCTGAGCGGAGCCGGCCGTCACAATGTGATACCGTGCAGCCGAAAACCGGAGAGAATAAAACCTATTTAAGATGAAAGTTTGATTGTGACGACGATGCCTTTTCGACCAAAGATTCTCCTGTTCCTCGGCTTTGCGCTCGTGCTGGGAGCGTGCGCCGGCGGGCCGCAGGTTACGAGGACGCAGCCTGTTTCCGATGCTGCAGATTTGCCTTACGAGAACATCCTTGTCATTACATTGTTGTCGTCCTTCGATTCGCGCAGATATCTTGAAGACGAAATTGTTTCGCAACTCGCTGCACTCGGCACCAAAGCCGTGCCGAGCACATCCCTGATGAACACCCGGACACCCGTCACCCGGGCGACGTTCATCGAAATGGTCGAAAACGTCGGCGCTGATGCGGTTTTGCTTACGCAGCTGGTTAGTTTGCGCTCCGAGGCATCGTTCGTGGACATGAGTCCGGAGGCAACGGTCAACCTCAGGCCGACCGGTTACTGGAATGTGTTCAGCGTCGATACCACCGAATATGTGGAACCGCAGGCCCTCGATTTCGAGCATTCGCTGGTGCTGCTGACCGAGCTTTATTCCGTAAAGAAGAGGGAACCTGTCTGGGGCATTGAATCGAGATCCGAATATTCAGTCGGCTTTGATCAGGCAAGGGATTACTCGATTATCGTCAATGAGGCGAAGGCGATCGCCAGGTACCTTGCCCGGGACGGACTGCTCGCTCGATAGGGTTACTCTGCTTTTTCTTCGATTCCGGCCCGCTGCTACGGCTCTGAAACCTCCGAGTTGCCCAAGCTGTAATCCGTCAACTGTGCGCGGGATTTCAACTTGCCGGCCTCGTGAAATACGAGCATCACGGGCAAGAAGGAGAGTTCCGGCGCGAAATGCATTGACCAGCTCCGGTCGCCGTCCGATGAAGCATATCGAACCTCGACCGTATGGAATGTTCCCGATCGAGTTTTGACCGTCTGGTCGCCGATCACTGCGAAACGGTAATCCTTCCAACGCCCCCGATCGAAAACCGGGTAGTCCGAAATCTCCGCGTTCGACCGCAGTGCGAGCATGACCGCGATTTGCAGGGATATTCGATTCTGGCCGCCCGCCCGCATCGGTGCGTCCACAGCCTGTGACTTGTATTGCCCAGTGACGCGGTTGTCCTGATGGTTAAACCGGTAGCTGGTATGGCGCGCCGGATTCGCAATCGTGTCCTCGTTGATATAGTCGATGGGCCGAATGGCCCCGCCATCGTCCATCAGCGTCGTGAGCTCCCTGATGGCGCCGCGTTTGAACCATCCTGCCAGGCCCGTCGGGCGCAGTGAGGTCTCATACACATAACCCGGATCGCCTTGCTTTAGTTCGAGCGTCATCTTGCCCCTGAGCAGTCCGTATCGAACCTGGTAGTCCGCACTGAATGCAGGCATGGACGCCTGTTCCCCGGCACTCGCCACCGTCGTCCACAGCCCGACAAGGCTGCCGACAAGCAGCAGGATCAATGCTTGCTGAATTTCGCTATGGCCCAAGGTCTTAGGTATATCTGTGTATAGGATCCGGGATGGTATAGGAGTACTTAGTTACTGTCGGCATCATTTGCAATGCGCGGCTTATTATTTGCGGCGAAAATGCTAACACAAGAACATGGATTTCGCGTTTGGCAGGACCGGCTGTTCTGCAAAGCCAGCGCCAGGCTCGCATTATTCCTTACCGGCCTGGTATTGCTGCAATTTACAGGCGTTGCCGCTGCAGCCGATGACGGTTGGTTCTTCCTGAGAAACCACAACCCGTTTCTGCAGATTTATGGTTTGCCGCCATTCCAAACGGCATCGCTCGCGACCGCGGGCGAAGTGCAATACCGAGCGACCCTGGATATTGCGAATCATGCGGATTCCGGCAATTCGACGGAGGGAACGGTCTTAATTGACGGAGAAAGTTACTTCTTGACACTGTCCGCGCGATACAGACTGAAGCGGTGGCTTGAAGTCGGTTTCGATCTGCCGATCGTGTGGCACTCGAACGGCATTTTCGATAACGGGATCGAACGCTGGCACAAGATCTGGGGCTTGTCGAATGCGGAACGCAGCCGCCCGAGCAACCAGCTGCTGTTTCGTTACGAAAGACAGGGGGTCGCAGGCTACGAATTGTCATCGCCGGTCTCGGGGATCGGTGATCTGCAAATCGCGGCAGCCGTGCCGCTTTTTGCGGGAGACGGCTATGCCATTGCCCTGCGTTCAAGTCTGAAGCTCCCAACCGGTGACGAGCAAGAATTGCTGGGAAGCGGTGCATCCGACGTGTCACTGGGATTATATGGCTCAAAGTCCGGAATCTTTGGCTGGCAGGACCTGGGTATATCGGGCTTCGCGGGAATTCTGCGCCTGGGTGAGGGCGAGCTATTCCGGGAAATCCAGGAACGCAGCGTGGCTTTTGGTGGATTAGCAGCAGCTTGGCAGCTGACGGAAAGACTCAGTCTTGCGGCGCAGGTTTATGCTCAGGACAGCTACCTGAAAAGCGATTTGAAAGACATCGGCGGGAATTCCGTACAGGCATCTTTCGGTGGCACTTACCGAATACCCAAACATCGATTCTCGCTGTCATTCGCGCTCGTCGAAGATCTTGTCACCGATACAGTTTCGGACGTGGCATTACATGTTTCCCTGCGGTGGTACGGTGACAAACAATAGGGCGTGTCACGATGAACCGGATCTATGTTTTGCTGCTCCTGCTTTCGGCAGCATTCGTCGGTCATTGCGCTGAACCCGCCTGGTCGCCCGATGAATCGGCACAGTTCGACACCTGGTTCGCGATCAACTCTCCCACTATCAGATTCGGTGCATGTTGCCAGGATTCCGGCTGGTCGCCTTTCAGTGAGGTAATGCAGGAATATCCCGGCGGCGGGTCACAGGTCTGGAGTGATGCACCGGGAAGCTACGAGTTTCGCGACCGCAAGGGGCTAAAGCGCGATACCTACTATTTCCTCGGCTACCAGGCGGCGACAATCGGCATCCTGTATGTTTTGCCGGAGAGCATAAGCAGCTGGAGTGATGAACAAAAGAAAGACTACAGTCTTTCGACCTGGTGGGACAACGTGACGCATCCAACCTGGGATGAGGACGATTTTTTCATTAACTATGTTATGCACCCGTATTGGGGAGCCGCGTACTTCGTCCGGGCACGCGAGCGTGGATATACAGGCAGTGAAGCTTTCTGGTACTCGGCGATGCTGTCTACGATCTATGAATTTGGCGTAGAAGCGCTGTTCGAACAACCTTCGATCCAGGATCTGATCGTAACGCCGGTATTCGGGTCATTACTCGGCGGATATTTTGTGGACGTTCGCAAAAACATTGAAGATCGCTCCATTGAACGCGGCTTCTTAACCAGGAAAGACAAATGGCTGCTGGCGCTTACCGACCCACTTGGCGCCATCAATCGACAGGTTGATAACTGGTTGGGCCTCGAGGCAGATTTACAGCTTCGTCCGTACGTCAAAATGAATCGCCCTACTCGAAATTTGCCTTTCGAGTCGGCTGAATGGAAACAGGGCAGGACGGTCGGGGTTAACTTCTCCTTGCAGTGGTGAGTCGATCGGCGGCTGCAACAATCCGCTTCCCGACCCGCAATAATTCGCAAGGTCACTCTGCCGCCAAGCGGTACGACCGATAGTGAATAGTGTCACCGAACGGCGATCCATCATCGTTGGCCGCGGATGCCGCAAGATAAAAGGTAATGGGAGACGCTAAATCTACGGGCGCGCGCCAATCGACCGACCAGGAAATACCTTTTTCGGTCTTTGTTGTCACGGTTGATCGTATCGCAGCACCGATGAATTCGATGCCGGTCTCCTGCGAAGCAAATGTGCCAGCCTCCTGACCCTGGGCATCTGCGATTAACTGAAATCCGGCGGTAACGACTTGCGGGTCGTCGAAAACAACTTGCAAGTGATAGATTTCGCCAGCCATCGCCTGTGCTGGCAGGCCGACGATTCTGAGCGCCGCAGAGTCGCGGATCGGCTCTGACCCGAAATGGCAGGTGGCGCAATGTTGTTCGGCAGCGGGATTCGCGGCGCCCCAGGGTGCCCCGTCAGGGAATGCAAGCGCGGCGTTTAGCGTAAACGCCGCGCTAAATACGAGCGCGATGCCGAGCCGCACGAGACGCCGTTATTTGTCCGGTTGGACGATTGCGCGGCCTATATAATTGGTATCCGTACCGAACCAGACAGTGCCCGATGGCTCGTGGTAATGCATGTGTCGAATCGTTCCGCCGCCGGATTCCACTTCGGTCGCATTGAAGAACTGTTCCGTTTCCGGATTGAAGCCCAAAAATACGTTTGGTTGTACGCCGGTCGCGACCATCCACAAATTGCCATTCGAATCGGATGCCATTCCGTACGGTCGCGCACCTGCTCCCTGCGGCATCTGCCACTCGGTGAATCCTTCACTGGCGGGGTCGTAGACGCCGAGCATTCCTTTTGCATAGTCGACATACCAGACGCGCCCATCGTCCAGGACTTCCAGCCTGCGTGGCCGGGCATCCGCACGCGGCAACTCAATCTCGTCGTGTTCCAATGATTGCGGATTGATGTGCGCCAGCTTGTTGGAGCCGAACAGGACGACCCATATCGAGCCGTCCGGCGCCAGCTTGATGCCATACGGTCGGGATCTAGGCGTCCTTGATTTGATCAAGTCCACCTTGCGCGATTCGATATTGAGGCGGCCCATCATGTTACCGCCCTGTACCGTGAACCAGATGTTTTCCTCGTTGGCGTCGAAAATCAGCGTATGCGGATCGCGTGCTGCCTCGTCCGGCATCATGATTTCTTCGATTGTCTTGGTCTCGGGATCGTAACGGCCGATCAGCCGGTTGAGATTACCCGCATACCAGACGATGCCGTCGGTGCCGACGATCAGGTTGTGTGGTCCCGAGCCTTGTTTCAGTTCTACCTGCGTAAACTCGCCGGTTTCGGCATCGAGATGCGCGAGATACCCGGTGCGCTGGCCGACGAACCAGACAGACGTGGCGCTTTCGGCAAACGGATCACGTGGCCGCGACTTCTCGTACGGCACCTGCCATTCGCGAATGTCGAGACTGGCGGCCAGGGCCAGGGATGTCGCCAGGATGGCGGCGGAGGCCGCAACAAAACAGATCGTTCTTCGCATTTCTTCTCCTCCAAACGGGGCTGCGTACAGCACTGCACGGGGAGGACGCTAGCACAAAGACGAACTTGATAGCATCCGTACGGATTTTCAGGCGTGCAGCCGTCGGCTGCGGGCCAGCCTGGCCTGCCTTGCTGCAGGAGTCAGCAGATTGCTTTATGAGCGACGATCGAGGTTATTTCGGCGGATGAAGATGCAACAGGAGTCCTTGCCCCGGCCACCACAGTCGTTGTGGCATCAGCGTGTCCGGGCAGCGAAGGTCGCCCGGTCGATCCGGATTTGCCGTGAGCCGGACTCGTGCAGGCGCAACCATCGCGCCGTGATTCGCGCGAACCAGGTGCTCCCGGTAAGAACGGCAATTCCTAGTCGAGGTCCTCAACGCTCGCGCCCCGAATGGAACTGGCCAATGCTTGCCAGGGTTGCTGGCGTTTCGCGGTCATCTTCTTGGCCACGGCGTAGTTACTGGTGGCTATCAGCCGGGGATCACGCAGCATGAGTTCTTCCATATAGCGCTTCTGGTGCTGTGGGAGGACCCTGGCTCGCTCGAAATCCTCGAGCGCGCCTGCCGGATCCCCGAGATGGACCCGCATGACCCCGCGATTGTTGTACGCCGTATGGCTCTGGCCGGTCTCGACGGCACTGTTGCAGGTCGTCTGGGCCACTGCGAGCTTGCCTTTCACTATATACAGCGCACAGAGCGTTGCCAGCTCGTCGGCCAGCCTATTACTTTTGGTGTCACGGGTCCGGACCTCCAGAATCTCGATTGCCTTGTCATGATTACCGGCAATGATTTCGTCTATTCCCGAAACTTCCGCATAGACGACCTTGAAATCGTAGGTCTGGGCATTGCTCACAACCGGCAAAAACAAAATTGTGAGCAGAGAAAGATAAACGTTGCGCATTGATAGCGACAAATTGTGACCGTTCATCGAAACAACTCCTAACTACATATTCGCATCCTCATGAATCCACGGCATCCTGTCCGTGGTGCTCCTCCATGAGTCCACGATATGTCCTTTTGCAATAATTTGATGCGAACCTGGTTACAGTGACCCCGGAAAATTTTCGAAATTAGTCGGCGGAACCGGCAAACTGTGAATCAGGTCACATGAGTTCTGATTGACGATCGTTCGTTACATGGTTGGCCAAAATTTTTAAAAGTTTTTGAAAAAGGCTTCGCGTTTTCAATTCAAATACACAAGAATCATCTTCAAGTAGGCGAATGAAGCAACTTTACGGATTATTTTTTTACATTGACAAAGAAATTAAAGAAATTTCTTGCGTGAAAATTTTCTTGCGAAGATGTTGCAGTTCGATTAGCGAAGCAATGACTCCAAGCGAACAGCTTCCGCTAGAATTCGCGCTAGATCCAGCGCCCGTCCTGTCACCGTTAGCGACTCCGCAAACAACAAAACACCGGGCAGGCGAGGCCTGCCGCGGGCCAGGTTCGGCAGGAATAGTCCGTTTTTAAACCATTGAAAAACAAAGAGTTAGATCGAAATCGCAATGCTCGCCTGGTTCGTGCAGGGGACTGATGGCGGGCAATACCTGTCTCTGACAGCGAGCAAGCGACGCGGCAGAATCATCGAATTTCGGCGACAGGTCGCCGTCAGCGCAATCAGGCACCGGCCCGAGCCAAATTATTTTCGTCAATAATAAACATCTATATTTTTGAATTGATTTACACTTGCCGTTTTATTCGAGGCAACGTACCTGTACCCATGCCTTTTGAAAACTTGTAATAGCTGGATCTTTATGATGCTGACCTGCTGTCCGCGTAAGAGGACTTTTGATCGTTCTTCGTGTAATCACGCCGACATTTGCGCTCTATGTAATGTGTTGAGCAGTTGCTCGGGAGCATGGCCGAAAATTCGGAGCGTTGTACTTTAACGACGACTATAATCTCGAAATCGCTGCACTTTTTGATATGAAGGTGACTTTTGGCAACAGGTGGCGAATCGCTCATTTCGGTGTCGGCGAATTGCACGCCGATGCGGGGCATATCTGCAGATGGTCGTTTGTAACACTCGCGCAAGTGTTCCAATAAAAAATAAAAAGCGCAAACAAGAAATATTTACAACATATCGAAGCGCTGCAGCGAGGTGAAGTTTTTGCGCTTGTTCGAAAATCAAGCGCATTCGTTTTCTGCCCTGATATGGTTGTCGACCAGGCACTGGAAGAACAGGCAAAATCTCAGACCGTCGCGCGATATGCGGTGAACGATATAAACTCGGGATTATGTAAGGTATGAGGAATCGGCAGATGGCTGGAAAGGCCCGGGCTGCCTCAATTTCGATTGGCCCGCGAGTCCGCAAGTCTCCTTATTTCGAGGCGACGCTGCGGCATGGTGCCAGGGCGTTCACCGTATACAACCATATGTACATGCCGACGATGTACACGGATCCGGTGACAGAATACTGGAGCCTGGTAAACGACGTCACCGTCTGGGATGTCGCCTGCGAGCGCCAGGTAGAAATATCCGGCCCCGACGCTTTCGACCTCGTGCAGTACTTGACGCCTCGCGATATGTCGAAGTGCGAGGTCGGCCAGTGCCAGTACCTGGTTTTGACAGACGAAGACGGCGGCATCGTCAACGATGCGGTATTGCTTCGCCTCGGGGAACAGAGATTCTGGCTGTCAGCCGGAGATACTGATGCTCTGCTCTGGATTTCGGGCGTCGCGATCAACAGCGGACTGAAAGTGCAGATATTCGAACCTGACGTCTCTCCGCTGCAACTGCAAGGGCCCAATTCACCACAAGTAGCTCGTGCGTTATTTGGTGATTGGGCGCTGCAACTCGATTACTACTGGCTGAAGGAAACGTCTCTGGACGGAATTTCGCTGGTCGTGGCGCGTACAGGCTGGAGCGGTGAGCTCGGCTATGAATTGTATCTGCAGGATTCGGCACGTGGAGACCAGTTGTGGGAAAGCATCATGCAGGCGGGTAAAGCATTCAACATCGCCCCGATCGCCCCATCGACGATTCGCAGCATTGAAGGCCGTTTGCTGTCCTATATGTCGGATATCAGGCGCGCGGATAACCCCTATATTCTCGGTATGGACCGCCTGGTCCAGCTTGATAAACCGGGCGACTTCATAGGCCGGCAGGCGCTCGAGAGGATCAAGGCGGAAGGCGCGAAACGCCTGCTGGTCGGCGTGGAGATCGATGCTTCACCCCTGGAAGAAGCGAACGAGGAATTCTGGCCCGTCTTCGAAGATGGCAGTACGATCGGACACATTACGCGCTGCGCGCATTCGCCGCGGCTCGACCGAAACATCGGGTTCGCGAACGTTCCGGTCGAATGCGCGGCTCTCGGGACACGCCTGGCGGTTGCAACACCGGCGGGTAAGCGTAAGGCGACGGTGTGCAAAACGCCCTGGTTTCCGGCACAAACCAGCATCCCCAAGGAGTTGTAAGCAATTGGAATCGGTTGATCGAAGGCTGACAGTGAGTACTGATTGAGTCTATCCGTAATCGCGAAAGGACCTGCATGGAACAAAAACAAGTGGACTGGGCCACGTTTTCGAGCTGTCTGACGATTATCCTGCTCGTCTGCCTGCCTTTGGCGATGTTTCCGGACAGCGGCGGAAAACTAGTACTGAAATCCTACGAGTTCATCGCCTCTGAATTCGGCTTTCTCTACCTGCTTGCCGGAACCGTGATCATGGTATTACTGGCATGGCTTGCTTTCGGCCGTTACGGACCTATCCGCCTGGGCGTCGAGGACGAGAAGCCGGAGTTCTCCGGTATCAGCTGGGCGGCAATGCTGTTCTGTGCCGGCGTCGGCGGCGGCCTGATGTTCTGGGCCCCGGTGGAGTGGGCCTATTATTTCGATGCTCCGCCTTTTGGCGTCGAACCGCGTTCGGCCATGGCGGCGGACTGGGCTGCCGCTTATGGCGTTTTTCACTGGGGGCCCACTGCCTGGTGCTTTTATTGCTTGCCGACGCTGGCTATCGCTTATCCGTATTACGTCAAGCGCCTGCCGTTCCTGCGATTCTCGGTCAGTTGTCATTACTTCATTGGCGCCGGGAAAGAAACCGTGTGGGGCCGATCAATCGATCTCCTGTTCATGCTTGCGCTGCTGGGTGGAGCCGGATCCTCAATCGGGTTCACGACACCGTTGGTCGCGACGCTGGTCAGCCGGATGACCGGACTGGAAAACGGCTTTTCCCTGGAACTATTTGCAGTATTTCTCTGCGTGAGCCTGTTTTCGGTCAGCGTCTGGCTCGGACTCAGGAAAGGCATCAAACGCCTGAGTCATATCAACATGGCACTGGCCCTGGCATTGCTGTTGTTTGTTACGATCTTCGGCCCCACGGTTTTCATACTAAAGACATCCGTCGGCAGCGTCGGCCTGATGTTGCATAACTTCGTGCGCATGAATACCTGGACCGATGCCTTCACCGATTCCGGTTTCGTCGAGACCTGGACCATCTGGTACTGGGCCTGGTGGATCGCGTACGGGCCGTTTGTCGGATTGTTCGTTACCCGAATATCGAGGGGGCGGACGATCCGCCAGGTCATTTTCGGCATGATCGGCTTCGGCACGCTCGGCGGGGTGATCTTTTACATGACGCTCGGGAATTACGGGCTCAGCCTCGAATTGTCTGAAGTGATATCTGTCACCTCGGTGCTTGCCGAGCAGGGCCAGGCGAGCGCGATCGTTGCAGTTCTGGATCAGTTGCCGTGGCCGGGATTTTTCATCGCCGTTTTCTGTTTCGTCACCGTCGTATTTGTCGCCACCACCTATGATTCGGCGTCTTATACTCTGGCATCAAGCGCCACTCGGCATCTCGAGGCAGGCGACGACCCGGCTCGCTGGCACCGCTTGTTCTGGGCCATCGCGCTGGCGGTCGTACCCGTGACGCTCATGTTTACCGGGAGATTGACCGGCGATCCACGCTCCGCGCTCACGGTAATTCAGACTTCCACGCTGGTAGTCTCGCTGCCGATTCTCGCGGTGGGTATCCTGATGTCCGTATCGCTGCTGAAACAGTTACGCCAGGATCACGAATTGTTATAGCCGCAATGCGGCGGCAGCACTTGCATACAGGTACGATTGGTAGTCCCCTGATAAATAATGACAAAAATGGACACAATCCAGATCGGCAGGCACAATGCCTGCGCCGGGTCCCGGCCGCCCTCGCATCGGAACCCTGCAGTTGTGCACAAAACATCGCTATAAATACTGATACAGGGCCCCAGGGCCCGACTGTATAAGTGAACAAAAGGCCATTCACTTCGGTACAATCAGGCGCGGTCGCGGAAAGGAGATACATGTGGATTACTCGGAAATGCTCGGTGTGAAAAGGGACAGTCTCAAGGGTCTCGGAACTCGCCCGGGATCCCTGCAACTGGCACCGGCAGAGACCACCAGCGGTGCGCCGGTTATCCCCGAGTATTTGCACGAGACCTATTACTGGGCCTATCTCAATCCCCGCAACGTCAGGCGTCTGGATCGCGAATGGGTCGTGAGAACGATATTGTGGCAACAGCACAATCGGCTCACCCGGGCGGCAGTCAGCGAAATCAAGCCTGGCCAGCATGTATTGCAGACGGCCTGCGTGTACGGCAATTTCTCACTGAAATTGGCGGAGCATATCGGCCCGCAAGGCAAGCTGGAGATCATGGATGTTGCCGAAGTACAGGTTCGTAATTGCCGCCGCAAATTGAACGGCTGTGAGCACGCGAGTGTGAGACATCAGAACGTTATGCATCTTCGGGATGAAACCTTCGACATCGTGTGCTGTTATTTTTTGATGCATGAATTGCCCGACGACTACAAATGCGGCATAGCGTCTGCGCTGCTCGATGCTGTCCGACCAGGCGGCAAGCTCGTATTCGTCGACTATCACAAACCGCATTGGGCGCATCCGCTCAAGCCGATCACCAGTTTTGTATTCGACACGCTAGAGCCATACGCCAAAGGCTTATGGCGCGAGGAAATTGCCGAATTTGCCGGATGGGACCAGCGTTTTGCATGGCGCAAGGAAACGTATTTCGGCGGTCTTTTCCAGAAGGTCGTGGCGACGCACAAGGAGTAACACCGGAGAAGGCCGAGACGGCTCGATGGATACAATCAATACAGACGTCGCAATTGTCGGTGCTGGCGGTGCCGGTCTGCGTGCCGCGATAGCCGTTGCGGAAGCAGATCCGTCTCTGTCGATCGCATTAATTTCGAAAGTCTATCCGATGCGCAGTCACACTGTTGCTGCAGAGGGTGGCGCGGCCGGCGTAATTAAAGGCAACGACAGTTTCGACAATCATTTCCACGATACGGTAGCCGGCGGCGACTGGCTCTGTGATCAGGACGCGGTCGATTTGTTTATTCACGAGGCGCCGCGCGAGCTGACCCGGATAGAGCACTGGGGATGTCCGTGGAGTCGCGAGCCGGATGGCCATGTTGCCGTGCGGCCGTTCGGTGGCATGAAAGTCGAACGAACCTGGTATGCCGCAGACAAGACCGGATTTCACCTGTTGCATACACTGTTCCAGACCTCGCTCAAGTATTCCTCGATCGAACGCTTTGACGAATATTATTCGACCGACCTGGTTGTTACCGATGGCCGCTGTCATGGCGTTACCGCGATCGAAATGCGCACGGGCCAGGTGCGCTTCTTCCGCTCGAAGTGCGTCATTATCGCGACTGGCGGCGCGGGCCGGGTGTTTCCCTTTACCACCAATGGCGCAATCAAGACCGGCGATGGTATGGCGATGGCCTACCGTGCGGGCGTTCCGCTCAAAGACATGGAGTTCGTGCAGTATCACCCGACGGGACTGCCTGGCACCGGCATCCTGATCACCGAGGGCTCGCGCGGCGAGGGCGGCATCCTGGTCAATAAGGACGGCTATAGATACTTGCAGGACTATAATCTCGGCCCACCCGACCCATGGCCGCGCAAGAAAGCGATGGAACTCGGTCCGCGCGACAGGCTGAGCCAGGCATTCTGGCATGAACAAAAGAAAGGCCGCACGATCGCAACCGACTATGGCGACGTTGTGCACCTTGACCTGCGCCACCTGGGCGAGGCGAAGATAAACGAACGCTTGCCGATGGTGCGCGAGCTGAGCATCAGTTATGCCGGCGTCGACCCGGTGCATGACCCTATCCCCGTGCGCCCGGTCGTGCATTACACGATGGGCGGCATCGATACTGATATCGATACAGCAACCTGCGTCGAAGGCCTGTATGCCGCGGGTGAATGCGCCTGCGTCAGCATCAATGGCGCGAATCGTCTGGGTTCGAATTCACTGACTGAACTGCTGGTGTTCGGTGCCCGCGCCGGCGAGGGAGCTGCAAGGCTCGCCCTGAGCGGCGTCGCCGAGGTGGACCAGCAGCAGGTTCTGGCTGCGGCCGGCGCGGCCGAGGATCGCGTGCTGCAGCTGTTCCGCAAAAGTGACGGTGCCGAAAGTGTCTCGGGTCTCAGGCGGGAAATGAATGATGCAATGGAGGCGGGCGCCGGCATCTATCGAAGCGCAGACACCCTGCAGGCCTGCGTGGATACCCTGCAGCAGATCCGTGAGCGATACAAAGATGTGTTACTCGCGGACAAGAGCAACGTCTTCAATACCGACCTGGTCGAGGCACTGGAACTCGGCTCCATGATTGATGTGGCCATGGCGATGGCCGCGTCGGCATTGCAACGCAAGGAGTCCCGGGGCTCGCACCAGCGACTCGATTACACGGACAGGGATGATGCAACGTATCTGAAACATTCGCTGGCTCAATACTCGGCCGAGGATCTGCCGGCAATAGCTTATTGCGACGTCAGGATTACGCGCTCGCAGCCTGCGGAGCGAGTCTACGGAGGCGCCCAGGAATGAGCGAGCGATTGGTCGAACTCGAGATCTTTCGTTACGACCCGGAGCAGGACGAGACGCCTCGTTTCCAGACGTACAAGGTGCCGTACCAGGATGATTGGGTCGTGCTCGATGCCATCAATTACATCAAGGACGAGCTGGATCGCACACTCAGTTATCGCTGGTCCTGCCACATGGCTGTGTGTGGCAGCTGTGGCATGGTCGTGAACGGCGAGCCTGTTTTAGCCTGCCATACGTTCCTGCGGGACTACCCGGGCAAGATCCGCGTCGAGCCACTGCACAATTTCCCGGTCGAGCGTGACCTTGTCGTCGCGATGGACGACTTCATCGACAAACTCGGCACCGTTAAACCGTATATCGTGGCCAAGGAAGAGAGAGACGTCGACGACGGGGAGTATTTGCAAACACCCGCCGAGCTGGCCCGGTTCAAGCAGTACACGGCCTGCATCAACTGCCTGCTTTGTTACTCGGCGTGTCCGCAGTATGCCTTGACCGACTCTTTCGTCGGACCTGCGGCGCTGGCACTCGCACACCGTTATAACCTCGACACCAGAGACGAGGGCCGTAGTGCGCGGGAAGACGTTGTCGCCAGCAATGAAGGTATCTGGGGTTGCAGTTTTGTCGGCGCCTGCTCGGAGGTGTGCCCCAAGTCGGTTGATCCGGCCGCGGCCATTCAACAGACGAAGATTGCGAGCACGGGAGATTACTTCATGAAGTTCCTGATGCCTTGGAAACGCAAATGAGCCGGCGACCCTACATTCGCGAGCCGTCGAAGACGCGATGGTGGCTCGAACAGCCACGGTACGTACGCTACATGATGCGCGAGATCAGCGCGTTATTTATCGGCATCTATGCGCTGATTCTGGTCGTAGGGCTTGTTCAGTTGTCCAGGGGGCAGGCTGCCTACGAGAAATTTCTCGCCAGCGCTGAAGGAGCCACCGGACTCGTATTTGCCGCCTTGGCGATGTTTTTCGCCATCTATCACACCTATAGCTGGTTTCAGGTTACGCCTAAAGCAATGCCACTGACATACGATGGCAAGCCGGTTCCCGGTGCGATCATTATCGCTGCACACTGGTTTGGTTTTGTCATAGTCAGCGCGGCATTGTGGCTGCTGGCAAGGAGCTAGATATGGGCGCTTCGAAGAAGCCGATCATCTGGGGTCTGTTCGCCGCCGGCGGCACGGTATCTGCATTCCTTGTACCGGTGCTGATCCTGATTACCTGTTTTGCCGCGCCGCTTGGGCTGTTGCCTGCCGACGCACTATCTTACGAACGTCTGACCGAATTGACGCAACACTCGTTCAACAAGCTCGTAATTTTTGGCGTGTTATTCCTGGTTATGTGGCACGCCGCGCATCGCATGTGCATCACCGCACACGATCTGGGCATCCGCAACGACAAACTGGTCATGTTCGTCTGTTACGGCCTTGCCGCTATAGGAACATTGCTTCTGGTGTTGGCGCTGTTGACACTTTGAGACGCGGGTTGGCGGGAGCAGACTTGTTACCGCGTCTTGAATAGTCCCGCCTTGAGTTCGCGTTCGAATTCGACGTGTGGTGGCGGAATAACGCCATCACGGTATTGGCGAACCACTCCCGTGGGCTTGTAAGTCACCGTAACCGTGCCGGTACCGGAGGGCCTCTTGGTGCCGGGCACGTCGTGTTCTTTGCTTATTTCGAAATCGTGAGCGTCAAGTCGGAGCTCGACGATGTAATGGTTATAAAGCGCACGCTCGCTGCCAAGAATCAGGTGCATGATGTCTCTCCGCCTAAGAGTGTGCGCCAGGCGCAGATTCAATTGCTATCAAAACTCGACTTTGAAGAGTGTTGCCGGCTTCTTCTTCTCCCATGACAAATCCTGCAAGTCCATTTCGTGACGCATCCGGTATTCGTCTCTCGGGTCGTAACCCCACTTGATCCTGGATGAACTTTCCGATGTGTCAGGTTTGCGCCACTCGGATTCCTCTTCAAGTTCTTTCATCCTGTAAAACTCTTTGAGGAGTTGTGTGCGCACCGGATCTTCGTACTCATCGTCGACCCGCCTGCGGCTGCCCGGTCTTGGCGCGACGACGATTATTTCCTCGATCTCCCCGCTATCCGCGACTTCACCGTCACCCGAGATTTCCTCAATTTCCACGATTTCCGGGACAGCTTCCTCAGCCGGCGTCTCGCCTGCCTCCTGGGCAAATGCCAGGGCACCGATCAACATCGAAAGTGCAGCGGCGATCGCCAACCTGTATACCGCGAATAGGGGCATATGCGGCATCAATCGCTCGATCCCGGCAGCCAGTCGATCGTATTGAACCAGTATTCACGAGTCGTGCCGAGCCACTTATCTGTCTGACGGGCGACGACCCAGGCATTCAGGAAATTCAGGAGTTCTTGCTCCCCTTTCCTGACAGCGAGCGCTTCGCTCGACGCCATGATGGGTTCTGCAATCGGCACGTCGACCTTGCTGGAATTTCTCAATGCCAGGAAATTGATTTCCGGAAGCGTTGCAAGGTATGCGTGTGCCCGGTCGTTGAGGATGTCATATTCGGCAAGGTCACTGGTGGGATATGCATTGATCTTCGCCTTTTCGAAGAATGTCTGCGCAACGCTGTGCGCAAGCGTGTCGGCAACCACTGTTATAACGAAACGCTCGTCATTGAGATGTCTTAGCCTGCTGACGTTTTTAGTCTTGTCGGTATTGGTGGCGAGGCTGATGCCTGAATTGCCGACTGGCTGACTGAAATTCACCTGCAAGGCCCTCCCCGGTGTAATTGCCATTCCCGCGGCAATGACATCGATCTCGCCCTGCTGGAGCGCCGGAATGATCTTTTCCCACTCGTAGATTTTGAACTCCGGTTCCACGTTCATGTCGGAGGCGATCTTCATGGCGACGTCAATCTCGAAACCGATCAGCTCGCCGGACCTGGTCTTGATTGTCCATGGAATAAATTCGGCGACACCGAAACGGATCGTTCCCCGTTCGAGAATGTCATCGAGTACATCAGCGTGAGTCAGCGGCGAAAAAGCCACGACAAGAAGCAGCAGCGCGTGCGAAAGGCGGTTTAATCTCACGATTTTGGGCTCTCGTATTGAATGGGTTTGGTCTGGTTTTGTCCGCCATTCTCGTCAGCATGGTTTTACTTGTCCAGTGAGGCAGCGCGAATCGCCGTCAGGGCAGCGTGGTCCTCATATAGGCTATTGTTATTAATGGATATATTCCGCGGTTCGCGGAGCGAGTTCGCTGCCGGGCAAATCGCGCCCGGACGGAATCCGGCAGAATCACGCAGCAACAGAAGAGCGGTGACTCGTAAGCGGCCGCCGCCAGGAACTAGTGCAATAGCGTGTCCGGCTCGACTGTCCAGCTGTTGTTCCAGGACTCGATCGCATATCGATCCGTCATCGGAAAGCGCGGTGGCCGCAATTGTTCCAATCGCTGATCGAACTCGATCCTGGTGGCGTATCTTGGTTCAGTGGCGGACAAGGTTCCGGCAGTCAAACTGCCGTATATATGCAGTAACGCCTCCCCCTTGAAGCGATAGCCTTTGACCGTGAAGCGCCTTTTCGCGTAGATGGCCGCATTGATAATCAAGTCGCCCGGCCCGGTGACGTCCGGCGGAGCTACTTCGACGTACTTGTCCGACGCGAGCCCGAGATAATCGTCCGCATCCGGCGTCACTGCCGGATCCTGTGCGTAGACGAGATCGCCCTCGATGATAATTCTTTCGGGTGAATAGATGAGCACTTTTCCGTTGACCGATCCTTTGACATGCAGATTGACGTCTTTGTTCGCGACCAGGAAACAGTAATCTCCGACAAGAGATACCCGCTGGCCGGAACCCGCCGATCCGATCGCCTGCCATTCGTAGCTGCCGTCGCTGTTAAACGTAATTCGCGCGTCTTCCTGAAATCGATGAACCTGCTCATCGGTCAGATCCGACTCATCCGGAAAAGGAAGAAAGTGCTTCGGTAAGCGAATGGCCTTTACGCCCGTCTGTAATCCCCCGAGAAAAATCTGCTCTCGACTGGCGTACCCGAGTCTCTGCGAGAAATTGACCCTGCGCGCGGATGTCGTTACCTGGCCGCGAAACTGCGGCCTCGTCTTACGGCTGTACGCCAGGCTGATCTCGGTATTGGAGTGGAACCGCCCGTCGAGTTCGTCATCATGTATTTGAACGTCACTGTCCCATCTGTTGATAAATTGCGCATAATTGGAAAACGACAGCCGCTTCATATGCATTTCGGTTGAAAGCCGCTTGCCGTTCTCCTCGGTGCTGACCACCACCGCAATCCGCTCGATTCCCATGTCGTCGCTGGCGCTCAGGCGTGTGAACTCGGCCTGGTATTCCTGGCCCTTGTGTTTCCATGTCAGGCCGTCGGCAATATCCGGCATGTTGTGGAAGTTTTCCGTCAACTCCCTGAATTTTCGCTTCAGCATCGTCTCCTGCCTGGGAGAAACCCGCGCCATTGCATAGACAGGTGGCTCATTGCGCGCTGCGCCTGTCATTACAAGCGGTGCTTTTTGCAGCTCCGTCGTTGCAACTTCAGGGCTCGCGACCGCAGCATCCCGGCTGGCAGCGATCTCGGTGATATGGGCGCTGGCACGCTCGAGACCGGCCGCCGGCTGCCTGTTCACAGCGGCTGCGGCACTTTTCGCAGGCAATTCTTGCTCGACTCTGTTGCCTGTGAGTACCGTTTTCCTTAATTCCGCAAGTTTTTGCTGCGCGTCAGCAACTTTGACCGCCTTGCGGTCCTCGAAAATCTCGCTCCTGGAGCCGGCATTTTCGGTGACCAGAGTCTGGAGACTGATAACGTGCAAAGAGCGGGAGATCGGCGGCTCGGCACTATAGCCAATCAGCCAGTCGGCGACCATGAACAATGCGACGTGCAACACGACTGAGAGAAACATCGCGATTGATATGGGTCTGCGCATCGCACCGTACTGTTTTGCCCCCTCAGCGTAATCTACGCCGACATACATGGTGTTCTCAAGGCTATCCCTGGTGTATCAGTCGTCTTGCAGGCGATGCCGCTGGATTTTTCCGGTTTGTGTCTTAGGCAGTTCGTCGTAGAAACGCACGTCCCTCGGGTATTTGTACGGGGCGATACGGTGTTTTACAAACTCCTGCAACTTTATGACGGTCTCCGGTGTCGCGAGTGCGGTGTCGTGCAGAACGACGCACGCGCGAACCAGCTTACCCCGGTTTGCGTCGTTGACGCCAACGACGGCACATTCGCGGATCAATGGATGCAGGATCATTGCGCGTTCCACTTCCTGCGGTGAGATGTTGTAGCCCGCAGAAATGATCATGTCGTCGGATCTGTCGACGAACCAGAAATAGCCGTCCCCGTCCTGCACGAATACGTCGCTGGTCAAGTTCCAGCCGTCCCGGACGAATGCCTGTTGATGTTCGAGGTCGTCGAGGTATCGGCACCCCGTGGGTCCGCGAACAGCGAGCCGGCCTTTTGCATTGATCGGCAGTGCCTGGCCGTCGGCATCGACGAGCATGGCGGTGTAGCCGGGTACGGCCTTGCCGCTGGAGCCGACCCTGTCGACGGACAGGGAATCGGAGAGGACGGTACACATGAACTCGGTCGAACCGTAACCGTTGACCAGGCGTTGGCCGGCCCGTTCGCGCCAGGCTTCCCAGATCGGCATCTGCAGGTTCTCGCCCGATGAGCCACATTTGCGCAGGCTGCTGATGTCGTATTGATCCACTATTTCGAGCATCTGGCTAAACGACGTCGGCACTGCGTAAAGACTGTTGACGCGGTGCCTTTGAATGGCCTCGAGGATCTGGTCCGGCGTGGGGCGTGGCACCATGACGACGGTCGCACCGAAACGCAATGGGTAGATCAGGAAAACGGCCAGGCCATAGGTAAATGCGAGGGAAGGCGAACCGCAGATGATGTCGTCCGCTTCTACGGTGTGCACGCGCGGATAGCAGTCACTGACCGCGATGATGTCACGGTGAAAGTGCAGGGTGGCTTTAGGGTTACCGGTCGTTCCCGATGTAAAAGCGATCAGTGCCGCGTCATCGGCCGCGGTCCTGACCGCGCGGAACCCGCCGGTCTTTTGCTCGATATCGCGATCGAGATTGGCGATGTGCGACTTGGCATTGCCAAGTGGCGTGAATATGGCGACCTGCTCGAGATCCTCTGCGGACTCCGCCGCGGTTTCCAGGTCATCCGCAAGTGATTCCTCGCAAAGCGCGAAGCGAATGCGCACGCGGTTCAGGATGAACACCAGCTCATCGGGTTTCAGTAACGGCATCGTAGTAACGCAGATGCCGCCGGCCTTCAGCACCGCAAGCCAGCAGGCGGCGAGCATCGGATTATTGCCGGAACGCATAAGCACGCGGTTGCCGGGAACCAGCCCGTAGTCCTCGACCAGCACCCGTGCAATCCGGTTCACGGTGTCGAGCAGCTGCCTGTAGCTCCAGCTTTGTCCGTCGAAGTGGAATATCGGCTTGTCGGCGAACTCTTTCCGGGTCGCCGTGTCGAGCAGGATGTCCGCCGCGTTCATGTAGTCCGGGTAATCGCAGAGCGGTTTCTCGAAATAATCGAATACCGGCCAGCTCTCTGTCGGCGGCATCATCGTGTAGATGAACTGGTCCGTATGGGCGGAGGGAACACCGCCCGGGCAATGTTGCGAGGGATCTTGCTGGACTAGTCGTGCGTTCATGGTGGCTTCCGTCGCTTTACTGTATGGGGGCGTCGTAGGGTGGCTGTTCGTCACTCACCGCCTGGATGATGTGGTTCCTGGCGTTCTGTACATGGATACGCATGGCATCTCGGCTGCCATTGGTGTCCTTTCTCTTGATCTTGTCGACGATGGCCCGGTGTTCCTCGGCCGATCGATCCAGCCGTTCGAGCGGCAGCTGGTCGAATTTGAAGCGAGTGTAGAAATGCTCGAAGATCGTCGACAGTTGCTGCGTGAGCACCTGGTTCCTGCTCATCGACGCAAGCTGGATGTGGAATTCGGCGTCGAGCATGAAACGCTTGCGGTCATAAGCTCTGGGCCGGTAGGAGGCGTGTTGCTCGAGTTTTTCTTCGAGCAGCGCGATGTCTGCCGGGCTCGCAACCGCGATTGCCTGCTCGACGGCGTAGGTTTCGAGCGCTTCCCTGACACCGAAAAAGTCCCAGGCCTCCTGCAAGCCGATTCTCTTGACGTAAAAGCCCTTGAACGGTGCCGACACGACCATGCCTTCGTTCTCGAGGCGGTGCAGGGCATTGATGACCGGTGTCGGGGACATCTTGAACGTCTTGCTGAGTTTTCCGTAGGTCAGTT
The DNA here is from genome assembly GCA_041555515.1 of Woeseiaceae bacterium. Taxonomy (GTDB): domain Bacteria; phylum Pseudomonadota; class Gammaproteobacteria; order Steroidobacterales; family Woeseiaceae; genus SZUA-117. Next base: position 28,593 of record JBFFKF010000019.1, read on the forward strand.
TCTGGCCGGGGGCGAGCTTCTGCTCGAAGATCATCGCTTTGACCTTGCGGTACGCCTCTTCCGTCAACATTCTCTTGTGGTGCATATGAGCCTCTATGCGAATACAGCTTCCGCCGCTTTGCCCAGGATGATGTCGCGTTCCTCGCGCGTGAACTCGATATCCGTGTCGGGTTCTCTGATCGCCTGTACCCAGTCCTTGGTCGGCAGGTAGAAGGTCGGCAACGGCGCATCAGTCGCAAACAGAATCTTCCAGGGACCGGTCCAGTCGATCATGTCGCGCAGCCAGGTGTAGAACTTCTGTTTGTTGATCTGGTAGTCGAACTGCCGGATCGAGATGTCCATGTAGACATTCGGTAATGCCGCGCAGGCGAGCCGGCACTGCTCCCATGACTCGAGTCCGGCATGTGCCATGATCATCTTGACCGTCGGGAATTCTTCCGCCGCAGAAGCGATCAGGTTCGGCTGGCTGTACTGCCAGTTGAACTCCAGGCCGCCGCTATGAAACATGATCGGTACGTCCCACTCGGCACACTTCTCGTAGAACGGGAAGCACAGCGGATCGTTCGGCATGAAGCCGGCCGAGGGCATGAGCTTGAAGCCTTTCATACCCCATTCCTCGATCGCCTCGGTCGCTTGCTGGATGACGTCCGGGCGACGCGGGTCGAGAGCGGCCAGCGGAATGAAGCGTCCCGGGTATTCCTGCGCGTACTCGGCGAGATATTTGTTTTGCTCGCGATTGGAGACTTTCGGTTCGCCGGTGACGCCGTAAGCCCAGTCGACGCCGAAGATGACGCTCTGGTCGATGCCGGCATCGTCCATCTCGGCGATGAGTTTCTCGCCGCTGGGATCGACCCGCTCCTTGACCATCTCGATGTAGTCGTCGGGCGTGATATTGGTGCCGTGCACGCGGTTGTAGAGCGAGGATGTCATTCGTGAATTGCCGCAGAGAAATTTTTTCCTAACGTAACCGGGTCTCGTCAAATGCACATGTGCGTCAATAATCACTCGCGTTCTCCTATGCAGCCTGTTTCGCTGAATCTGTTTTGATGTAGTTGGCGATGTCCGCCAGCGGAGTGCCCGGCAGGAATACGTGTTGCACGCCGAGAGCCATAAGCTCGGGAACGTGTTCTTTCAGGATGATGCCGCCGACGATGAGTTTGATGTTGCCGGCTTTGCGGGCCTCGAGCTGGCTCGCGACTTTCCTGACCAGGGTCATGTGGTCGCCGGCGAGAAAACTCAAGCCCAGGTAGTCGACCTTGCTCTCGATGGCCTGGTCGACGACTTCGTCCACCGTGTGCCGGATCCCGAGATAGGTGACATCCATACCTGCTTCTTTCAGGTAATGCGCGACAAGCTTGGCGCCGCGATCGTGCCCGTCGAGGCCGAGCTTTGAAATCAATATGCGTGTCTTCTTCTTCGCCATGCTCCATTCGTCCTCTGCGGTCAGGCGCTCGTCGACTCCCGGAACTCTCCCCACTTGTCGCGCATGACGCCGCAGATCTCGCCGATCGTCGCGTAGTGCTTGACGGATTCGATGATCGGCGGCATCAGGTTGTCGTCGCGATCGATTGCTTCACCGAGGTTCTTCAGTGCGTTTTGAACGGCGCCGGCATCGCGTTTCGCCCTGATCTTCGCCAGCTTGCGCTGCTGTTGCTCGTCGATGCCCTCGTCGATCTGCAGGTAATCGTCTTGCGGTACATCGCTTTCGTCCTCGATGTACTTGTTGACACCGACGATCGTCCTTTCCCCGGAATCGATGTCTTGCTGCAACTTGAGACTGGATTTCTGTATCTCCTCGGCGATGTAGCCGGACTCGATCGCCACCTGCATGCCGCCCAGTTCGTCGATTCTCTGCAAATATTCGTTGACGCGATGCTCTATTTCGCTGGTCAGTGATTCGACGTAGTAGGAGCCTGCGAGCGGATCGATCGTGTTACACAGCCCCGATTCGTGAGCGAGTATCTGTTGCGTGCGCAGTGCCAGCTTGGAAGCGTCCTCGGCCGGCAGCGCGTAGCCTTCGTCCCAGCTCGCGGTGTGGATCGCCTGGTGGCCGCCGAGAATGCCCATGAGTGCGTGCATCGTGATACGCACGGTGTTGTTGAGCGGCTGCTGCGTCACCAGCGTGGAACCGCAGGAACCGCTGAAGGTGCGGAACAGCTGGCTTTTCGGGTCTTGCGCTTTGAACCGTTCCTTCATGATCTTCGCGAAGATCCTGCGCGCGGCGCGGAATTTGGCGACTTCTTCGAACAGGTCGCGATGGCAGCCGAGGCTGTAGGAGAGCCGCGACGCGAACTCGTCCACATCCAGTCCGCGACTCTGCGCCGCCTCGATATAGGCGATCGCGTTAGCGAGCGTGAACGCCAGTTCCTGCACGGCATCGGCGCCGGCTTCGCGGATGTGGTAACCGGTGATGCTCATCGTGTTCCATTTAGGCAGGTGTTGCGCGCAATACTCGACCACGTCCATGCCGAGTTTCATGCTCGGTCCCGGTGGGAAGATGTAAGTGCCTCTGGCGATGAACTCTTTCAGGATGTCGTTCTGCGTCGTGCCCGTCAGTTTTTCGGCAGCGACGCCCTGTTTGCCGGCGAGTGCGATATACATGGCAAGCAGGATGGTAGCCGGGGCGTTGATCGTCATCGACGTGGAGACGCGATCGAGTGGAATGCCCTTGAAGATGATTTCCATGTCGGCGAGCGAATCGACGGCAACACCGACACGGCCGACACTGCCCTCCGCCAGCGGGTCGTCAGAGTCGTAGCCGAGTTGCGTCGGCAGGTCGAACGCGATCGACAGTCCGCGCATGCCCTGGTCCAGGAGATAGCAGAAGCGTTCATTGGTGTCCTCGGCCGTGCCGAAGCCCGCATACATGCGCATGGTCCAGTGTCGGCCGCGATACATCGTCGGATACACGCCACGCGTGTATGGGTATTCACCGGGGAACCCGATTTCGGCGAGGTAATCCGTCTTTTCGAGGTCCAGCGGCGTATACAGTCTGTTGACCGCGATGCCGCTTTCGGTGGTGAAGTTGTCCTTCAGTTCCGGTGATCGTTCCAGCTGTTCCTTGAGCACAGTGTCCTGCCAGTGCGCATTGGCCGTTTCCAATGTGTCCGCTTTTTTCGCTCTTCCGCTTTTCGGTAATCGCGCAGCCATGACATTCAGAGCGGTATGTTTCCGTGTTTGCGGGGAACGCGGTCAGGTTCGCGTTTGGTATCGAGCATCTTCAGTGCGGCGATGATCGCGCTGCGCGTGTCTTTTGGTTCGATGACGGCATCGATAACCGAACGCGAAGACGCATGGTATGGCGTCAGGTAGGTGTCCTGGTACTCGCGGATCTTTGCTTCGAACAGGGCATCCCGATCCTCGGCAGCCTCGAGTTCCCGCCGGTAGAGGATCTTGACGGCCGGTGCCGCACCGAGCATTTGCATTTCGGCGGCGGGCCAGGCGAAGACCTGGTCGAAACCTATCTCGTGCGCACCCATCGCGGGGATCGAGCCGCCGTAAAGTTTGCGGATGATGACGGCAATCTTGGGAACGCTCGCTTCGGTCCAGGCATAGAGCATCTTGGCGCCATGGCGGATGATACCGGCATGTTCCTGTCGCAGTCCCGGACGGAAACCCGGCACGTCGGCGAGTGACACGAGCGGGATGTTGAAGGCATCGCAGGTGCGAATGAACCGCGCCGCCTTGTCTGCCGCGTCGAGGTCGAGGCAGCCACCGAGAAACTTCGGGTTGTTGGCGACGAAACCGGCGACGTTGCCATCGAGGCGAGCGAAGCCGACGACGATGTTCCTGGCAAAGCCTTTGTGGATTTCCATGAAATCGCCGTTGTCGACGATTGCCCTGATGACGTCCCTGATGTCATAGATCTTGGAGGTGTTGACGGGGACGATGCCGGTAAGGTCCGCTACTTCCCGATCGGGAGAATCGTCGGTGTCTCTCGCTGGAGGTCTCTCCTGGTTGTTCTGCGGCAGGAACGTGAGCAGGCGTTTGACCTGGTCGAGGCAATCCTTGTCGTCTGTTGCGGTCAGGTGCACGACGCCGGATTTGCTGCTATGTACTTTCGCGCCGCCGAGGTCCTCGAACGACACTTCCTCTCCCGTTACCTCCTTTATCACGGACGGGCCGGTGAGAAAGAGATGCGAGGTGTCTTTGTCCTGGACGACGAAGTCACACAAGGCGGAGGAGTAGGCCGCGGCGCCGGAGCAGGTGCCCATGACCGCCGATATCTGAGGGACGATGCCGGAGTTGGTCGCATTCTCGTAAAACTGCCGGGTGACGCCGAACACGTTGTCCATGCCTTCCTGGATGCGCGCACCCGGCGATGAGTTGAGGCAAACGACGGGGACCATCGTTTCGCGCGCAAGTCTCAGGATGTAATGGATCTTGGAACCGTGGGTCTTTCCGGACGATCCGCCGAGGACCGTCTCGTCCTCGGAATAGACGAACACCTTGCGGCCATCGATCAGGCCATAGCCGGTGACGACGCCGTCCCCGGGAAACTTCTTGTCTGCCATGCCGAAGTCGTGGCACTGATGTTCGGCCAGCTTGTTCAGTTCAACGAAGCTGCCGTCATCGAGTATGTAATCGATGCGCTCGCGAGCCGTGAGCTTGCCGCTCTCGCGAATTTTTTCGAGCCGGGCCTCGCCACCGCCCTGCGCTGCCTCGCTCTCTACAGCCTTGAGCCTCGTGATGGCCTGTTCCCAACTCTTTTGCGCTGTCACATTCCCGGTTTCCGTATTACGCCGCGACCGTTTCCCACAGGTCTTGCTCATCGATTCGCCGGCACTCCTCCGACCAGTCGCTGACGCAGCCTATCTTGTCGATCGTTTCGTAAATCGCGATCTTGATTTCACAAAGATTTTCTTTCTCGTCCGGATCAATTGAAGCGATGTAGGCCGTCTCGTAATCCAGCTTTTCAATCAACTGGTCGTTGATCATGTTGGCAATGATGCAGTTGTAGATTTTTATGCCGCGCTCTTTAAGTCGTATTTCCTTGCCCATGTGGATGCAGCCCTTCACTTTAAGGCGCAGAAAAATGTCCTTGCCCGCGATGGCGAACGAGCCTTCCTCGGCAATGCCTGCGGAGGTGATCGCCTTGAGGCAGTTCCTGATTATTTCTTCGCGCGTGTCGCCTTCGATTTTTTCCGACTGGATGAAGTCGACGCCGATGAATTCGGTTTTCCAGCCGGCACAGTCCGAAAGCTCGTGCCAGAACAGTTCCTCGATCCGCGCCATCAGGTCATTGCAGTAAGCCATGCGATCCATTACTTCTTCTCCTTGCCCCCGTACTGCTCGTAGTAGACGATTTCGTCCAGCGTTTTCTTCGGTCTGGCCGTCTTGCCGAACTCCTCCCAGAACACCAGTTGATCGAGCGGTATCTTTGGCCGGGGATACTTGCGCTTCTCGAGCGCGTAACCGACGGCGATGTAGGCGATGCACTTGTAGGCGTTCATCTCGGTCGGAATGTTCAGGATCTTCTTGAACTTGACGGCGTCGCGGGAACTCGCGACCGGTCCGTGTACCCAGCAGCCGCCGAGGCCAAGGGAGTGTGCCTCGAGCAACATGTTCTCGACGGCGGCTGACAGGTCGTAGGGCACGTCGACCGATCCTTCCTGCAGGCTGCCAAGCACGGCGATGACGACGGGTGCGACCTTGGCAAACTCGGATACCTCGCCCGAATACATGAAACGCAATACCCGCGCGCGTTTCTCCGGATCTTCGATTGCCATGAAGCGTTCCTGCATGTGACCCAGGCAGTACCAGGCCGTCATGCGTGAACCGCTGCCGACCTTGGCCAGATCGCCGATCTTGTTCCTGGTTTCCTGGTCCCGGATGACGACAAAACGCCAGGGCTGGTAATTTTCGCCGGTGGGGGCCCAGCGTGCGGACTCCAGTATGCGGTCGATCATCTCGTCCGAAACAGGATCTGGTTTGTAGCGCCTGATGCTTTTCCTGCTGGTGATGACATCGAGGATGTCGTCAAATTGCTTTCCCTCTGTCTCGAAGGAGGCTTGTTCTGTGTCGCCGGTATCCAGTTTGCTCATTGCTTGGCTCCGCGCTTGCTGGTCAGTTGCTGGCTCGAAAAAGCCCACCGGAAATAATTAAATTTGTCGGATTTCGTGCAGTGCCCCGACTTTAGGACAGCCTTGAAGCCATACACAGGGGGGCATTCCAGACCCGACTTAGGTGTTATCCACGATGGAA
>JBFFKF010000020.1:0-33247 GCA_041555515.1 Woeseiaceae bacterium
CCGGCCTTGCCCTTATATTCTTCAGCGACTTCGAGCAGACGTTCGGTCGCATCGTCGCGCCGATTGAGTACCACGTCTTCGACCGCGTCGCGAAGTGCTGCCGGCAAGTCTTCGTAAATCGCCAGTTGCCCCGCATTGACGATACCCATGTCCATACCGGCTTTGATCGCGTGGTAGAGAAAGACGGAATGAATCGCCTCACGGACGACGTTGTTGCCGCGGAAAGAAAACGACACGTTACTTACACCGCCACTTACAAGCACATCCGGCACTGCTTGCTTGATGCGCTGCGCAGCTTCGATGAAGTCGATGCCGTACGCATTGTGCTCCTCGATGCCGGTGGCAACGGCAAAAATATTGGGATCGAAAATGATGTCTGCAGGATCGAAGCCCACAGTTTCCGTGAGAATCTTGTACGAGCGGAGGCAGATCTCGACCTTACGTTCGACGTTATCCGCCTGACCTTTCTCGTCGAATGCCATTACGATGACGGCAGCGCCGTAATCCCGCACCAGCCTGGCTTGCTTAATGAATTGTTCCTCGCCTTCTTTCAGGCTGATTGAATTGACGATTCCCTTGCCCTGTACACATCGCAGGCCCGCTTCGATAACCGACCACTTTGAGGAATCGATCATGATCGGTACGCGCGCGACGTCGGGTTCGGAGGCAATGAGGTTCAGAAACTTCACCATCGCCTGCTCGGAATCGAGCATGCCCTCGTCCATGTTGACGTCGACGATCTGCGCGCCGTTTTCGACCTGCTGCCGCGCAACCTGCACGGCGTCCGTGTAATTGTCGGCTTCGATCAGCTTGCGAAATATCGCCGAGCCGGTGACATTCGTGCGCTCACCGACGTTGACGAACAAGTCGTCCGGGCCGATCGTGACCGGTTCGAGGCCGGACAACCGGCAGCGCACCGGTACCGTGGGGATTTTCCTTGGCGCTTTGCCATCGATGGCGCGCCGAAGTTCCCGAATGTGGTCCGGGGTCGTGCCACAACAGCCGCCGACCAGATTGACGAAACCACTCTCCGCAAACTCGCTGATGACCTCGGCCATGTGCTGTGGTGTCTCGTCGTATTCGCCGAATTCGTTCGGCAGGCCGGCATTCGGGTGCGCGCTGATATTGGTGTCTGCGACCCGGGAAAGTTCTGCGATGTAGGGTCGCAACTCGTCTGCGCCCAGCGCGCAATTGAGGCCAACCACGAAAGGTTCGGCGTGCCGCACCGAATTCCAGAATGCTTCAGTCGTCTGGCCCGAGAGTGTCCGGCCCGACGCGTCCGTAATGGTGCCCGAAATCATGACCGGCAGCGTAACTTGCGTCTTTTCAAAACTGCGCTTGATGGCAAATATTGCCGCTTTCGCGTTCAGCGTATCGAAGATCGTCTCGACCATCAGTAAATCAACGCCGCCCTCGATCAGCGCGGTGGTAGCAACCTGATAGGTCTCTGCAAGCTCCGCGAACGTTATGTTGCGGTAGCTGGGATCATTGACGTCCGGCGATATCGATGCGGTGCGGTTGGCGGGTCCGAGAACACCTGCGACAAAGCGCGGTTCTCCGCATTTCGCTGCAAAGGTGTCAGCCGTTTCCCGCGCGATGTGTGCAGCGGACATATTCAGCTCGGCGACGAGCGACTGCATACCATAATCGCCCATCGAAGGTGCGATCGAGTTAAAGGTATTCGTTTCGATAATGTCCGCACCGGCGTCGAGATACTGCCGATGGATGTCCCGAACCACGAGCGGCCGCGTTATCGACAACAGATCGTTGTTGCCTTTGAGATCCGTTTGCCAGTCGTCGAAGCGCTCTCCGCGGTACTCACTTTCATCGAGCTTGAATGACTGGATCATGGTTCCCATTGCGCCATCGAGCAACAGGATGCGATCGCGGAGCGCTTGTCTCAATGCGTCTATTCTTTGTCGTCTTTCCATGGTGATAATTTACGCGGCAAACCGCTGCGGCCTCACGCCTAGCGCATGGCAGATGGCGAATGTGAGTTCGGAGCGATTCAGGGTATAAAAATGAAATTCATCGATGCCGGCCCTGTGCAGGAGTTGCACCTGTTCGATGGCAACACTGGCGGCAATCAGTTTGCGGGTCTCCGGATCGTCTTCGAGGCCGTCAAACCGATGCTCCAGCCATTCCGGGACGGTCGCGCCGCATTGTTCCGCAAATCGTGTCAGTTGCGGAAAGCGGGTAATAGGCAGAATGCCGGGGACGATTTGCGATTCGATCCCCGCAGCCGCGCAAAGGTCGCGAAATCGCAGGTAAACATCGACATTGAAAAAGAACTGGCTTATTGCGCGCGAGGCACCCGCATCCAGTTTTCGCTTCAGGTTGTCCAGATCGGCAAGCGGGCTCTTGGCTTCCGGATGCACTTCCGGGTAAGCGGCTACCGAAATATCGAAATCCGCGACTCGCTTCAGTCCCGCGACCAGGTCCGATGCATAGGCATAACCATCGGCATGCGGTGTGTACTCGCTGACATCTTTCGGCGGATCACCACGCAGCGCGACCAGGTGCCGCACTCCGAGGTCCCAGTAGCGGCGGGCGATTTCGTCGATTTCACCGCGGCTCGCACCGATGCAGGTCAGGTGCGGCGCCGCTGTTAAGTTCGTTGCATCACGAATGCGCGCGACGGCAGCATGTGTTCTTTCCCTGGTCGATCCGTCCGCGCCATAGGTAACGGAAACAAAGCGCGGATTCAGGACAGACAGATGTTCGATCGAGTTCCAGAGCGTCTCCTCCATCTTGTCCGTGTTCGGCGGAAAGAATTCGAAAGATACTTGTATCCCGTTCCGGGTGTCCTGGGTATCAGTTAGCTTATCCGTCATGTCCTGCATCTCATGCCGCCTCGTTCTTGCTGTCCAAAGGCGTTGCAACCGATAACAACCAGACCGGGTCTTTCTGCGGTACCAGTTTCGGTGGTGCCAGTCGAAGCGCCGCCGCTGCGCTCCACTCGGCGAGCAGTGTTCGAATGCGACCTGCGTTCTTCGCATCGACAGACTGCAAAATGAACAGCCGGCCACCGGGCCGCAGAAGGCGGCTCGACTCGCTCAGTGCGCGCACCGGGTCTTTTGCGTCCCCCAGTACGTCGTCAAGGACTATGGTGTTGAATTCCTTGTCGTCGAACGGCAATCGATACATATCGCCCTGGCGCAAAGTGCAGTTCGGCAGGCCGGCCAGCATCAATTCGGCCCGGGCCAGGCCGCGCGCTTTTGCGTCGATGTCAACGCCGACGGCACGCCGCGCGCGGCTGGCCAGCAGTTTGAGAATCGAGCCTCTGCCACAGCCAACATCGAGGAGATCGCCGACCGGCGTCGTTACGGTCAGTTCGACCAATGCCTTGTGCAACACCCTGTCCGTTAGTCGCGTATCTTCCGCGCGGGCCGGTTGCTCTACGTCCTGGCCCCTGAGCTGCCACAGTTCCTTGTGGTCCTGGATAATTAAGGGATCGTCGGCAGGAATTAACTCGAGCAATTGGTGCAGGTCCTCGCCCTGCCTGCCGCTGGCCGGAACGCGATAAAACACGCGCTTGCCGTCGCGGAACCGCCGCAGCAGCCCCGCTTCGCAGAGTAACTTGAGCTGTTGCGAGACCCTTGGCTGGCTTTGCCCCAGGACTTCCGTGAGCTCCGAGACGCTGCATTCTCCCTGCCGGCACAATGCAAGCAGGCGCAAGCGCGTCAGGTCACCCAGTGTCTTCAGGCGCTGCAGCAGCAATTCGGTAGCGGGTTTCATAAATATATGCAGATATACTTATATAAATGATCCGAAATTCTAACATGATTCTCAGGCTTAGTGGGATCAAGCCGGCAACGGATTCGGCGTCCGTGCCGCGACGCTACTAATGTACGGAATCGCTGCCGCTGAGCGCCTGTCCGGAAAAGACCCGCGTGACATCGACGGCATCGAATACGCGCAGGCGGCCGCAGTATTCGCAGGTCACCTCGACTTTGCCGTTCATCTCACAGGCGGCACGCGTTTCCTGCTCGCCGAGCAACCTCAGCACCTCTTCGACCTTTTCGCGGCTGCAGCGGCAGCGGAAGCGCGCGCCGCGCGGCTCGAATACGCGGACGTCATCCTCGGCGAAGATCTTGTGCAACAGATCATGAGTGGCCCCTTCGACGAGATCGTCCGCTCGCAGGGTCTTTGCCAGCAGGCCCAGGCGGCGCCAGTCATCCTCCAGCGTCGGTGATTCCTGCGGCATCTGCTGGAGCAGGATGCCGCCGCATTTAAGGTCATCGCCCTCCAGGTGAAGATGGCTCGGCACCTGCACGGATCGCGCGAAATAGTTTTCGAGACTCGCGGCCAGCGAATCCGGGCTGATTTCCACAATGCCCTGGTAGGGCTGCTCCATCGCACCTGAATCAACGGTCACAGCGCAACGTGCGCCGGCGACGAGATCTGCAAACACCATGTTGCCGTCTATTTTCTGCGCGCTCGCCATGCCCCGCAGATCGAGATCGTCCGTGCTTTGCATGACCAGCATGCTGAGCGGACCGTCGCTGTTGATCTGGAATGTAATCGTGCCGTCAAACTTGAGGCTTTGCGCGATCAATGCGGTAGCCGCAGCAGAATAGCCGAGTACCTCGGTAACCGGGTCCGGATAATCATGGTCGCGTTGCATACGCTGCCAGGTGTTTTCCAGTTGCACGATCGCGCCGCGTACCGGCAGTGATTCGAAAACAAACGGGATTACTGCGTCTTTGGCCAGCATGTTTTATTCAGAAAGTCTCTTCTTGAGGATCTTGTTCACCTGGCCCGGGTTTGCTTTGCCGCCTGTTTCTTTCATGACCTGGCCAACGAAAAAGCCAAGCAGCTTTTCCTTACCACCACGAAATTCTGCGACCTGACCAGGATGGGCTTCTATGACAGCGTCCACAATTGCTTCAATTGCCGAAGCATCAGTAATCTGTTGCAGCCCACGCGCTTCGATAATATCGTCGGCACTGCCTTCACCCGACCACATGGCATCGAAAATCTCTTTCGCGATCTTTCCGGAAATCGTGTTGTCGGCAATCCGGTCCAGAAGGCCGGCGAGCGCGGATGCTGTAATCCTGCTGTCACTGATATCGATGCTTTCCTTGTTCAACGCTGCCGACAGGTCCCCGATCATCCAGTTTGCCGCGACCTGCGGCGGCGCTTTCGTTTGACCAGCCAGTTCCTCGAAGTAGTCAGCCGCGATCCGGCTGACGGTCAGGATCTCGGCATCCGCGGGCTTCAGTGCGTATTGCTCGACAAACCTTTTGAGTTTCGCATCGGGTAACTCGGGCAGAGTCTTGCGGATGCCTTCTATGAATTCTTCGTCCAGTTCGACAGGCAGCAAATCGGGATCCGGAAAATAGCGGTAGTCGTTGGCTTCTTCCTTGGTGCGCATCGGACGGGTCTCGTCCTTGTCAGCATCATACAAGCGCGTTTCCTGAAAGATTTCGCCGCCGTCTTCGAGTACTTCAATCTGCCGCTGTATCTCGAAATTAATTGCCTTTTCGACGAAGCGAAACGAATTGAGGTTTTTGGTTTCGGTGCGCGTGCCAAATTCCTTTTGTCCTTGCGGACGCACAGAAACATTTGCATCACAGCGGAATGACCCTTCCTGCATGTTGCCATCGGAAATACCGAGGTAACGCACGATCGAATGTATCTTGCGCATATAGGCAACTGCTTCCCTGGCTGAACGAAGGTCTGGTTCTGAGACGATTTCGAGTAACGGCGTGCCGGCACGATTGAGATCGATGCCCGTTTCCTTACCGAAACCCTCGTGAACAGACTTCCCTGCGTCTTCCTCGAGGTGCGCCCTCGTTATGCCGATCCGTTTTTCGTTGCCTTCCTCATCGCGAATCAGCAGCTCGCCGTGCTCGACGATCGGCAGTTCGTATTGACTGATTTGATAGCCCTTGGGCAGGTCGGGATAGAAATAGTTTTTTCTCGCAAATACCGAGCGCCGCGCGACGGTCGCATTGACCGCGAGGCCGAACTTCGCCGCCATGCGCACCGCTTCGCCGTTGAGCACCGGCAGCACGCCCGGGTACCCGAGGTCGACCAGGCACGCCTGGGTATTCGCTTCTGCGCCGTAAGCCGTTGATGCTCCTGAAAAAATCTTGCTTTTCGTCGCCAGCTGGGTATGGATCTCCAGGCCGATGACGGCTTCCCAGCTGCCGCTCACCAGACGTCCTCCGGCCCCTGTTTGTGCCAGTCGCTCAGCTGCTGGTACTGGTGGGCACAGGCCAGGATCGTTTCCTCCGCAAAATGCGGCCCGATCAGTTGCAGGCCCGCCGGCAGTCCGTCGACCAAACCGCAAGGAATGGAGATACCTGGCAGGCCAGCCAGGTTGGCGCCGATCGTGTAAATATCGTTAAGGTACATCGTGATCGGGTCGTCCGTTTTTTCACCGAGTGCAAACGCAGTGGTCGGCGCCGTTGGTCCCGCAATTATGTCGACATTCCTGAATGCCTGTTTGAAGTCCTCACTGATGAGCTGACGTACTTTTTGTGCCTTGAGGTAATACGCGTCGTAATACCCGGCAGACAGCACATAAGTACCGGTCATGATGCGGCGCTGTACTTCTGCCCCGAAACCTTCTCCTCGACTACTGCAGTACATATCGAGCAGATCCTCGGGATTATCCGTGCGACGACCGAAGCGTACGCCGTCGAATCGCGACAGGTTCGACGAGCATTCGGCAGGCGCGACGACATAATAAGTAGGAACGGACAGGTCAATATTCGGTAGATCGACTTCGATTAGCGTCGCACCTTCCTTTTTTATGACGGCCAGAGCTTCTTTGACGCGTTGTTCGCAGCCAGCATCCAGTCCTTCATCAAAATGTTGTCGCACTATGCCAATCTTCAGACCCTTGATTGGCTTGTCGAGGCCGGCAACATAATCAGGAACGGGGTGATCGACCGATGTCGAATCCCGCTCATCGTAACCGGCCATCACCCCGAGCAATAACGCAGCATCTTCCGCGGATCGGGTAATCACGCCTGCCTGGTCCAGGCTGGAGGCAAAAGCAACCATGCCGTACCTGGAGACCCTGCCGTAGGTCGGTTTCAAGCCTACGGTTCCGGTGAGCGACGCCGGCTGGCGGATAGAGCCACCGGTGTCCGTCCCGGTCCCGGCCGGGACGAGCCGTGCCGCGACCGCAGCGGCCGAACCGCCGGAAGATCCGCCTGGTGACAGCCTGGTGTCCCAGGGATTCATTACGGGACCGTAATAACTGGTCTCGTTAGAAGAACCCATGGCGAATTCATCCATGTTTGTCTTACCCAGCATGACAGCGCCGGCTGCGCTAATTCGTTCTACAACGGTCGCGTCGTAAGGCGAGACAAAATTTCCGAGTATGTGTGATCCGCAGGTAGTAAGAACGCCTTTGGTGCAGAACAAATCCTTGTGCACGATGGGCAATCCATTCAATGATTCTTTGTTGCCGTTTGCACGTGCCTTGTCTGCTGCATCGGCCTGCTGCAATGCTTGATCCGCCGTTACCGTGATGAAAGCGTTTAGCCGATCCTGACTCTCATGGATACGTTGCAATAGATGCTCGGTAAGTTCTCTTGAAGAAAACTCTCCGTTCCGCAACGCGTTCGCGAGTTCGGTAAGTGTCCGCGTATGTAATGCGTCGGTGTCCTGTCCCATTATTATTCGATCACTTTGGGAACCAGGTAATACCCGTTCTCTACTTTCGGTGCATTCTTTTGGATCTCGTCACGTTTGTTTTCCTCCGTTACCTCATCGGCACGAAACCGTTGAGATGTGTCGAGAGGATGTGCCATGGGCAGAACGTGGTCGGTCGCCGCTACTTGTAACTGATCGACGAAATCCACGATGCGCGACAGCTTGTCGACGACGTCATCGAACTCGGCATCGTCGAGCTTCAGTCGCGCCAGTGTTGCGATATGCTGGACCTGATCTTTAGTTAGTGACACGAGGTGTTCCGGATTTTCTTGCCCGCGGCGCAGACCCCCCAGATGCTCGGGCAGGCCGAGGGGCAGCAATGATACACACTGCCTTGTGCATTGTCGTGTCCATTGCTACATTGCAAAGTTGAGTTACTTCGCGGGACCCTACCCCCACATGCTCAAGAACATTCTAGGTTATTTCTCGAACGATTTGTCGATCGATCTCGGAACGGCAAATACGCTTATCTATTCGAGAGGCTCTGGCATCGTTCTGGACGAGCCCTCCGTGGTGGCCATCCGCGAAGATTCGGGCCGCGGCGGTCGGGTGGTCGAGGCCGTGGGCGTCGAGGCCAAGAATATGCTGGGCAGAACGCCGGGCAATATCACCGCAATCCGGCCGCTGAAGGACGGCGTGATCGCCGACTTTACCGTCACGGAAAAAATGCTGCAGCACTTCATCCGCAAGGCGCATGGCACCCGCTATTTCCGCCCGAGTCCGCGGGTACTGGTCTGCGTTCCTTACGGCTCGACCCAGGTCGAGCGGCGCGCTATCCGGGAATCTGCCGAAGGGGCCGGTGCCCGCAAGGTACACCTGATTCCGGAGCCGATGGCCGCGGCGATCGGTGCGGGGATGCCGGTACACGAGGCGCGCGGTTCGATGGTGCTCGATATCGGCGGCGGCACTTCCGAGGTCGCCGTGATTTCCCTGAACGGTATCGTCTATGCCGCTTCGGTCAGAATCGGCGGTGACCGCTTCGACGAGGCAATCACCAACTATGTGCGCCGCAACTACGGCATATTGATCGGCGAAGCGACAGCCGAGCGCATCAAGCACGATATCGGTTCGGCGTTCCCCGGGCAGGAAGTTCGGGAAATCTCGGTCAAAGGCCGCAACCTGTCCGAAGGCGTGCCGCGCAGCTTCACGCTGAACTCGAACGAGATCCTGGAAGCGCTGCAGGAACCATTACAGGGAATCGTCGGCGCCGTTAAAGAGGCGCTGGAACAAACGCCGCCCGAACTCGGGGCCGATGTCGCAGACCGCGGCATCGTCCTGACAGGCGGCGGCGCCATGTTGCGCGACATCGACAAGCTGTTGATGGAAGAAACGGGGTTACCGGTCGTCATTGCAGACGATCCGCTGACTTGTGTCGCGCGTGGTGGTGGCCGGGTCATCGAATTGATCGACGAACATGGCCCGGCTGTCTTTGGTCTGGAATAACAAAAAAAAGAATAAAGACGGAACCATTATGCGAAGAGATCACGCTGATGGCCCGCGCGAAATCTGACAGGCACCACAGGTCACCGCACCCGCCAGCGCCTGGACTTCGTTTTCTGTTACTTGCGGCGCTGAGTCTCCTGCTCCTCGTCATCGATCACCGGCACAACCACCTCGATGCAGCACGCAAGGCGATTGGCGCAACCGTGTACCCTTTGCGGGTCATCGTCGATGCGCCCGTTTCACTGTGGCGATGGATCGGCGAAACGACGACCAGCCGCAACGAACTGCTACTCGAAAACAGCCGGCTCAATGCGGAGCGCTTACTGACCCAGGCCAGGCTGCAACGCTACGCGGCCCTCGAGGCGGAAAACGTGCGGCTCCGCTCACTTCTCGAGGCTACTACCAGCGTTCGTGACCAGGTGCGTGTCGCCAAGATCATGGCCGTTAGTTCGAATCCGTTTCGCCACGTGCTGGTCGTGGATAAAGGTACCCGAGACGGCGTTTTCGACGGACAGGCGATCATTGACGCTGACGGCGTCGTCGGCCAGATCATCGAAGCAGGTGTCCTGTCGTCGCAGGGCATCCTGATCAGTGACCCGGACCATGCCTTGCCCGTGGAAGTAAACCGCAATGGTCTGCGCACCATTGCCGTGGGCACTGGTGAGTTCGACCGACTGGTCCTGCCTTTCCTGCCGAATAACGCCGATATACGTGACGGTGACCTGCTGGTCACCTCCGGCCTCGGTGGCGCATTCCCCGCGGGATATCCTGTCGCGATCGTCGACTCAGTCGTGCGCATTCCCCAGGAACCGTTCGCCGCGGTATCGGCGGAGCCTTCGGCCGCTTTGAACCAGGTGCGTGAAATCATGCTGATCTGGTCAGCCGACGACGATACCCCGGCTACGCAGGGTCCGGAGGCGCTCGCGAACGAGGAAAGCACGGATGAGTAAGGATAGGGACTCTAATCCTCAGCCGGTGATCATCAGCATCATCGTGGCGTTGATGCTTGCCATTTCGCCGATGCCGGGCTGGGCCGAATCCTTCAGGCCCGACTGGGTAACACTGACACTTATTTATTGGGCGATGAATTTACCACGCAACTACGGAGTCGGCTGGGCCTGGATAATCGGTCTCATCCTCGACGTTGCCCAAGGCACACTACTCGGCCAGCACGCGCTGGCACTTGCCCTGGTCATTTACGTGACGGTCACATTTCATCTGCAGATGCGCCAGTTCCCGACATTGCAGCTGTCGATAACCGTCTGCGCATTGCTTGCGCTTTATCAATTCATACTGTTCTGGATCAATGGCGTTGCGGGCGTCAATACTCCCTCGATCACCTACTGGGGACCGGTTATAAGCGGCTCACTGCTCTGGCCATTGATGACGATGCTATTTGGCGGTGCACGCTATCGCGTGCGGACTTAAACGTGAGCCTGCTCGAGCCTATCAAAGATCCCTATTTCGAGAGGAAGCTGTTCGTCTCACGGATCGTTCTCTCGGTCGTCATCGGCACGCTGCTGCTAGGCACAGTCGTGGTGCGGCTGGTGCAACTGCAGGTTCGCGACTACGAACTCTTTGCGGAAAAGTCACAGGGCAACCGTGTGCGCATCGAGGCGGTGGCGCCGACGCGCGGCCTGATCTTCGACCGTCGTGGCCGGGTACTCGCCGAAAACCTGCCCGCTTACCAGCTCGAACTGATTCCGGAACAGGTTCCCGACTTGCAGCAAACGCTGTCGCGCCTTGCCGAGCTCGGCCTGATCCGGCGGGAAGACATCCCTCGCTTCAATGGCCTGAGCCGCACGGGCCCCCGCTTCAAACCGGTGACGCTGCGTTTTCGACTGACGGATGACGAGATCGCGACATTTGCCATCCAAAGGCCACGATTCCCGGGTGTCGACTTCCAGCCGCGTCTGGTTCGGCATTATCCCGAAGGCCAACTGACAGCACATGCCATCGGTTATGTCGGCGCATTGAGCACGGCCGATCTTCAGCGACTGGATGCTTCTGCCTACGCCGGCACCGCGCATACGGGCAAGACTTCCATCGAGCATTTCAATGAATCACTGTTGCACGGCAAAGTCGGTTACCGGCAGGTGGTTACCAACGCAAGAGGCCGGCAGCTACCGGCCGAGGCGCAGGATATCGGCGGATCGTTGCTGGAAGGCAGTTCGCCGACGCCGGGGCATAACCTGTACCTCAGCCTCGACCTCGATCTGCAGAGAGTTGCAACCGAGGCCATGCAGAACAGGCGCGGGGCCATTGTGGCCATCGATCCGAACAACGGCGAAATCCTGGCACTGGTGAGTGCACCGACCTTCGATCCGAACGCTTTCGCGACCGGCATGAGCCCCAGTCAGTTCAACGCATTGCAAAACGACGAAGGTCGCCCCTTGTTTAACCGCGCTGTCAGGGGTTCATATCCGCCGGGCTCGACAATCAAGCCCATGTTGTCGCTCGCCGCACTCGAGACCGGTGCAACCAACCTGACACGACGAACCGTATGTATCGGATATTACAGCCTGCCTGGCAGCACGCATCGTTATCGTGACTGGAAACCGGAAGGTCATGGCGAAGTCGACCTGCACGATGCGATTGCTCAATCCTGTGATGTCTATTTTTACGAAATCAGCCGCGACATCGGCATCGATCGAATGCACGACTACCTCGTCCGGTTCGGCCTCGGCCAGGAAACCGGTCTGGATATGGTCGGCGAAGCCGACGGCATCGTGCCATCCCGCGCCTGGAAACGACAGGCGTTTAACGAACGCGCCGATCAGGTGTGGTTCCCCGGTGAAACAGTCATCGCTTCCATAGGCCAGGGTTACATGCTCGCAACACCATTGCAGCTCGCGAATGCCGCTGCAGCGCTCGCGACGCGCGGCAAACGATACAAGCCGCACCTTGTCGCCGCGTTCGAAGACCCGATCAGCGGCAAACGGACATTAATCGCGCCGGAAGCCGTTGACGAGGTGCATATCGAGAACGAGTTCTACTGGGACAGTGTTATTGCCGGCATGCATGATGTGATGCAAAGCGAGGCCGGCACGGCAAGAGTCGCGGGACTGGGTGCGCCATACGAGATGGCTGGCAAGAGTGGCACGGCACAGGTATTTTCCCTGTCTCAAGACGAGCGGTACGACGAGGAGGAACTTGACGAGCGGCTCCGGGATCACGCCCTGTTTATTGCGTTCGCACCCCTCGACGAGCCCCGCATTGCAGTCGCTGTTGTCGTCGAAAACGGTTCCAGTGGCAGCCGCGTCGCCGCACCGATTGCACGCGCATTGATGGACCAGTACCTCGAGGTAGATGCCGATGCAATTTAGTGACACGTCTCGGTTGGTCGAAGCCAAAGCGGCACCGCTGAGTGATCTCGCGCGCATCCTGCGCCGGCTCAATCTCGATGGCCCCTTGCTCGCGGGGCTGTTGTTTACCTGCAGTCTCGGACTTTTCGTACTGTACAGTGCCGTCGGCGAAGACATGGACTTGTGGCTGCAACAGTGCATGCGGCTGTTTGTAGCGTTTGTGGGAATGCTTTTCATCGCGAACCTGGAGCCTGACCTGATGCGCCGCTGGAGTCCCTGGGGCTACCTGGTTGGGCTGGTCCTTCTCCTTCTGGTGCTCGCTGTCGGAGAAATCGGACAAGGTGCGCGACGCTGGCTCGATCTCGGTATTCGCTTCCAGCCCTCCGAAATCATGAAGCTCATGGTACCGATGATGGCCGCATGGTTTCTGCACAAGCGGCAATTGCCACCCAGATTCATGGACCTGCTCGTCATTGCCGCGCTGATCATTGTGCCGACGATTCTGATCGCGGTGCAGCCGGATCTGGGGACGTCTCTGCTGATCGCCGCCGCTGGTGTCTTCGTCATCGTGCTCGCCGGTCTGTCGATACGCTTGATGCTTATCCTGGGCGCCGCTTCGATTCCGGGCGCGCTGGTGCTCTGGAATTACATGCAGGATTATCAGAAGCAGCGCGTCCTGACCTTGCTCAACCCGGATTCCGACCCGCTGGGCGCCGGTTACAACATCATTCAGTCGAAGATCGCGATCGGTTCCGGGGGGCTTTTTGGCAAGGGCTGGACCAACGGCAGCCAGGCGCAACTGGAATTCCTGCCGGAGCGGGACACCGACTTCATTTTCGCCGTCATGGGCGAGGAACTCGGGCTGCTCGGCGTATTGAGCCTGCTAGGGCTTTACTTGTTCATTATCGCCCGCGGGCTGTACATTGCCACGCAAGCCCGTGACACCTTTTCCCGGCTCCTGGCCGGGAGCATTAGCCTCACCTTTTTTGTCTATGTATTTGTGAATACCGCGATGGTGACAGGGCTTGTGCCGGTTGTCGGCATTCCGCTTCCACTGGTCAGCTTTGGCGGAACCTCCATGGTGACCCTTATGGCGGGTTTCGGTATTCTGATGTCGATACATAACCACCGGAAACTTCTACCTCATTAATTGGATTGAAATGGAATTCAGGCTCATATTTCTGCTGCTGCTTTTCATCGGTGGGCCTTCCGCAGAAGCGCTCGACGTCGACGATTCCGATGTCAAAAACTTCATTGACTCGATGGTCAGCGAGCATTCCTACGACCGGGACACGCTCGAAAGCATTTTGCGGCAAGCCCAAGTGCAGGAATCGATACTGGAAGCAATCGAAAAACCCGCGGAACGCACCAAGGAATGGCACGAGTACCGGGATATCTTTCTCACTGACGAACGTGTAAGAGCCGGCGCCGAATTCTGGCACGAGAATAGCGAAGAATTACAGCGAATCAGTGATGAAACGGGCGTGGATGTCGAAATCCTGGTGGGGATCATCGGTGTCGAAACCTATTTCGGGCGCATTACCGGCAGCTATCGTGTACTGGATGCGCTGACAACACTGGCCTTCCGGTATCCACCACGCGCCGCATTCTTCCGTGACGAACTCGAACATTTCCTGTTACTTGTCCGCGAAGAACAGATGGACGCAACCGAGGCAACCGGCTCCTACGCAGGCGCGATGGGCAGGCCGCAGTTCATGCCATCGAGTTATCGTGCTTACGCGGTCGACTCGAGCGCTGACGGAAAGCGTGACATTTGGAGTAACTGGTCCGATGTCTTCGGCAGCATCGCGAACTACTTCGTGCGTCACGGCTGGAGGCCGAACAACCAGGTCGTTGCACATGCGATTCTGGGGAAACAATGGCGTGGCGATCCACCTGAGAACTCCCTCAGTCCGAAAGAGACGGTTACCTCGCTGAGCCACCAGGGCGTATTATTTGCAACCGACTTGCCAGGTGACGACAAGAGTCAGCTCCTGACACTCAATGGCGACGACGGCGAAGAATACTGGGTCGGGTTTCACAATTTCTTTGTCATCACGCGTTACAACCGCAGCGTGATGTATGCGCTGGCCGTTTTGCAGCTTGGCCAGGAAATTGCGATCGAGGTAAACCGTGGCAACATCTGAGCGCGCGTTACTCTTATCTTTTGTGTCCCTTTTTGTTGTTCTATGGGGATGCAGTCCGCACACCGTCCGCGACGGTGGTCCGCCGGCGGGGTCTTCACCTGTACCGCGCGAGAGTCCCCCTGACCCGGTTCCGCGTGATGAGCCGCGCAGTCAATTCGGCAATGGCCCTTATTACCAGGTTTACGGCAAAACCTATAAGGTGCTCGACACGAACTATGGTTACCAGGAACGCGGTGTCGCTTCGTGGTACGGCAGGAAATTTCACGGTCAGCCAACGTCAAGCCAGGAACCGTACGACATGTATCAAATGACGGCCGCACACAGATCACTGCCTCTGCCGACTTACGTGCGGGTGCGAAACTTGAAAAACGGCAAGAGTATTGTGGTGCGTGTTAACGATCGCGGTCCGTTCGTGGATAACCGGCTCATCGATCTGTCCTACGCCGCGGCGGTCAAGCTCGATATGATAAGTGACGGGACGAGCCTGGTCGAAGTCACAGCAATCAGTTTCGATGCGCCACCGCCTGAAACCGGGGAGCCCGCTGTCGTCGAAGCGACGCAAGAGGAACCTGCGGACAATATTTACGTGCAGGTCGGGGCTTTCGGGGAAGCCGAAAATGCCCGACGACGTTTCATATTGCTGCACGATGTGGGCATCGAGCAGGCGTTCGTGCATCTCGACCACAGCACTACGCCTGCCCTGTATCGCGTTAGAATAGGCCCGATTGCCGACGTGCTGCATTACGACTCGATCGTCGAGCGGCTGCAGAATATAGGGATTTCGGACGCACACCTGGTCACGGAATAAGCGAGTTTCATTTTTATCGGCAGGCGCTAAAATACGCGCCCTTGTATGCAGCATTCCTTACCTATGCAATTTCATAATCGATTCATTCCGCAAACATTTGTAGCAGCTTTACTGATCCTGATATCGGTTACCCGGGTTTCCCTTGCGGCAACGGCGCCCCTTCCCGCGCCCCCGATCATTGGCGCCAAGAGCTTCTTGCTGCTGGACGGCACCACCGGCGCGGAGATGGCGTCGCTGCAGCCGGATCTGCGGCTCGCACCGGCCAGCCTGACAAAATTGATGACTGCCTACGTCATCTTCAACGCGCTGTCTGAAGGACAGATTCGTCTCGAAGATGAAGTTACTGTCAGTGAAAAAGCATGGCGAACCGAGGGCTCACGGATGTTTATCGAGGTAGGTTCGCGTGTATCGGTGCGGGACCTGTTACTTGGCATGATCGTTCAGTCCGGCAACGATGCCAGCGTCGCGCTCGCCGAACACATCGCTGGAACGGAAGACGTATTTACCCAGGTCATGAACCAGCATGCCGTGCGGCTCGGTTTGACCGCTAGCAAGTTCCAGAACGCCACCGGACTGCCGCACCAGGAGCATTATTCGACAGCGCGTGACCTCGGAATGCTAGCGAAATCAATTATCAGTGAGTTTCCCGATTACTACGAGTGGTATTCGATCAGGGAGTACGAATACAACGCAATCAAACAGCCAAATCGGAATCGCTTGTTATGGCGCGACGAGAGCGTCGACGGCATGAAGACAGGTCGCACCGATGATGCCGGTTACTGCCTGATTTCATCAGCGAGCCGCGACGGCATGCGCGTCATTTCCGTCGTGCTCGGCACCGCCAGTGATAAGGCACGCATGGAAGGCAGCCAATCACTATTGAACTACGGTTTCCGGTTTTTTGAAACGCGTTTAATCTATCGTGCGGGCGAAGCTGTCACGCAAGCAAAAATATGGAAATCGGCAAAAGAATTTACGCCGCTCGGCCTCGGGGACGACTTGTATGTAACGATTCCACGCGGTACGTTTGACGAAATCGAGACCGTTCTCAATGTACCGGCCATACTGATGGCCCCCATCGCAAATGGCCAGCCGCTGGCTGAAATCAACATCAGCCTGAACGGCGACAGCCTGATCATCCGGCCCTTGCGAGCACTGGACGACAATCCGAGTGGTTCCCTTTGGCAACGAACCCGGGACGGGGTCAAACTGTGGTTTGATTAGTCGTGCGGACCGGGACTGCACATTCCAGATGACTCTGCCTGCCGAACAACTGCCCAAGACCAGCCTGATCGTCATACGCGCGCTCGGCATGCAGGACTACGAGCCGCTATGGCGCGGTATGCAGCAGTTTACCGAGTCCCGCACGCCGCAAACGGCGGATGAGATCTGGTTTACCGAGCATCCACCGGTATTCACGCTCGGCCTGAACGCCAGCCGCGAGCACCTGCTGGCACCGGGCGACATTCCGGTCATTCAGGTAGATCGCGGTGGCCAGGTGACCTACCACGGGCCCGGCCAGCTGATGATCTATCCACTGATCGATATCAAGCGCGCCAGGCTCGGTGTTCGTGACCTGGTAACGGCGCTCGAACGCACGGCCATCGACCTGGCCGCCGAATACTCGATTGAAGCGATCTGCCGCAAGGACGCGCCCGGCGTCTACGTTGACGGCCGCAAAGTCGCAAGCGTGGGCTTGAGGGTAAGACGCGGCGCCAGTTACCACGGCATGGCGTTGAATATCGACGTCGATCTGGAACCCTTCTCGCGAATCAATCCCTGCGGATTCAGCGACCTCGAAGTCACGGACCTGAAATCACTCGGGGTCGACGCATCACCGTCGGACATCCAGGCACGGGTGGAAAAACATCTCCTCCGACACCTGCGTATGGCTGACCGAAAGATCGTCAGCGATATTTAAGACAGGCGCGCTGGCGCCAGCCGCTGTCGTCTCCGGGTCCCTCGCATATTCCTTATTTTTTTCCCCTTAAATTCCACCGCTTGCCAAGCAATTTTGGATCGAGTCCAGGATGACTGCTTGGCATCAGTAATGGAGGTGGCTTGCCAGCTAATTGTTTTCACTGGAAACCATATTGCATTTTTCTCTTTTGAGATCTGCACACGATGTGAAAAAGTTTGACATAAACAATCTTGAGGCGATGGCCGGCTCGAAAACTTTTGCAGAGCCCGCGCCTTGCAATCGATCAGTACGCCCAACAGGCATGCCTGTCGTAGTATAATCCGCACTAAGAAAAGCGCTTGTCTGCTTTCACCAATTGCCAGCCTCGTCCACTCGCCACACGCGAAACGCCGTAACTAGAAGAAGCAGTAAATGGAATCGGGGAAATAAAAATGAAGAATGACTCACAGGGGTTCACGCTGATTGAACTCATGATCGTGGTTACCATCATCGGCATATTGGCTTCACTGGCGATTCCCGCATACCAGGATTACACCATTCGCGCCCAGGTTGCCGAAGGCCTTTCATTGTCAAGTTCCGCCAAGACATCGATGGGCGAATATTACCTGGACCGCGGTGCCTGGCCGGCCAATAACGCCGAAGTCGGCCTGTCGGACGCGGGTACCATTATCGGCAGGTACGTAGTTTCTGTTGCTGTCGCTGGTCCCGTGGTTACTGTGACCTATGGCAATAATGCGCATGACGTAATCAATGGCCAGAGCCTGACGCTGACTATGGTAGATAATAGCGGCAGCTTCATCTGGACCTGTGCCAGCGTCGCGATTGCCGACAAACACCTGCCGGCGGCCTGCAGGTAACCCCCTGGGGCTAGTTTTGATTGAGCGCCGCGAGGCGTTCCGGCGTGCCGACGTCTTCCCAGGTGCCCTCGTAAACGCTGCCTTCCACCTGGCCGCGGTCAGCCGCAGCGCGCAGCAATGGCACAACAGAGTACCGACCGCCCGGTGAGTCGGCGAAGAACTCAGGCCGGTAAAACGCGATGCCGCTGAAGGTCAGGTCCTGCGCGCGCGCATTCCTGACTTTACCGTCCCGCAATACGAAGTCGCCGGCTTCCCTGTGTGCCGGTGTCGGCACGAGCACCAGGTGCGCGAGACTATCTGCGTCGAGCTTTATGTTCGGCAACGTCATATCCGTGTAGATATCCGCGTTGATTACCCAGAAAGGTGCGATTCCGAGTAACGGCAATGCGCGCTTGATGCCGCCGCCGGTATCGAGGATGTCTTCGTACTCCGGACTGTAGGCAACCTGCAATCCGTATTTGTGTCCCGAACCAACATGTGCTGCGATCTTCTCGCCGAGCCAGCCGAGATTGATTACGACAGTTTTGATTTTTGCGCTCGCCAGTCTCTCGAGATGCTGCTCGATCAGGCTGGTTCCGCCGACTTCGACCAGGGCCTTCGGGATCGTTTCCGTTATCGGCCTGAGACGCTCACCCTTGCCGGCGGCAAGTATCATCGCAGCCATTATGCTTCTTCGATCATCGAAGGGGCGACACGGTTGGTAACGAGATCGGCGATGAAACCCAATTCTGCATATTGCGGAGCTGTTTCATTGATGTACTCGAGCGTTCGCGGGATGTCGCCGAGATACCCGGGCTTTCCATCGCGATGATTGAGGCGCGCAAAAATACCGGCGGCCTTGAGGTGCCTTTGCACACCCATCAGATCGAACTGTTGCAGAAATTCCTCGTCTCGCAGTTCTTCTTTAATCTCTACGCTTAGGAGCTCGTAATATCGCAGCGCCCATGTTTTGATCTGATCGGCCGGCCACTTAATGTAGCAGTCCTTGAATAGTGAAACGACGTCGTAAGTAATCGGACCTTCGACGGCATCCTGAAAATCGAGGATACCGGGATTATTTTCGCCGGTGACCATCAGGTTCCTCGAATGGTAATCACGGTGCATAAAAACCTGTTTTTGCCGCAGCGCGTTATCGATCAGAAATTCGCAACATTCCTGCCATTGCTTTTCTTCCTCGTCTGTGAAATCGATACCGAGATGACGCCCGCAGAGCCAGTCCCGAAATATCGACAACTCGAAAAAAATAAAATCGTAGTCGTAAGCTGGTAATTGCTGCTGGTATGCCTCACCTTTTTCCTGCAGCGTTAGTAACGCATCAATCGCATCGTTGTATAGCTCGGTTGCACGGCCGCTGTCTTTTTCCAGTTCATCTATATATCGCGTCGTACCGAGATCCGTCATGAGAACGAAACCTTTCTGAAAATCGGCATCAAGAATCCGCGGACAATTCAGTCCCATGCTCTCGAGGTAGCCCGCAATTTGTACGAAGGGATAGCAATCTTCTTGGGGTGGCGGGCTGTCCATTACGATGAAACTTTCCGAGTCCCGATTGACTCGAAAATAACGTCGAAAACTGGCATCGACCGATGCCGGTTGAAGATCGGCATTAACCAAATCATCAAATTGCGCCAACCAGGTCAATAATTCTTCGTGACGACTGTCAGCCTTCTCATTTGGCGCAACTATGATTTTTCTCCATCACTCGTTGAAGCGGATACCATCATGTGCGAAGGTAGCAAATCACGATAGCGGATAACATCCTTTCTTCATAAATCCTGAGTACCTTCGAATTTGCCAGAATCATCAGCCGAAATGTTGTCCGGATTTTCACGCATATTTTTCGGTATCTTCCTTGGCCTGCTAATCGGCCCGGCCGCGGCGCAGGATCGCGCCGCGTGCGAGACGCCCTCGGCGCGGGAACTCGCGACGGATTCCTTGCTGGAGCGATACGGTGTCGGCGAGGAAGACGTAATCGAGCTCCAGGCAGGTGAGTTCGAGGCATTGCTGGGCGATCTGCCCGCGGCGTCGATGTCGGGCGGCGTCGTGCTGCGCCGTGGCAATCGCCTGGCCGGCGCCGAGGCAGCGAGTTATGACCCGGTGCAGCGCGCGCTAAACCTGACCGGCGGTGTGCGCTATGAGGATCCTGACTCGCTGGTATTGAGTGAATCCGCGAAATTTGCCTACGAGAGCGGGCTGATTCGATTTGAAGGCGCGCAATTCGAGGTTGGACCGGACAATGCGAGGGGAGCTGCCAACGTCCTTGAAATAAACCGGGAAGGCCGCTTGCAGCTTGGGGGTGTCAGTTATACGACCTGTCCGCCGCAGTCGAATGACTGGATCATCGAAGCCGGGGAGATCGAGCTCAACACCCGCAGCGGAGTCGGCAAGGCTCGCAACGTCCGCCTGCGGTTTCAGGGCGTGCCTATACTTTATACACCCTATCTGTCTTTCCCGATCACGGATGCCCGAAAGTCGGGAATATTAACGCCGGAAATTGGCAGCACCGGCCGCAGTGGTAATGAAATCAGTGTTCCTTATTACTGGAACATCGCCGAAAACTACGATGCGACATTTTACCCCCGTCTGTTAACAGATCGCGGCGTGCAGATTGGCGCGGAGTTTCGATACCTGCTTGAGAGGAGTGACGGAATCCTTGAGGCTGAATATCTACCCGATGACAACAAATTCGGCGATAACCGTCACCAGCTCAGGTTTAGAAACCAGACCTTGTTCGCAAATGGCTGGCGTAACCGAATCGATATACGTGACGTATCCGACAATCAGTATTTCGAGGATCTTGGCGGATCGTTGAGCATAGCCAGCATTACCCATCTCAATCGAAGCCTGGATTTCGACTATTTTAATGACACCTGGTCACTGTTTGGCCGACTACAGGATTATCAGACCATAGATTCCGCGATCCTGCCGGAAGACGAACCGTATCGAAGGCTGCCGCAACTCTATGCAAGAGGTTACTGGCCGGACAGCATGCTTGGGCTGACGTATGCCTTGGACACGGAACTGGCATATTTTGACCGCGACGTTGGCGTTACCGGCTGGCGTCTGAATGCGGCACCTGAAATCGCGTATCCAGTAGAGAAGCCGGGATGGTTCATGATTCCCTCCGTCGTCCTCGATTATACGCGTTACGATTTGCAGGATACGTCCCCCGGGCAGGATGAAGAACCGAGTCGTACGGTACCAATCGCGAGTTTTGATGCGGGATTCTTGTTTGAACGTCTAATGAAATCGGAGGCACGCCGGATCCAGACACTCGAACCTCGTTTGCTCTACGTGCACGCTCCATTTCGTGACCAGACCGGTCTGCCGGTCTTCGACACGATCGTTCCAGATCTGAACCTTGTACAGTTATACAGAAAAAACCGTTTTCTCGGTGTCGACCGAATAGCCGACACGGACCAATTGAGTGTCGGTATTACTTCGCGGATCATCGATGTCGATAGCGGTCGCGAACTGATGTCGGCAACAATTGGGCAGGCGCTCTATTTGAGCGAGCAAGGCGTAGCGCTGCCCGGCGATGTCCCCATCACTTCCGACTCATCGGATTACATCGCGGAAGTACGATTTCCGCTCTACGACTATTTGAATTTTGATGTCGGTCATCAGTGGAGCAATGACGGAGGAACGACGAAGTCCGAGGCACGCCTGCAATATCGCCCGCAGGCGGACAAGATTCTCAACCTGGCGTATCGTTTTCGCAGACAGTCGCTGGAACAGGTGGACGTTTCCTGGGCGTGGCCACTGGCGCAAAGCTGGGATTTCGTTGGCCGTTACAATTTCTCACTACGAGACGACGAGGTGCTCGAGCAATTCTATGGTCTCGAATATGAGAGTTGCTGCTGGGGACTGCGTATCGTCTACCGCCGTCATATATCCACACGTGATGGAACTCGAGACTCCTCGTTTGGTCTGCAACTGGTACTCAAAGGTATGACCAGCGTCGGCGTGGCGGCAGACAGACTGTTGGAACGTGGTATTCTTGGCTATTCACCCACCTTGTAGCGGCGCTCCGCACGGCGCAGCAATTCTGTTTTTAAAATGAGAAAATTCAAACACTTACTGGGCATCTTGGCGTTCACTACGCTCACTACCTCAGCGCATGGCCAGTTGTCGGAAACCGGGATCTTCATGGATGGTATCGTCGCCATCGTCAATGAGGGTGTCGTCCTGAAGAGTGAATTGGACCGCCAGGTCGACCTGATCATCGAGCGCGCCACTGCCCAGGGCATGCAACTACCGCCCGCACATATACTGAATGAGCAAGTCCTGGAACAGCTGATCATCGAAGAAATTCAGATGCAGCGCGCAGCAAGAATCGGTATCCAGGTTTCGGATCAGATGTTGAATACGACAATAGCCGAAATCGCAGAACGGGCCGGTTTTAAATTCGAACAACTGCCGGAAATTCTTAAGCAAGACGGCGTCGATTACGGTGAGTATCGTCGCGACACACGCAAACAGATGATTCTTGAGCAACTCCGTCAGATCGAGGTAACCGGGCGAATTTCGGTTTCACCGCGTGAAGTGGAACATTGCCTTGCAGACCTTGAGAATAATGCTGTCGTTAATTCATCCTACAATCTCGGGCACATCCTGATTTCGATTCCCGAATCGGCAACGGCACAACAAATTAACGAAGCACAAGAAGAAGCCGAGCTCGTTTATTCACTCCTCGAGGATGGCACCGATTTCAGTCAGCTTGCAATCCGCTATTCCGACAGTCAGACCGGACTCGAAGGCGGAAACCTCGGATGGCGCGAAGGCAGTCAGTTACCGACCTTGTTTTCCGATGTCGTCGCTGACATGCAGAAAGATGACTATTCGAAACCCATCAGGTCTGTCAGCGGATTTCATCTCGTGAAAATACTCGATATGCGTGGTGTCAATCAGAAAAGCGAGATCGAGCAGGTCAAAGTCAGACATATTCTGGTATCACCAAATGAAATCATCGATGATGAGACTGCAAAGCAACGACTCGAAGATGCCGCCGAGCGTATCAGGGCTGGCGAGAATTTTGCGGAACTCGCGAAGCTATTGTCCGACGATCCCGGATCTTCCAATGCTGGCGGAGAAATGGACTGGTCGGGTCCCGGCACGTTTGTGCCTGAATTCGAGCAAATGGCAAATAACCTGGAGATCGGTGTTCTCTCCGAGCCGTTTCGTACGCGCTTTGGCTGGCACATACTCGAGGTCTTGGACCGGCGAACTTACGACAACACCGAAGACCTGAAGCGACAGAGCTGCGTGCTCCGGGTGCGCAACAGCAAACTTGCCAATGAGTCGGAAATCTGGGTTCGAAGAATCAGGGATGATTCATTTGTCGAAATACGAATCTGACCTGATTACACGGAATCCCGCAGTATCGATCTGCGTCAGGAAGTATGACGAACCTGTCAAAACTGCTTGCCGTCACATCCGGTGAACCTGCCGGGATCGGTCCCGACCTCTGTCTCGCCCTCGCAGCGTCGCCTTGGAAAAACCAGATAGTCGTCGTCGCCGACCCCGACATGCTTGCGGAAAGATCCCGCTTGCTGGGGCTGGATGTTGCAATTCGCGAATACGATGCAGCGACTTCCTCCAACGGGAACGGACTGCAGGTGTTACCGCAGCCGCTTGCAAGGCCCGCGGTATGCGGAAAACCGGATGCACGGAACGCACGATCCTTGCTTGACGGCATCGATCGTGCCGTTCGAGGTTGCCTGTCTGGCGAATTCTCGGCGCTGGTCACCGCGCCATTGCAAAAAAGCGTTATCAATGATGCCGGTATCGAATTCTCCGGACATACAGAGTACCTGGCGAGGCTGACATCGACGGAAACGCCTGTCATGTTGCTCGTCGGTGGAGGGCTACGTGTCGCCCTGGCGAGCACTCACCTTCCCCTGAGTAAAGTATCCTCTTTCCTGACGCGGGATCGAATAATCTCCGTGATTCGCATTCTGTATTCGGATTTGCAGCAAAAATTCGACATAGCGAGTCCCAGGATCCTGGTGTGCGGGCTGAATCCTCACGCTGGAGAAGGCGGCCACCTCGGCACCGAGGAGCAGGAAATTATCGAGCCGGCGATTCGCGCGTGCCAGGAAACCGGCATGAATATTGTCGGGCCGCTGCCAGCGGACACGGCATTCGCGCCAGTAGCGGGTCCTGCCGATGCAATACTGGCGATGTATCACGACCAGGGATTGCCGGTACTCAAGTATGCTGGCTTCGGTCACGCCGTAAACGTAACCCTGGGTCTGCCGCTCATTCGTACTTCCGTCGATCACGGCACGGCGCTGGACAAGGCGGGAACCGGTACCGCCGATGCCGGCAGTATGCTGGCCGCTATTGATATGGCTGCGCAATTGGCATCGCACGGGTGACTCCGCAAGCCAGAAAGCGGTTCGGCCAGCATTTCCTGACCTCGGGCGAAATCATCGAGCGAATCGTGGCAGCAATTGCGCCACAGGCCGGCGAAACGATCGTCGAGATCGGGCCTGGTCACGCGGCGATCACCGAACCGCTTGCACAGTGCGGCACGACCTTGCATGCGATCGAGCTCGATCGCGATCTCGTTGCCAGGCTCGAAGAGCGTTTCCGTGACTTCGGTAATGTAACCATCCACGAAGCAGATGCGCTGCAATTCGATTTTTCGACGCTCGGCGACGAGCTGAGATTTGTCGGCAATCTGCCATACAACATTTCGACACCCTTGCTGTTTCACTTGCTGGCATTCAAGTACCTCGTCAAAGACATGCACTTCATGCTGCAGAAGGAAGTTGTCGACCGGATGTCAGCAACACCGGGTAACAAGAACTATGGTCGATTGACAATCATGCTCGGCTGCCAGATGGAGATCGTGCCCCTGTTCGACGTGCCGCCGGATGCATTTACGCCACCTCCCAAGGTGACATCGTCAGTGGTGCGCATGAGGCCGCTAGCGCATGACCGCTTCGATATCCGGGATCCGGACAAGCTCCGGCAGATCGTGAAAACGGCCTTTTCCCAACGGCGCAAGACTTTACGTAACGCACTCAGGGGGCTCGCCAGCGATGCCGACATGCGGGCCGCGGGACTCGATCCCGGCATGCGTCCCGAGGAAATCCCGGTTATCGGCTGGATCGAACTGGCCAATCTCCTGACAGGCATGAAATAGCACGGCATTGAGCCCAATATCCGGCTAAAATAGCCGCGACGAGACGCATCGGTTTCGACGCATGGATAACAATAAATACGAAATTGGAATCGAGGTCGCCACAAATTATATCCGCGATCAGTCCGAACCGGACGATGGCAGGTATGTGTTCGCCTACACGATTACAATTGAAAACCTCGGCGATGTTCCCGCAAAGCTGCTCAGCCGCCACTGGGTGATCACGGACGCAAACGGCAAGGTTCAGGAGGTGACCGGCGACGGTGTCGTGGGCGAGCAACCTCACTTGCATCCGGGCGAGTCGTTTCGTTATTCAAGCGGTGCCGTACTGGAAACACCCGTCGGCGCGATGGAAGGCAGTTATCGCATGGAGGCGGACAACGGAATCAATTTCGAGGCGCCGATACCCCCCTTTACCCTCGCCGTTCCCGGCGTACTGCATTAATTGTCTCAGTACCTTATAGGCGATCTCCAGGGTTGCTACGACCCGTTTCGTCGCCTGCTCGACAAAATCGGGTTTGATCCGGACACAGATCGCCTGTGGATCACGGGCGATCTCGTCAGTCGCGGCCCGAAATCACGCAAGACGCTGCGCTACGTAAAAAAACTCGGCGACTCCGCCATTTCCGTACTCGGAAACCACGACTTGCACCTGATCGCGCTGGCCAATGGCATCAGACAGGCGGGCAGCTATTATGGGTCGCTAAAGAAGATCCTCCGAAAGGACGATTGTGGCGAGCTGATCGACTGGTTGCGATTTCGCCCGCTCGCCCATTACAGCTTCGATTTGAATACCATGATGGTGCATGCGGGTTTGCCGCCGCAATGGAGTGTGAAGGATGCGCTAGCGCGCGCCGCGGAACTCGAAAAAGCGTTGCGGAGTGACTCCTATGTCGATTTTCTCAAGGAAATGTATGGCAACAAACCGGCCAAGTGGTCGGACGATCTGACCGGTCATAAACGGCTTCGCTTCATTGTTAACAGCTTTACCCGAATACGCATGATTCGCGAGAACGGCGCACTCGACCTCCGGTATACGGGCCAGCCAGAAAAGGCACCGAAGCGCTTGAAGCCGTGGTTTGCCGTCAAAGATGCGAAATGGAGAGGTACGCGAATCGCATTCGGCCACTGGAGTGCCCTGGGGTTGATGCTGAACGACGATCTCATCTCGGTCGACACGGGATGCGTCTGGGGGCGGCAACTGACTGCAGTGTGTCTCGACAAGGGACCGACTGTTGTACAGGTTCGATGCAAGAAATAATATGCCGCGGATGCGGGCACTAGCCTAGGCGCAACATGCAGTCACTCACGGCATTCAATTTCAAACAGTGGATCGATGATCACCGCCATCTGCTGCAACCACCGGTCTGTAATCAGCAGGTATTCGACGAGAACGACTTCATCGTCATGGTCGTGGGGGGCCCGAACTCGCGCAAGGACTATCACTACGACGAGGGCCCCGAATTCTTCTACCAGCTCGAAGGCGACATGCTGCTGCAGACGATTCAGGGCGGCGAGCGCGTCGATATACCGATCCATGAGGGCGAAATCCTGCTGCTGCCGCCGAAAATCCCCCATTCCCCGCAACGTTATGCGGACACGGTCGGCCTGGTCGTGGAGCGCAAGCGTTTACCCGAGGAACTCGACGGCTTCATGTGGTTCTGTGACAACTGCGGCCACAAGCTGTACGAGGAATACTCGTACATCAGCGATATCGTGGCTCAACTGCCGCCGATTTTCGATCGATTTTATGGATCCGAGGAAAACCGGACCTGCGAGGAGTGCGGCACCGTCATGCCGCTGCCCGAATCCTGAGTTTGATGAGCGGTTTCGAAGCAAGCCTTGATTTCGCCCGCGCGCTCGATGAAGCGGACGATTTGCGCGGTTTTCGTGATTACTTCAATTTTCCGGTCGACAAGGACGGGCGACGTAACATCTACCTCTGTGGCAATTCCCTCGGCCTGCAACCCAAACTCGCGGTGCAATACGTCGAGGAAGAGCTCGCGGAATGGGCAGACCGCGGCGTCGACGGACATTTCACGGGGCGCCGCCCGTGGCTACCCTATCACCGCGAGGCAACCAAGGGACTCGCATACCTGACGGGCGCGCAAGATGACGAGGTCATCGCGATGAATTCCCTGACTGTAAACCTGCACCTGATGCTGGTGACCTTTTATCGTCCCACCGCCAGCCGCTTCAAGATCATTATCGAATCGACTGCATTTCCGTCGGACCGATTTGCAGTCATGTCGCAGGTTCGCCAGCGCGGATTCGACCCCGAGGACGCGTTGCTCGAATGGCGGCCGCGGGACGACGACGTGCTGCATATCGAAGATCTCGAGGCCATGCTCGAACAACATGGCGAGCAGATCGCATTGCTCCTGTTGCCAGGCGTGCAGTACTACAACGGGCAGGTGCTCGACATGGATGGGCTGTGCCGCCTCGCACGGGGCGCGGGATGCGCGATCGGCCTGGATCTTGCACATGCCATCGGCAACGTACCGCTGGAGCTGCACGACTGGGCACCGGATTTCGCCGTGTGGTGCAGCTACAAATACCTGAACGGCGGTCCCGGTGCCGTCGGCGGGGCCTTTGTCCACGCGAATCACCTGGATTCAGACGGCACCGAGCAGCTACTCGGCTGGTGGAGTCACGAAGAAGCGACTCGCATGAAAATGGCGCGCAGATTCGTTCCGGAAAAAGGTGCGGCGCTGTGGCAGGTGAGTAACCCCGCGGTCCTGTCCCTTGCACCACAGATTGCGTCACTCCAGATATTCCTGGAGGCGGGTATCGACAAGCTTCGAAACAAGTCAATCAAACAGACGGGCTACCTCGATTTCCTGCTGCAAACGGGATTTTCTGGTCGCGTCGAATCGATCACGCCGGCGAATGCTCGCGGTTGCCAGCTATCGCTCGTCGTGCGCGATGCAGGACTGCACGCAAGATCGGTACTGACCGTGCTCGAGGAACTCAACGTGACCGCCGACTGGCGTGAACCCAATGTCATTCGCGTGGCGCCGGTGCCGCTTTACAATAGTTTCGAGGATGTGTATGAGTTTAGCGAGAGACTGCGATCCGCCACGGGTACCTGAGATGCCCGAAATCCTGATACAAGGCGATTTTCCCTGTGCCCTGTAAAATCGACGGGGTGGGCCGCCGACGGCCTGATGCAGGCATCTTAAGCCGCTTAGCCATAAATTTTCTTGGCTAGACAGTGCGAAATTTGCTTTGCCGGTTAACCAGGTAAACACCTGCTGCCACCATTACCAGCGCCGCCAGCAACGCCACGGTCAGTGGCTCGTCGAGTACCAGCCAACCGGCGAAGACGCCAAATAATGGCGCAAGAAACGTAAAAGACGCCAACTTGGGCCCTGGATAGTGCCGGATAAGCCAAAACCACGCCAGATACGTAATCG
Organism: Woeseiaceae bacterium; assembly: GCA_041555515.1. Lineage (GTDB taxonomy): Bacteria > Pseudomonadota > Gammaproteobacteria > Steroidobacterales > Woeseiaceae > SZUA-117. The sequence continues at coordinate 28,722 of JBFFKF010000020.1, forward strand.
AAGCAATCCAGACCGTCTGATACATCAGACTTGCAATCGCCAGCGATGAAACATTGACAATACCCGGTTCTTTTAAAGCCCAGGACCCAACAGGTAATACCAGTGCGGATACAGCCAACTGGTATAACAAAGTCTTACTCGCAGAGACTTTCGCAAGTGGTCCGGCTTTAATCACCACCGTTGTTGCCCCCCAGAAAATCGCAGCGCCGACAAGCATTGAATCGCCAATCAGCATCTGTTTCGAAGGAAATGTGAAAGATTCGCCAAAGGCGACGACGATTCCAACAAATGCCACGCCGAGACCCACAAACTGAGTAGATCCCAGGCTTTCTCCCGGAACGAAGAATTGCGTGCCGATAGCGACGATGAATGGCGCGAGGTAGAGGAAAATGATAGCGCGAGATGCATGAGTGAACTCAAGTCCCCAGTAGATGAGCAGGAACTCGAGCGCGAACAGCAGGCCTGCGGCGATACCCCACCATAGCGTCCCATCACGTTCGATTAATGGCTCGCCACGAATAATTGCCCATAACCCGACGAGAAAGGTCGCGCCGACAGACCTGATAGCAGCTTGCATTACTGGCGAAATATCCGCTGCTATTATCTTAATCGCGACTTGCTGCCCACCCCAGCTGATACAAAGAATCAACAATGCGGCGATCGCGATACCATCCAAGTTGGTTTTTTGCGCCATCAGGTTGCTATTCTCTTTAATCGACTCGGCATATTGACGTCGCGCCCGGGCTCGACGCGACAAGAATACCTGTTCCTATGTTGGCGGCATGGGTCGAGCGGGTAATGCGAGCATGTTCATTGCGATCGATATTCTCTTTCGGCTTCCGTTATGCGGCGTGACCCAGTGCGCAATCCACGCGGGAAAAGCGATGATTCTGCCGACCTTGGGTGCGATTCGGCGGTCGGAGCGATAAGGGTTTCCATTTGCATCCAGAAAACGAAGATCAGGCTTGTACATAAGAGGTGTCGGGTTTTGCGGATCCTGGAGCACGATGAAACCGGCATCTTCCTCACCCTCGCCTTCCGCGAGCCCATCGTCTACATAAAAGACCGTGGCCCAGAGCGAACCCGGGTGCGTGTGCGATTCATGGCCGCTGCCTTTAGGACAGATATTTGCCCACATTTCGCCGGACCACTCAAATCGGGGTTGGTCGGGAAGCTCCTGACCAATATCACGAGTATAGCGATTACACATTTGCACGATGAGCCTGCCGAGCGACCGAGCGGGCTCGCCGCCCCACTGCAGCATCTCCGTATCGGATTGCCAGCCGCCGGTGTTGGTGCGCATGTTGCCGGGCTCTGACTCACGGCGCTCCGTGATCACGGACTTCAGATCCGCAACCAGTGATTCAATATTCGGAACGTCAGCCATGATCAGTGGTGTGGCGAAAAGTCCCTCAATCTTTGCCACCGTTGCGGCGGCGTTGTCATCAATCATCGGTATTTCTCCATGGCGGCGCCGTTCGTCTATTTTCAATCGATACGTTCCAGGGTCTGAAAGCTGATTGAGAACGGCCGTTCGTCACTGGGTGGCAGCGGTCTGCTCGAGACGATGCGCCATTCATTCTCGTCGATCCCGGGAAAAAACGTATCACCATCGAGTTCCATGTGCACTCGCGTGAGATAAATACGATCGGTTATCGGAAGGAATTGCTCGTAGATCTCGCCGCCGCCGATAACCATGACTTCGTCGGCGTCACGCACGAGTGCCAGGGCCGCTTGCTTGGTCTTTACGACCTCGACGCCCTCCGCTTCGTATTGGGGCTGCCGGGTCATGACGATGCTGCGCCGTCCCGGCAATGCTTTGCCTATGGACTCGAAGGTGGCACGGCCCATGATCATGGGCTTGCCCATCGTGATTTCCTTGAATCGCCGCAAGTCCTCCGACAGGTGCCACGGCAGGCCGCCGCCCATGCCAATGACGTTATTCGCCGATGCCGCGACGATGATCGACACTTTCATCGGCAATCACACTTCGATAGCGAGATCAGACGGCGACTTTGGCTTTGATATGAGGATGAAATTCGTAATTCAGAATCTCGAAGTCCTCAAAGCGGTATTCGAAGACGGAATCGGGACGGCGCTTGATCGCCAGACGTGGCAGTGCCAGCGGCTCACGTGATAATTGTTCCTCGACCTGCTCGAGATGATTCAGGTAAAGGTGACAATCGCCGCCGGTCCATATGAAGTCGCCGACCTTGAAATCGCATTGCTGGGCGAGCATGTGTGTCAACAATGCGTAGGACGCGATGTTGAACGGCACGCCCAGAAAAATATCGGCGCTGCGCTGATACAGCTGGCACGACAACTTGTCGTCGGCGACGTAGAACTGAAACAGCGTGTGGCACGGCGGGATAGCCATTTTGTCAATCTCGGCCGTATTCCACGCGCTCACGAGTATGCGGCGCGAATCCGGCTGTCGTTTTAGCAGATCAACGACATTACTGATCTGATCCACTGTTTCACCGTTGGGTGCCGGCCAGCTCCGCCACTGCACGCCATATATCGGTCCGAGCTCGCCGTTTTCGTCCGCCCATTCGTCCCAGATCGAGACGCCGTTTTCCTTCAGGTAGCGAATATTGGATTCGCCGTTAAGAAACCAGAGAAGCTCGTGAATAATCGACTTGGTATGCAATTTCTTGGTCGTAACCAGGGGAAACCCCTGGCCGAGATCGAAACGCATCTGGTAACCGAAGACACTCAGTGTTCCGGTGCCGGTGCGGTCTTCCTTGCGCGCGCCGTTGTCGCGAACGTGACGCATAAATGACAGGTATTGTTGCATCTCAGGCTATTGCCTCCCGTGTCTGGCCATTTCTATACGCGAGGAACAAGAGTATTGCGCCGAATATGATCATCGGTGCCGTCAGCACCTGTCCCATCGTAACCCAGCCGAATGCGAGATAGCCAAAATCGGCATCGGGAACGCGCACAAACTCGATACAGAATCGCATGACGCCATAAGCGAAGAGGAACAGCCCTGAAACGGCCATGCGCGGTCTCGGCTTTGCCGAAAAGACCCACAGGATGACGAACAGCACGAGGCCTTCGAAAAAAGCCTCATACAGTTGTGAGGGATGCAGGCCGACGCCGTTGATGTTGAAAGCCCACGGCAGGTCGGTCGGCTTGCCCCAGAGCTCGCCATTGATGAAATTGCCGATGCGCCCCGTGCCGAGGCCGATCGGTACCAGGGGCGCCACAAAATCAGTGAGCTGCAGCATGCTCTTGCCGAGCACGCGACGCCCATAGAGCCACATTGCGACGATGACGCCCAACAGGCCGCCGTGGAAGGACATGCCTCCCTGGGTAATCTTGAACACATACAGCGGATCCTGGAGCCAGTACTCCAGCCCGTAAAAAATGCTGTATCCCAGGCGGCCGCCAATGATCACACCGAGCATGCAGTAGAAAATCAGGTCATCCACCTGTTCCGGCTTGACGACGGACCAGCTCCGGTGCGAGCGCTTGCGGGCGAGTAGCCACCCGGCAACGAATCCGACGACGTACATGAGCCCGTACCAGCGAATCGCGAGCGGACCAATCGTGAAAATGACCGGATCAATTTCGGGGTAGGTCAGCATCGTGCAAGTCTATATCAATGCGGGCATTTGCCGCGAGGGATGATCGGTTATAGTCCGTCTGACAGTTAAGGCACCCGAAAATGAGCAATCAATCCGCCAACCGGCTTGCCAAAGAGACGAGCCCGTATCTTCTGCAGCATGCGCAGAACCCGGTCGACTGGTATCCCTGGGGTCCAGAGGCGCTGGAGCTTGCGCAACGGCTAGGCAAACCGATTCTGCTGTCAATCGGCTATTCGGCATGTCACTGGTGCCACGTCATGGCGCACGAGTCATTCGAGGACGATGCGACCGCGGCCGTGATGAACGACCTCTTCGTCAACGTCAAGGTCGACCGCGAGGAGCGGCCGGACCTCGACAAGATTTACCAGACAGCTCATCAACTGCTCACGCAACGCGCCGGAGGCTGGCCGTTGACGATGTTCCTGGACCCGCATGACCAGCGCCCGTTCTTTGGCGGTACCTATTTTCCGAAAACTGCGCGTTACGGCATGCCCTCGTTCACCGAGTTGATCACGCGGGTTGCCGACTATTACCGGGAAAACCGCGACGAAGTCGAGGACCAGGGCCGCAAACTTATCGATATATTCGGCAAGCTCGAACCGCGGCCCGCCGATGCAAGTCTCGAACTTACCGCGCAACCGTTAAACGCGGCGCGTAACAGTGTGGTGCAGTCCTATGACCGGGAATACGGTGGCATCGGCACCGCCCCGAAATTCCCCCATCCGAGTACCATTGATCGGCTGCTTCGTCACTGGCGCGCCGGCGCACACGGCAGCGAACCGGACCTCGAGGCACTGGGCATGGTGGCGCTTAGCCTGACCCGCATGGCCGAGGGTGGCATTTACGATCAACTCGGCGGCGGCTTTTGCCGCTACTCCGTCGACCGCTACTGGCAGATCCCGCATTTCGAGAAAATGCTGTATGACAACGGCC
>JBFFKF010000021.1:0-31700 GCA_041555515.1 Woeseiaceae bacterium
AGCGGGACGAATTCGCCGAGACCCTGGCGGAAACGCAGCAACTCCGAAGAGAGTTGCAGCGACTGGCGGAGGGCATCGCAAGGGGCGGCGCATACTGGAACAATGGGCCTGATGACTGGCGGCGGCAATCCAGCGGCATCGAGTATGGCGACCTCGATTTCACCCGCGACCTCGAGATCCGCGCCGACGATATCTCGCAGGACGTATTCAACCTGTTCCGCGATTTTCGCGCGGCCGGCGTTACGGTTCAGGACATAGATCACCTGCGCCGGCTTGCGGTCGAGATCCGGGCGTCAGATTTCAGCGGCAATCCGGCTTTGCTCGATGAAGAATCGCGCCGCGCATTGTCTCTCGTCGAACAAATGGAGCTGGCCTTGTCGAGGGTGGCGAGAAAGAACGGCGTCAGCGTAAGGACAAATGCCGCGGACGAGATTCCTGAAGAACACAGGGAAATTGTCGCGGATTACTACCGCAAGCTGGGCCAGGCTGAGGAAACGGCCAACTAAGATCAATCGGCGCCTGCGGCCGCGCATGTCGAGGTCTGATAGCGAGCATCGTCGCTTTCGAAAATCTCGATGGAAATCGCACCAGCGTTGTGCATCTCCTGCATACCTTTAACGACGAAACCTTCGCTGTTGAGGGTCGCAAAAGAATTCAAGCAACTAATTCAGTATCTGCGCTTTATTCTATTAATTACCTGCCATCATGCGGGTTAATGACTATTGCAATCCGATCGAAATTGATTAGGCTGCACCCGCATAAAAAAGAATCAAGAGGCCTATTCCATGCCTAATGTCAGAACATACGTGGCGCTCACGGTGGCACTATTACTGTTCGTGCCACTGGCCGGATGGTGCCAGGATGAGCATACGTCGGGAATTCTTACTCTCGAAGATATTTTGTCATTGAAATCGGTAGCTGATCCCCAGATCAGTCCGAGCGGCGACTGGATTGCTTATACCGTCGAAGCGAACGATTTCGAAGAAGACGAGTCATCAACGCAGATTTTCATGGTATCAAGCGACGGGGACGAGGTCGTGCAACTGACCTCCGGAGACTATTCGGCGTCAACGCCGCGCTGGAGCCCGGACGGGCGGTTCCTGGGTTTTCTCGCCGCAAAGGGAGAAGAGGAGAATGCGAAGACCCAGGTCTGGACGCTGGATCTTCGTGGCGGTGATGCACAGCAATACACCAACGTAGATCAGGGCGTAGTCGATTTCTTGTGGGCACCCGACGGCGAGAAAATGCTGCTGGTTATCAAGGACAAAACGGCCACTGATCTGGCCGAAGAGGCGGCGGAAGAAGCAGGCGAAGAAGCAAAACCGCTGCCATTCGTGATCGACCGGCTGCAATTCAAACGTGACGGTGTGCCGTATCTGGATCGGAGCCGCAATCATCTGTACCTGGTCAGCGGGCGTGAATCGGAACCGCTGCAGCTGACATTCGGCGACTTCGATGATATGCAGCCTGCCTGGAGCCCGGATAGCAGCGCAATTGCATTCAGCAGCAACCGGAGCGAAGAGCCCGACAGTAACGACAATACCGACATCTGGATCGTTTCTGCAGAGGGCGATGCCGAGACCCGGACAGCGCGGCAGGTTACCAGCAATCCCGGCTCCGATACCAGTCCGTCGTGGAGTAACGATGGCCGAACGATTACCTACGTTTGCGTTACCGAACCCGAACTGATCTGGTACGCGACCAATCATCTTGCGATCGTACCTGCTGCAGGCGGCGAGGAACGGGTACTGACTACTGCGCTCGATCGCAATGTCCTGTCGCCGGTCTTTGCGCCTGATGACGACGCAATACTATTCGTTCTCGAGGACAGTGCCGAACAACACCTGGCGCAATACGATCTCGCCAGTAATCGTGTGCAACGGCTGGTAAGCGGCGAACTCAGCGTCAGGGAATTCTCATTGCACAAATCCGGGGTTGTCGCGATTCGGCTCAGTACGCCGCGGATTCCTGGAGAGATATTTTTGTGGCGGGAGGGCTCTTTGGAGCAGGTGACGCATACCAATGACGGCTTGCTCGACGAACGGCGGCTTGCCGCGGTCGAGAACGTTACTTTCCCCAGTGCCGACGGCACAGAGATCGAAGGATTCGTTTTCACGCCACCGGACTACGATCCACGCGAGAAATATCCGACCATCCTGCGCATTCACGGTGGCCCGGTTTCTCAATATGATTTTTCGTTTAACAGGGAGGCCCAGTTCTTCGCCGCGAATGGATATGTCGTGGTCATATCGAATCCTCGTGGCTCGAGCGGTTATGGGCAGGACTTTTCTGCAGCGATTTTTGCAGAATGGGGCGTCAAGGACTTCGAAGACGTCATGGCCGCAGTGGATTACACGATAGCCGAGGGTTACTCCGACCCGGAGCGCCTCGGCGTCGGTGGCTGGTCCTATGGCGGCATCCTGACCAACTACGTCATCACCAAGACAGATCGTTTCGAGGGCGCGATCACCGGTGCCAGCGAGGTCAATTATTTGGCGAATTACGGTCACGATCACTATCAGCTGGAATGGGAACTGGAGCTCGGGCTGCCCTGGGAGAATCGCGAGGTGTGGGAAAAGATTTCGCCGTTCAATGACGTCGATAAGGTGACAACGCCAACGCTGATCATGGGCGGTATGGAAGACTGGAATGTGCCGATTCAGAATTCGGAACAGCTCTACCTGGCCCTGCGGCGGCGTGGAATTACGACGCAGCTGGTCGTTTATCCGGACGAATCACACGGTATATCGAGGCCGAGTTTCCAGAAAGATCGCTACGCAAGATACCTCGCCTGGTACGACACGCACGTACGCGGCGAGTAGTGGCCAGACCCGGCGTATCGATGAGTAGTTGCAGCCGGCCTCGGCGGCGGCCTCTCAGGGATAATTTGCGGGATCCAGTACTCTGTATTCGGCGCCAAAAAACAGGAGCGGCTGGCGTTTGCTGGATGCAAACCGCTGAACCTCGCCGATAATAATGTGGTGATCACCACAGTCGTGGATCTGATACGTGCGACAGTCCAGGCGTGCGAGCGTATGTGGAAGCACTGGGACATTTTCCTCGTTTCTCAGAATTTCCACCGTGTCGAAGAAGGTGTGATCGGACCTGGCGAAATGGACTGACAGGTCTTTCTGGTCACTTGCCAGGATATTGACGGCGAAGAATTCGGCATCGAGAAATGCCTGCAGCGAGTTCGACACCTTTGCGACATTCCACAGGATCAGCCTGGGCTCCAGCGACACCGAGCTGAAACTGTTGGCAGTAATGCCATAGGGCTTGCCGGTGTCGTCGGCACAGGTAACCACGGTGACGCCGGTCGCGAACTTCCCGAGGCAACGGCGGAATTGCATCGTCTGATCCATTGACCCCCCTTCTCTGGCTTGACAAAGCGAGTGATTTAATTAATATATTAATAATTAACATATTAACTAAATCCCGGTGACTGCGCAATGCAGGAGTTCAGCCGCTCTTTGCCAATGATGCTGTATCGCTCGCTGGACGCGGTGATGCCGCGGTTTCGCCGCATATTCGGCGAGTTCGGGCTCACGGAACAGCAATGGCGAGTGCTCCGGGTGCTGTGGCAGCACGACGAGATCGCCTTTCGCGAGCTCGCCGATCTGACCCTGATTCCGGCACCAAGCCTCGTCGGCATCGTCGATCGCCTGACCACGAGCGGGCTTGCCGAACGCCGCCGTTCCGCCACCGACCGGCGACACGTTTACGTGCACGCGACGGCCAAGGGAAAGGCGCTCGAAGCCAAGGTCAGGCCGCGTGTAGACCAGGCCTATGACGAACTGCGCAGCTCGGTCGACGCCGGGACATGGGACTCGCTGATGTCCGGGCTCGAGCAGATATCGTCGATCGACGACGAGCCGCGCGACTGAGCGGATTGCCGCGACAAGATTGATTTTGACAGGAACCAACACGATGACAGGTGCATTATGAGCAAGACCAGTGCAGACAGCGGGCAGGGCATTCGTAACGGCAAGCATTACCTCGAAGGACTGCGTGACGATCGCGAAGTCTGGATCCATGGCGAGCGAGTTGCCGATGTCACCTTGCACCCCGGCTTGAGTCGCGGCGCGCATACGCTCGCCGCTTTCATGGACAGGCAATTCGACCCGCATTACCAGGACACGATTACCTACGCAGAGAACGGCAAGCGATATGCGACCTCGTACATGATCCCGAAGTCGCGCGAGGACATCGAAAGACGCGGTGCTTCGTTTTACGAGTGGGCGACCTGGTCGAATGGCATGTTCGGTCGTACCCCGGATTACAAGAATGCATCGATGATGTCGTTTGCGGCTGCCGCCGATTTCCTGGCCGAGGACAAGCCGGAATACGCGCAGAACATGCGCAACTATTACGAGTACATTCGCAACAATGACAAGGTATTGACGCATACGCTCATTAATCCGACCTACAATTTCCAGATGGCCAAGGAGGGCAGGTCCAGCGAACAGGTCGCACTGCAGGTCGTCAAGGAGACCGACGCGGGAATCATCGTCAACGGAGCCCGACTGCTTGCGACGCTCGGACCACACTCCGATGAAATCGAAGTCTTCCCGTCAAGCTTGCTGACTGCATCAGAGGACAACATTCCGTTTGCCTTCGCGTTCGCGATCCCGGTTGCCACCAAGGGACTGAAGATGATTTGCCGCGACACCTACGATCACGGCAAGTCACATTTCGATGCGCCGCTGTCGTCGCGATTCGAGGAGATGGACGCGGTCGTGCTCTTCGATAACGTTCTCGTCCCATGGGAACGCGTCTTCATGTATCGGGACCCGCTGATGTGCAACCGCGCATTCGCGGAGACCAATGCCATCATACACATGATGCACCAGGTCATATGCGGCAAGCTGGCGAAGGCGGAATTCATCGTCGGGCTCCTGTGCAAGATGGCGCAGGCCACTGGCAAGGACAAAGACATGACAGTGCGTGGACAGATTGCCGAGTGCATGTGGGCTGCGGAGATGGTGCGCGCTCTCCGCTTCAGTGGCGAGTCCCAGGCGCACGAGGACAAGTACGGCAACTATGTGCCGCTCCGGCGGCCGCTGGATACGTCGCGCAATCTGTTCCCGAAAATGTATCCGAAACTTATCGAGACGATTCACATGCTCGGTTCGAGCTCGCTGATGGCAACGCCGACCGAGGCCGATCTGACGAACGACCTGCAAGAAGACGTCGCCCGGTATTTTCAGACCGTAAACCTGGAGAGCAAGGACAGGATCGCGCTGTTTCGCCTGGCACATGACGTGGCCGTGTCCGGATTCGGCAACCGGCAGGTGCTCTACGAGCGTTTTTTCTTCGGGCCGCAACAGATCATGGCATCGATCTACTATGACCTTTACAACAAGGACGACATGATGGCTCGTGTCGACGAGCTGCTCAGCCGAACCGACTAAGGATGAATTTCTGTTCCGACTGTGGAGCGAGAGTATCGTTGCAGACAGTTGCCGGCGATGAAAGGCAGCGGTACGTCTGTACGGATTGTGGCAAAACACATTATCAGAGCCCGAGCGTCCTCGTTGCTACCTATGTCTGCGTGGGCGAGGAGATACTCTGGATCAAACGCGGTACTGCCCCGGCCGTCGGCAAGTGGGCGATGCCCGGTGGTTACATGGAGAGCGACGAGACGCCGGAAGCTGGCGCAAGCAGGGAACTCTGCGAGGAAACGGGCATCGATGTCCCGGCCGACAAGATGCTCCTCGTCAGCGTCAGTTCCATCCTGCACATGGCGCAGACGCACCTCGTGTTTCGCTGTCACCTTGACCAGATCCCGGATACGACTCGCACCGAGGAAGCGGTCGAATTCGGCTGGTTCGACGAACACGAGCTGCCGTGGAAGGACCTGGCGTTTCCAGGCATTGAACCGCACGTGCGGCAAATCTACCGCTGGCTGAGAAATGATAGCTACGGCATCCGCGTCGGTTTCATCGACGAAAACGGCAGCCAGTATCGCAATTTCCCCCTCGCTGCCGTCTCCACCTAGGCGACGTCAGCGCAAGTCATTCGATTGACCGCTATTCCGCAGAGCGGACATGCGGAGCGACGCAATTTGCGAGCGATCGGGACCCCCTTTTCGGCGACAGGGATCCTCCGGACGGATGATCATCCCGCGACCGTCGACTGCCAGATGGTCCATGCGCCAATTATTATGAAACCGGCACCAGCAACATAGGACAAGAGCCTCGGACTGACGTACTGAGCAACCAGCCCACCCGCCAATACGCCAATCGCGGACGTCAACACGAGAGCAAGCGACGCCCCCAAAAACACGGTAACAAGGCTTTCGGGAGACTTTGCCGAAAACAGTAGTGTGGCCAGCTGGGTCTTATCGCCGAGCTCTGCAAGAAACACGACTCCGAAAACAGTCGCGGCCAGCTTAATATCCATACGCATTACCAACCTGGAAATAAAACAATCGGGGACGCCTCGTTCCAGCGAATGACCGGATCGGGTCGTTGGCGGCCCTCTGGAGCAAGTCTAGCTGAATGTCTGCTCGCAGGTGATAAAGCGGCCATGCCAACGCGGTGAAAACAGCGCTGATCGGCGGCCGTTTTCCAGCAGGTGCAGATGCTCGCAGTGACTTCAATGATGTGCCGGACCTGCGCTCGTCCCAGAACTTAATTTGACCTTGTTTACCGACGTTCTGGCCTGCAATGCACGGATAAGCTCTGAATTGGCAAACGCCTCATCGCACGAGGCCACGCGTTGCAATATGCTGATGACGAGTTCGGTGTTCATGTCTGCAGTAGTCGCGAAGTATTGCGCGTACAATATGCTTCCTGATGACTCGAATCCGTTCTGGCGAAGCCAGGACAGATCATGCTCTTCCTCTACCTCTTCGGCCGGGATCTGCAAACAATCTGGGCCACTCGACCGGAATGTCTCGTCTGGCCATTCCGTCACAGCCAGATGACTGTAATCGGACGCGCCACTGGAATCGGCCACTTCCTCGGCGTGAATCATTAGCGCACTATCATCGGTGATGAAGGCCGCCAGTGAAATTCTGTACGGCGTGCTATTGAAGTAGTCGATCCGGTTTTTCGGTGGCGTAATTTTGAAATCACCAGATATCGAGACCTCATATTCAAGTGCATGGTGGGTACGAATCCGATCATCATTGACAGAGATGTAATTGAAATCGAGTGCAGGCGCTGCCACTTGATCGGTAGCAATAGAGTCATTGTGTAACGCGGAGCACGAGCCTGAAAAAAACACTGCCGTCAGGATCAGAACAGCTATTTGTCTCGCGTCACCGATCACGTTTCTGTGCCGTATTTGCAATGCTAATCGCTATCCTCATTAGATAGCGCCGTGTAAAACTCGGCCAGTAATTGGTACAGATTCTCGAGTTTATCTGCCCCGAATTGTTCCTCGATTTCTGAATACAAGATTTCCGAATCCGGGCCGACCTCCTCATAAAGCCGTCTTCCCTTGCCCGTTAACACGAAAACGGAACGCCGTTGATCATTGGCATCGGATGAACGTTTGACCAGTTTTTCGCGCTCCAGGAACTGCAGGATCCTGGTGAGACTCGGCGCCAGCAGGAAGCTTCTCTGGGCGAGTTCGCTTGCGTCGATCTGCTGGTATGCGGCCAGTGCGCGAATGACGCGCCACTGCTGTTCCGTCAGGCCATGCCTCCTGAGCATCGGCCGGAAACGCGACATCGCCGCCTCGCGGGCTTTGAGCAGCTCCATCGACAGGGAGTGCTGGAAATCCCTGAGCGGCATGGATTTGTCGGCCGGTACGCTCATATCACACCTCTTCGGCCGCCACCGCGTTGCGCAGTACGCCGATCCCTGGCACCTCGACTTCGACGACATCGCCGTCTTTCAGGTACTTCGGCGGATCGAACCGTGCGCCGGCGCCGTTCGGTGTGCCGGTCGCGATGATGTCGCCGGGCTTCAGGTGATAGAAGGTCGACAGGTAGCTGATGAGGTAACGAAAAGGAAACATCAGGTTCTCTGTCGTGTCGTCCTGTCTTTTATCGCCGTTGACGCGAGTCATCACGCGCAGTTCGCCCATCGGGTCGAGCTCATCGGCGGCAACCATCCACGGGCCGAGTGCGCCCGACTTCGCGAAGTTCTTGCCCTGGGTCACGTTGAACTTGGCGTGCCGCAGGTAATCGCGGACCGAGCCTTCATTCATGATCGTCAGGCCGGCAATATGCTGGTGCGCCTCACTTTCCGGAATACGCCGGCCCTGCTTGCCGATGACGATGACGATCTCGCCCTCGTAGTCGAGCTGATCGGATTCAGGCGGATCCATGATGTTCTGCCCGTGTCCCACCAGTGATTCGCGTGTGCGCATGAATACGCTCGGGTATTTCGGCGGTTCAGTCCCGTCCTGGTATTCCTCGTTGCGGTTCGCGTAGTTCACGCCGATGCAGATTATTTTCTCGGCATTCGGGATGGTCGGTAAGAACACGATGTCCTGAAGACTGCAATCTGCCTCCGCGGCTACCGCCTCGTCTGCCAATGCGGCAAGCCGGTTGCCGCGTAGCGCTGCGCGCAGATCCGGCAGCTCCGGATGCAAGGCGCCGAGATCGACGACACCGCTGTCGATCACTGCGCCGAAGCTCGGTTTGCCATCCCTTGCGAAACTCAGAAATCTCACGCGGCATTTTCCTTGAGCATGCCGGCACGTTCCAACACGCCATCCAGGCGCTTTTCGAGCTCCGGTGTTGCCGGCAGCATTGGCAGACGGTGCTCGTTGGACGGAATGATGCCGAGCTTTTTCATCATGTATTTCATCGGAATCGGATTTGTCTCGTAGAACACGGCCTGGTTGATTTCCAGTAATCGCTGGTGCAGTTCGCGGCCGCTTTTCATGTCACTCGACCAGACTGCCTCGCACATCTCGGCAAGGATCGCCGGGCGCAGGTTGCCGACGGCGTTCATAAGCCCGCAGGCGCCGAGCGTCATCATCGGAAATGAGAGTTCCTCGAGTCCGACAAATATCTTGAAGTCGTCTCCGAAAGCGGCCAGGCATTCGGTGACGAAGCCGAGGTCGTTGACGGCGTGTTTCATGCCGACGAAATGCGGTGACTTGTCGCGGATGACTTGCATCGTGTCCAGCGTGACATTGACCGCGGTTCTTCCCGGGATGTGATAGATCATCCACGGCGTTTCATGTTGACCGGCGAGTTTCAGGTAATACTCGATCAGCCCGCGTTGCGGTGGCCTGATGTAATAGGGCGTCACGATCAGCAACGCGTCGACGCCGGCTTGCACCGCGTGCCCGGTCAATACCTCGGTTTCCGCCAGTGATTGCGAACCGGTCGCCGCGACGACCGGAATCTTTCCGGCCACTGTCTCGACGGCGATGTCGACCAGGTAGTTCCGCTCCTCCGTCGTCAGGGTCGACGGCTCGCCGGTCGTACCATTTACCAGCACGCCGTGCGAGCCCTGCGATACCTGGAACTCGACCAGCGCCCTGTAAGTGTCGTAATCGACCTCGCCGTCCGTAAACGGCGTAATGACGGGCGGGATCGATCCCTTGATGCGGTCCAGCACGGACATCGGCTCACCTCGCGTTGCCTACTTGACGAATGCTCGGGAGGCAGTATACTTAACATGTTAAATGAATTCAAACAAGGCGGCAGATGCCACACCAAATCATTGAATATTCAGCAAATCTGGAAACCGGCCTAAACATCGATGCGCTCGTCAAAGTGCTGCACGAGACGGCGGCGAGCATCGACGCACTGCCGCTCGGCGGATTGCGTACGCGGGCCGTGGCGCGGCAGCACTACCAGATCGCCGACGGGCATCCGGATAACGCGTTTATCAATGTGGTCCTGCGGCTCGCGCCGGGGCGGCCGTTCGATGTGCGCAAGGCGGCCGGCGAGAAGCTCTATCAGGCGCTTTGCGATTTTCTCGAACCGGTTTACTCGTCGTCGCCGCTTGCCATCTCTTACGAGATACAGGAACTGGATGCGGATCTGCGGTGGAAAAAGAACAATCTGCGTGACTACCTCGCTGCACGCCAGAAGGAAAAATAAATGTCCAGTGATTTGAAAAAGAATGTCAGGGCGGCGGAGAAACTGCTGAAGCGCTTTCGCAAACGTACCTTGCCACATTTTATTGACGGCGAGCACGACGATGGCCGCTCCGGGCAGACGTTCGAGAGCCTGACGCCGATCGATAACAGCGTCATCGGCAAAGTCGCAGCAGGCAATGCCGACGATATCGATGCTGCCTGCAAAGCGGCGGAAACCGCGTTCGGGGAATGGCGTGAGATGCCAGGCAAGGAACGCAAGAAGTTATTGCACAAGGTGGCGGATGCAATCGTCGATCGTGCGCGGGACATTGCGCTGGTCGAAAGTTACGACTCGGGGCAACCCTTGCGCTTTATGAGCAAGGCGGCAATACGCGGCGCCGAGAACTTCCGCTTTTTTGCGGACATGGCGCCCGCCGCGAAGGACGGCCTGGCTTTGCCGGCAGACGAACACCTGAATTACACGATTCGCCAGCCGATAGGGCCAGTGGGCGTCATTACGCCGTGGAACACGCCGTTCATGTTGTCGACCTGGAAGATTGCGCCAGCGCTTGCGGCCGGGTGCACGGTCGTGCACAAGCCGGCCGAATGGTCACCGTACACTGCCATGATGTTGTCCGAGATCGCGCACGAAGCCGGCTTGCCGGACGGCGTACTCAATTGCGTGCAAGGGCTCGGCGAAGTTGCGGGCAAATCCCTGACGGAGCATGCGGCGATCAAGGCAGTCGCTTTTGTCGGCGAATCCATGACCGGACGCCATATCATGCGGCAGGGCGCGGATACACTGAAGCGCGTTCACTTCGAACTCGGCGGCAAGAATCCGGTCATCGTATTCGAAGACGCCGATCTCGACCGCGCGCTGGACGCGGTCGTCTTCATGATTTACAGCCTGAATGGCGAGCGCTGCACGTCATCGAGCCGGCTGCTGGTGCAGGAATCCATCCAGGAGGAATTCAATGCAAAGCTGGTG
This sequence comes from Woeseiaceae bacterium, assembly GCA_041555515.1. GTDB lineage: Bacteria > Pseudomonadota > Gammaproteobacteria > Steroidobacterales > Woeseiaceae > SZUA-117. The sequence continues at coordinate 10,982 of JBFFKF010000021.1, forward strand.
GAAAGGGTTGCCAAGCTCAAGCTCGGGCACCCGCTCGACCCGGCGACCGAGATCGGGCCCCTCGTGCACACGCGCCATTTCGAGAAGGTGGTGAGTTACTTCGGCGTCGCGGCAGAGGATGGCGCGAAGATCGCGGCAGGAGGCCATGCGGTCGAGGGCGCCGGCAATTACGTCGAACCGACATTGTTTACAGGCGCCAGCAACGACATGCGGATTGCGCAGCAGGAAATCTTCGGGCCGGTCCTGACCGCGATTTCCTTCAAGGACGAAGACGAGGCACTGGCAATTGCAAACGACATAGAATATGGGCTTGCCGCATACGTATGGACCAATGACGTAGGTAGAAGTCACAGGCTCGCGAAAAATATCGATGCCGGTATGATCTGGGTCAATTCCGAAAATAACCGGCACCTGCCGTCCCCGTTCGGCGGCATGAAAGCCAGCGGCATCGGCCGCGACGGCGGCGATTACAGCTTCGAGTTTTACATGGAGACGAAGAACGTCTGTATTGCACTGGGTAGCCATCGCGTACCCAAATTGGGAGCCTGATGAGTCTTTATTACCTGCAAAAGTTTCTTTATGTCCTGAATCGCGAGCAGATTGCGCAGGAACGATATCGTGATGACCTGGAAGGGCTTCTCGGCGAATACGAGCTCACGGAAGAGGAAGCAAGCGCGCTCCGGGAAGGAGATATCGGCCTGCTGTACGTGCTCGGCGTGAATGGCCAGATCCTGATGCACTATGCCGCATTTCTCGGCATCGAGTGGTTCGACTATCTCGACCTGATGAGGGAGGGCATCAAGCAGCATGGTCCCGTGCGCGACGGTGTGTATGCGATGACAGGCGGCGGGCAAAGTTTCACCGAAGAGGAGAAACACCGGTGAGCCTGGTTTACGCGGGTGTCTTGAGCCATGCGCCAGGCATTACAGGGCGTGCGGGCCTGGTCGAAAACGTCGCGAAGCGTGACGAGTTTTATTCCCATCTCGACGCACAGCGACAGCAGATCGAAGACTCGGGTGCCGAGGCGCTGATCGTCATTGCCGCAGAGCATTTCGGCAACTTTTTCATGAACAACATGCCGGCATACTGCATGGGCATTGGTGAGATCTATGAAGGGCCAATCGAAGACCCGGAGTGGCTCAAGATACCGAAGACGAAGGTTCCCGGCGCACCGGACCTCGGTACGCGACTGCTTCGCGAGGTCATGCAGACGGTCGATACCGCGTTTGCCGAAGAATGGAAATTCGATCATGGCATCATGGTGCCGTTACATTTCCTGACCCCGCGCTACGATCTGCCGGTCATTCCCGTGAACATCAACTGTCAGGGGCCGCCACTGACACCGTTGCACCGCGCCTGGGCATTCGGTGAAGCGCTGCGGCGTGCCTGCGATTCGGTGCCGGAAAAAATCGCTGTGGTCGGTACGGGCGGCATCTCCCACTGGCCGGCAACGCCCGACTCCGGAAAGATCAACGAGGAATGGGATCGGGACTTTCTCGATCGCCTGATGCGTAATGACAAGGATGCGCTGCTCGATTATACGGACGAGGAAACCTATCGCGACGCCGGACAGGGCGGCTTCGAGATTCGGACATTCATTGCGATTGCGGCCGCCGCAGGTGGTAAAGGCGAGCTGCAATTCTATACGGCTGAACTGCCGATATTCGCCGTCGGCTGTACCGTCGCGAGCTTCGATCTCGCCGCATAGAAACCGTTGCAACAGCAGCGATTCCATCCCGTAGCAAGATATTTGCACTGGCTCATCGCCGCGCTGATCGTGCTGCAGTTCGTCCTGGCAAAGCTCGCCGAGAATGCCGGGACACCGCTCGAGGAGCTGGTTCTTCTCGCAAATCACAAGTCTGTCGGCATAAGCATTTTTTTGCTGGCTGTGCTGCGACTGGCCTGGCGCATGTGGCAAGGGGTGCCGAGGGCACTACCGATGCCGGAATGGCAGTTCATTGCTTCGCAAATAAGCCATTGGTCGATGTATGCACTGATCTTCCTGCTGCCAATAACCGGTTGGCTGACGTCTTCCGCGTCGGCTCACAGCGTCAGCTGGTTCAACCTCGTGGCCCTGCCTGACCTGGTCGCGCCCGACCCGGCACTCGAGGAGAAGTTCGAGGACATCCACGAGCTGCATGCCACGCTGCTATTTGCCATCGTGCTGGTACACATTGCGGGCGCGGTCCTGCATTCGCTGAGAAAGGATAGGGCGCTGGCCCGGATTACATCGGCAGGGCCGATACTCGTTTTTGTCGCGATCGCGGCGCTGGGATCCGCAACCTTGACTCGCGTCCGGACTGATGCAGGAACTGTTGTCGCTGCCGGCACGCCATTGAGCACGACCGCGGCCACGAGCGGCACGACCGACCTCGAAGCCTGGAGCATCGATTACGCAGCGAGCCAGATCAGATTTACGGCAATGCAGGCGGGCGCCGGCGTGAATGGCGAGTGGCGGGAATGGCGTGCCGACCTGCATTTCGATGAGGCGCGTGTCGCTGAAGGTCTTTTCGATGTCAGGGTCGTTGTCGCGTCGGTCGAAACTCACGATGACGACCGCGACGAATTACTGCAGCAGGCGGAGTGGTTCGATGGCGAAAAGTACCCCGAGGTCCGTTTCTTCGCTAGCCGCTTCACGCCTAAAGATGACGGAAGTTACGCTGCGCTCGGTGCGCTGACGGTCAAAGGCAGGACTTTTCCTGTAAATCTGGAATTCAGGGTGTCACGTGATGGCGGGACCTATGTGCTGGACGGAGCTGCCGAGCTCGACCGGCTCGCACTTGATCTGGGCGCGGGCGAATGGTCCGACACGCGGTGGATCGGTCGATTCGTTACTGTCAACGTTCACGTCGAGGCGAACGCGGCGAACTGATCCGGACAGGTAAAAGCCGCTCGGCACCGCTGATAACGCAAAATGTTTTGCAATCGGCAGATTTTCCGGTCAAGGTAACAGTAGATTTTTGCGGCGCTTGGCAAGCGATTGACACTGGAGAATTAGCATGGCGGAAGCCGCCAATGCCACAAGCAGCGAAAGTATCGTCGCCGAAGTCATCGACAATGGTGAGGTTAGCGCACAGCAATTGCTGGTCGTCTTGTTGTGCCTGTTCTTCAACATGCTCGATGGCTTCGATATCACGGCGATGGCAGTCGTGGCGGGCGCCGTGTCGGCGGAGCTGCAGCTGACGCCGGACCGCCTCGGATGGATCTTCAGCTTTGCGCTGGCCGGCATGATTGCCGGCGCGATGTTTCTCGCGCCCGTATCGGACATTATCGGCCGGCGCAAGTTGATCATCATCAGCATCTGCCTCGTCGGTGCGTCCATCATCCTGACCGCGAATGCGAACTCACTGCTCGAATTCATCCTGCTGCGGTTTATCAGCGGCATGGGCGCGGGGGCCATGCTGGCGTGCCAGGCTACGTTGGCTGCGGAGTACAGTCCCGACAAGTATCGCGCAGCATCGGTCGCCGTGGTGACCTCCGGATATCCCATGGGCGCCATGATGACCTCGGTCGTTGCCGGATTCATCATGCCGGACTATGGTTGGCGCGGCATGTTCTGGTTCGGTGGCGTATTCACATTGGCCATGGGCCTGGTGGCCTGGGCGCTGATCCCCGAATCTCTGAAATACCTGTTTCAGCGAAGGCCGGAAAACGCGCTGCAACGCGTCAACCAGATCCTTAGAAAATTGAAAAAACCGACGCTGACTGCGTTGCCGGAAATGCCCCTCGAGGAGCAAGGCAGGGACAGCAATTTCATCGAGGTCATGCTGAAGTTGCTGGCACCACAGCACCGCAGGAAGACAATTACCCTGTGGGCGGCATTCTTCCTGTGTATCAGTACCCTCTACTTCCTGATGAGCTGGATTCCGAAACTGATGGAAGATTCCGGCTATCCGTCATCTGTCGGTCATGACGCGTTTTTTAACTTCAATCTGGGTGGCGTCATCGGCATCTATATCATGGGATGGATGTCGACCCGATGGAAGCTGTCCAATCTGATATTCGTGTTGTCGTTTGGGTCGGCAATCGGCATGGTCATATTCGCGTATGCACCCAATAACCTGCCGTTATTAATGGCATTGATCCTGGTCATCGGGATTCTTCAGCAAGGCGGTTTCACCGGCTTCTACGCTGCCGCATCCAAAGTCTATCCGACGGAGATTCGCAGTACCGGTATCGGCTGGGCAATCGGACTGGGCAGGCTGGGTGCGGTCGCGGGGCCGGCGATTGCCGGCTATCTCATCGCCGCCGGCTTCGATATGTCGGCGAATTTCATCTTCTTTGCCATACCGATGGCCGTGGGCGGATTGATCGCCTATTCATTGCACGTCAACTGAGTCATTCGCTGACGAGTGCCGGCGTGTCGCGCAACATCGACTCGTCAGATGCCAGACGCTTGCGCACATACCAGACGAATGACAGCGCCGTCACCTTCATAAAGAATGCGTAGACAAATGTTGCGACGGCAAGATCCGGTGACTTCAGGAAAGTCAGACAGACAAATAAGGCCATCGACAGGTTCTGCACGCCTATCTCAAAGGTGATGCTGGCCATTTGTTTGAATGGCAGCCGCAGCAGCTTACCGAGTCCGTAACCGATGGACATTGCGACGACATTGATCGTTGCCATCAACAGGCCAGTGGTCCAGATGCTGGATATGATGGTATCCCAGGCGTTAATGGTGCCGACGACCGCGATGATTATCAGCGACACCAGCGCCAGCAGGCGCAGCGGATCGACGAGTTTCCCGGCAATCTCGGGTTTCCATGCGCGGAGCGCCAGGCCGATTGCGACCGGAACGACGGTAAATCGCGATAACGTCCAGATCATTTCGAGGATGGACAGATCCGGTATTTCGGACCGGTCGAGATGCAGCTCGAGTGCGAACAGGGTCAGCATGGGAATCGTGAATACGGTAATCAGGCTCGCCACGACGGTCAGGCCGATCGACAGAGCGATATCCGCTTTTGCCGAAAATGTGTAGGCATTGGATGTTACGCCGCCCGGGCAGGCACAAAGAATTATCGCCCCGGCCGCGATCACGGGCGGGCTGCCATAGAGAATACCGAAGCCGATGCCGAGCAGAGGCAGCAGAATAAGTTGCGCCGAAAGCCCCGCTACGATGGCCTTCGGGCGACTGAACACCAACCTGAGGTCCTGCACGGTCAGGGCGAGACCCATCGCCATCATGACCGTGACAAGGAAGAACGGGACGAACTCCATGTAGAAGACTTCGAGAAAACTCAAGTGGCTGCACTCCCCCGACTGGCTTACGGAACGGCGTATTCAGGCTAATTGTACCCGTGTATCGCCTCTCGCCGCCGCAGCGACAAGCGACGATAACCTGTTACGCTATGCGAAATTCATCACCGAACGGGTTAGAATCGGTGAGTCTGCCAGCTGAATCACAATAACTCCAAGTACGCAGCATGGTTACGCCTATTCGCGAAAAGTCGAACTCATCCACGGTGCACAGCGTCGTCGTGACCGTGAAACTGCTCGAGTTTCTGGCCGAAAGCGGACGACCGCAACGGGTGACCGACATTGCCGCCAATCTCAACATGACAAAGGCGCGGGTATCGCGACACCTGAGCACCTTGACGGAGCTGGGACTGGTTGCCCGCATGCCCGACAATAGCGGCTATCGTCTGGGGCTGGCATTGTTCCGGCTGTCGAAGGCGGCGCTAGACCAGTACGAGATCACCAATATCGCGTATCGCTATATGGTCAGATTGCGCAACGAGATCGACGAAACGCTGTTGCTGGCGATTCCCGCCGGCGGCGACGCGCTCATCGTGTCAAATATAAGCAGCAGCAAGACCATCGGACCGAAGGTGGTGCGCGGGACACGCTGGACGATCCCGATGTCTCCGGCCGCGAGGCTGATACTGGCTTATTCATCGGATCATATGCGCGAACGCGTCTTGGCAATGCGCAGTGAGCGTTATACAGACCAGGAACTGGCGTTCGATGCGAGCAAGATGCGCAACAAGTTGCAAATCATCCGAGATCGGTTTTACGAGTACGACGCCAACGCTCACAATTCCGGATATGCAACCGTAACCGCGCCTATTTTTGACCACTCGGAGGAGTTGCAGGCGGCGCTGACTATCGTCATGACCAGCCGCGGCGAATCGGTCAGGGCGAGTGACGGCGGTATGCAATATCTGCCGCAATTAAAAGATACCGCCCTCGAAATATCGCGGACGCTGGGTTCGGTCGAAATGGCGAACAACATGGCGTCGACAACATGAGCTCGCCTGATATGCAGACAGGAATCGACAGGGGGACGTCTCGGCATGGCTGTCATTGATGTGCATACGCACATGCTGAGCGAAGAGTACCTGGCGTTGCTGTCCGCCAACGGTGGACCCAAGTACGAAAGGAAGGCCACCAGGGCCGGGCAGGACAGCATTTTCATGCTGGGCGCGCCGTTCATGACGCTGATGCCTGAAATGTGGGACTACAAGGCCCGTATCGGGGACATGGACAGGGCGGGGGTCGATCTGGCCATCGTGTCGCTGACGTGTCCGAACGCCTACTTTGGTGATGTGACCGTCAGCACCAGGGCAGCAACCATGGTCAATGACGACATGGCGGAGCAGCATCGGGCCCGGCCGGATCGTATTGCCTGGTTTGCTTCCTTGCCGTGGCAATATGCCGATGCGGCGCTTGCCGAGCTGACAAGAACCACAAGCGCCGGCGCGGTAGGCGTGATGGTTATCGCGAACATTGACGGCATGCACCTGACCGACCCGGTTTTTGCCCCGGTATGGCAGGCGATCGATGACCGGGCTCTGCCAGTACTCGTACACCCGACCGCGCCGCCTGGCACCCCGGAAATGCACCTGGACGAGTATGGCCTGGTGCCGCCGGTCGGCTTCATGTTCGACACCACGCTGGCAATCGTAAGAATGATCTTCGACGGTTTTTTTGATCGTTATCCGAATATCAAGATCATTGTGGCGCACGGCGGCGCCACGCTGCCCTATATTGCTGGCCGGCTTGATCGCTGCCATGAGATGATTCCTGCATGTTCCGAGGTTATAAAGGAAAAGCCCAGTAGTTATTTGCAGCACATCTATTATGATGCGGTCGTCTATGCGCAAGATGCGCTGGACCTTTGTTTGCAGGTCGGCGGCACGGACAATGTCTTGTACGGATCTGATTATCCGCACAATATTGGCGACATGGTCGGTTGCCTGTCTCGCGTTAACACGCTTGATGCGTCAACTGCTGCAAAAGTTCGTGATGGTAATGCGCTGCGAATATTCAATCTTTAATCGGCTCACCATGGTCTATCAATGGCGGATATAGTTCTGGCAATCGGGTGTGCTCACGCACCGCAACTGCATACCTCCATACAGAATAGGCAGCATCACGCGAAGCGTGATACCGAAGATGCGGAACCGTTGTGGTACAAGGGCGAGCGTGTCAAATACGCCGACCTGCTCGAGCAGCGAAGCGACCAGAACCTCGGAGAGCAGACGGACATAAATACCTTCAAGGAACGAATCGCAACGTCACAGGCGGCGATCAACAGGATCAGCCAGATCTTTACAGACGCCGATCCCGACGTCGTAATCATATTCGGTAATGACCAGGGAGAGATGTTTCTCGATGATGTGAGGCCAACGTTTACGATCATGGGCTGCGAGCATTTCGAAAATATGCCGCGTACGATCGAGCAAAAGAAACGCATGCCGGCCGATATTCACATATCAGACAAGGGCCATTTACCTGACAAGGAGATTCAGATATATCCCGGCCATCCGGAGCTTGCGAGGTATCTCGTCGGGCAGGCGATGAAGCACGATTTCGACGTCACTTATTCGCACCGCCAGTATCGTGCGGATCCGGCATATTCGCATACGAGCGGCATGCCGCACGCCTATGGTTTTATTTACAAGCAGATATTTCGCGGCAAGCCGATCCCTAACGTGCCGATCGACATCAATACGTTCTTCCCGCCGAACCAGCCGGATACCTCGCGCTGCTATGCGCTGGGCCGGATGATCGGCAAGGCGGTGAGGATCTGGGACAGGGACCTCAGGGTGGCCATAATCGCGAGCGGCGGTCTGAGCCACCCGGTTGTCGACGAGGACTTCGATCGCGATATCATCGAGGCGATGGTAAGCGGCCAGCTCAAATACCTGCTGAGCTACCACGAGGGCTACTACCAGTCGGGATCCTCGGAAATCAAGTCATGGATTGCGATGAATGGCTCGCTGCGGGGATCCTACCTGAAAGGTCATCTCGTCGATTACCAGGCGCTGTATCGTACGCCTGCGGGCACCGGCAGCTCGGCTGCCTTCATGTACTGGCAACTATAGGCGGCTAATTAACTTCCTGTTGCTGCAGGCCAGGATGAAACAAGCTGTGGCATTCCTCGCAAGGCGGATACATTTTGTCGTTGGAGATGATGATCACGGTTTCGAGATCGCCCGCACGGGCCGCTTCCTGAATCTCCAGACCCGACTCGATCAGTGCATCGGCGAATCGCTGCCACTCCGGGTTCCCGGCCCAGGAATAATCGTTGGGACCGGCACCACCGGACTTGATCCGCGTCGCCGCGTCGATTAATTGTGCGGCCGCATCGATATACACCTGCCAGTCTTCATCTGTTTGCGGATCTTCGATTCCCCAGATGGTGTTGCTTGCCGGCGTGATGATCGTCACCATGATGTCGTTGACGCTGCCCGGCAGAATTTCCGGCGGTTCTTGAGCACCGATCGTGACCATGCACAGACCGAGTGCCAGAATCGCAACAGATTGCAACGATTTCATGCTCTACCCCCGGCCATGCTCTTAACATGTCTGACCCGCATAGATGCTGGAATACTGTACGTGTTTTACGCGATGCGAGCCAGACCTCCATAATCCACAGCCATAACGGTACAATGCGCGGCCTGTCGGCATGACAACAAGCATGAAGGGGAGTGCCGGTGTTCGAATGGCTTGAATCCACGGCGCTTGCTATCTGGGTCGGTGAGTCCCTGTGGGGATATCCCTTCTTGCTCGGCCTGCACGCGATCGGCCTGGCAATCGTTGTCGGCATCTTCGTCATGCTGGGCCTGCGTATGCTGAGGATCATTCGCGGCGTGTCATTCAATGCTTTCCTCAGCCTGTATCCCCTGGCCTGGACGGGATTGCTTCTCAACGCATTGTCCGGAAGCGCATTGTTTACCTCCCAGGCGACCACTTTTGTACAAAGCGCGCCATTCCTGATCAAGATTTCGGCGGTGCTTGCCGGCGTCATCCTCGGCATTTTTTTGCAGCGCCGACTCAAACTGCGGATCGCGGACTGGGACGCCGCGGATGCAAACATCGAATCGTCGGCAGCCGCGTTTGCTGTCTTGTCCCTGGTCTGCTGGATCGGCGCGATATTTGCCGGGCGACTCATCGCATACCTGTAGGGGAGGGAAAAATCAGTTGATCGAAACACTCGTACAGGCAATCGAAGGCGGCGCCATCAATACATGGGTGCTGTCCACTTTCTGGCTGTGGCCGCTTCTCGAAATCATTCATTTTATCGGTCTCTCCCTGCTACTCGGTTCGATACTGGTCGTCGATTTGCGGCTCGCCGGGCTGCTTCGCCAGATTGATCTTGTTTCTACGCAACACCTTTTGCCCTGGGCGTTAGCCGGCTTCACGATGAATCTGATTTCCGGAGTACTTTTCTTCTTCGGCGATCCGGGGCGGTATTCGATCAATATCGGTTTCCAGATCAAGATGGTGCTCGTCCTGGTTGCGGGGCTGAACCTGCTCGTGTTTGCGCTGAAAATCAACCCACACATGAGTAACTGGGATCCGCATGGCGACACCACGGTGTTTGCAAAGACGGTTGCCTGGGTCTCGCTGGCGGTATGGACCGGCGTTCTGCTGCTGGGACGCCTGATTCCTTACATAGGGACTGGTTAGGACGGGTATTCCAGTTATATTTCAGGCTGGCGCCTCACCCGGTTGCCGGTAAAGCATGTATGTCTGACAGTAACGAACAGTCGGTATCCGCACTCAAAAGCAGCAATTTCCGTATCTTTCTGTGCGGAAACTCAGTATCAGTGATTGGACTCTGGATTCAGCGTCTGGCATTCGGCTGGCAGGCATGGCAGTTGAGTGAATCCCCGCTGGTAGTCGGGCTGGTGGCTGCTGCATCCTTCATCCCGCTATTTCTTCTGACACCATTCTTCGGCGTTTTCGTGGATCGTATCCAGAGTCGCAACGGTGCCCTGGTCATGCATGTCATCATGACAATGATCTCGGCCCTGCTTGCTCTACTGACACTATCAAACGTGATCACTGTCGAATGGCTGCTGGGTCTCGCGCTGGCTCACGGAATCGCATTTAGCGCGTATTCGCCAATTCGACTGTCTTTAATTCCTGAACTCGTCTCACGTGCCCAAGTTCCGAGCGCGGTGGCAATTAATTCCATTATCTTTAACGCTTCCCGGTTCATCGGCCCCGGAATCGCTGGAGCCATCGTTGCCATGTATGGCATAGGCTTTGCTTATGCTGTCAACGCAATCACTTACCTGCCGGTCATCGCTGCCCTGCTGTACATCAAGCCTCTGGCTGGGCCGTCAGGACCACCGAAGGAGGAGGGTTATTTCGATCAGTTTCTTGCAGGCTTACGCTATACCCGTGACCATCCCAGTATTCGACAGGTTATCCTGATCGCCGGTGTCAGCACTTTTTTTGGGCGCGGGATTATTGAAATCTTTCCCGCACTCGTCGCATTGATGTTTAACGGCGATAGTGCTCAACTTGCCGCTCTAATGGCTGCAGCCGGTGCGGGCGCGATTGCTTCGAGCGTCATTTTTTCTGTACTCCGGTCGCACCACCATTTGTCGTCGATGGTTCTGACCGGAGCTGTAGGCGTTGGTATTTCCATGCTGCTGTTCGCGAATGTGAATGAAATGGCATACGGTATTGCGGTCACCTCACTCTTGGGATTTTTTGCCACTATGGTGTCGATTGGTTCGCAGTCGGAGATGCAGATCAAAGTGGACAATGAATTACGGGGTCGGGTCATGAGTCTCTGGACCCTGGCGATCATCGGCGGGCCGGCCATCGGCAGCATTCTTGCCGGCGCACTTGTGAGCCACATCGGCTCAACGTATACATTATTAATATTTGCGGGACTGTCGCTGGTGTTGACGGCATTCGTTACGCTGCAACGTCCTTTCGGCAACAAACCGGCCGTGTCGAACTAAATGACGGATGCTCGATTCTTATAAAAGCGCGAAATTGCTGACTGCGGTGCTGGTCCTGCTGGGCGGGCTTGCATTTGCCGAGGTTCTTCTGGCTCATGGCGTCGAGGGCAGGGATGCCGAATTCCTGCAGCGAAATACCGGGCAGGCGTTGCTCGCGTTCATGTATCTTGGCGCCAAACACATGATCACCGGATACGATCACCTGCTGTATCTGCTCGGCGTCATATTCTTTTTGTACCGTCCAAGGCATATAGCGCTGTACGTTACGCTATTTGCCGTTGGCCACAGCATCACCTTGTTATCCGGCGTGCTCGGAAAAATCAACGTCAATCCGTACATCGTCGACGCAATTATTGGATTTTCGGTGGCATACAAAGCATTTGAAAACCTCGACGGTTTCAAAAGAATATTCAACAGGCAGCCCAATCCAAGGTATGCCGTGTTCGCGTTCGGTCTTGTTCATGGTTTCGGGCTAGCCACCAAGCTGCAGGGATTCGCCCTGTCGCCCGACGGCCTGGTGGCGAATATCATCTCGTTCAATGTCGGCGTCGAAATCGGCCAGTTGCTCGCACTGGTGGTGCTGCTGTTTTTGATTAATGCCTGGCGCGCGGCCGGTGCCTTCGACAGGCATGCCAATGCGTTCAACTTCCTGTTGATGTTTGCCGGATTCGCGCTCGCCGCCTACCAGATGTCAGGCTACTATTTCGCTGCCGCCTAGAATTGGTAAGAGCGCATGATTTCCTCGATGCGGTCGTAATAGCCGTGCACTTCGAGCGTAATCGTGATCGGTTCTTCTTCGATATTTAACCAGTACCACCCGTGATTGCCGTTAAAAGGCGCGACCAGCGAACCCGAGCTTTCGGCTGTCTCGCTTTCCGCATAGCGAATGTAGTACTGGTCCGGATAGCCTTCCGCATTCTCTCCGGGATCGGCATGGAAATCGGTGTAGATTGTCGTGCCGTTCACCAGCCGCCAGTGGTAAACGAGCGCATCACCCTGATTCATGATTGCCTTGTATTCCGTCTGCTCACCGACATCGAGCTCGATCGTCAAAGTGTCGGAACGGAATTTCGTATCCTGGGTACGCGAGAACGGATCACCCAGGACCTGCGGCTCCCAGAAGTCGAACTCCTCCGGGATGCCGGGCCAGGTCCCCTCGATCGTCGCGCCTCCCCCGCTGCCGGTATTCGCTTCGAGGATCTCGGCGCTTGCGCCTATATCGAGCAGGCCGAGTCGCGCGCCGATGCCCGTCGGATCGACACCGAATTCAGCAGGCATGACGAACAGGACCGTTACCAGCACGGCTACCACCAGTGCCAGCAAGGAACCCTTCAGGAGGTGACCCCTGGGCGGCGTTGATCGTACGTTTCGGTTTTCCGATTCGTTCATCGGTCGTTCCTGTAAGACCTGCGCTAACAGAGCTGGGGATTGTACCCGAGTGCCCGATCCCGAAGGCAACACGCCTCACCTGGGAGGCGGCGACAAGCCATCCACACACCGGTGTTGCCGGTGCAAACAATGACAGTAACTGACGATCGCCAACCGCGACAGCTAAATCATAATCGGGCCAGCTATGTTGTCAGGCTTGTTCTTTTACAGCGGGGTCCGATAGTATCAGGACGACAAGAATTACAAAGAGCGCTCGGATTTGTCCATTTGTTTACGACCGGGGCCAACGCAATGAAGGGCCGGATGGGTCGCTTCGGACCTGCAATGATGATGGCCGCAACGGCCGTCGGCGTATCGCATCTCGTTTATTCCACGCAGGCAGGCGCCGATTACGGCTTTTCGCTGGCCTGGTTGATCGTCCTGATCGTGGTGCTCAAATACCCGGCGTTCCGCTTCGCCGTGGATTACGCGAGTGCAACTAAACAGAGCCTGGTCACGGCATATTCGAAGATCAGCAAGATAGCGCTTGCCTGGCTCGCAATTGGGTTTTTCGTGGACATGTTCATTGCGACCGGAGCGGTGTCGCTGGTCGCGGCAGGCCTGATCATCAGCGTATTCGATATTCCCTTGTCCGGCCCGCAGGTTGCGGTCGGTCTGATGATCATATCGGCCGTCGTCCTCTTGAACGGTCAATACGCCAAAGCAGAAAGGCTCGTCAAGGTTTTGGTGTTGGCATTTTCCATTCTGGCTGTTGCTGCAACGCTGTTTTCGCTGCCCCTTATTGGCAGCGGTGAGCGGGGGGCACTCGCCGCACTGACGCCGGATCGGTCGCTGGCAGTTTTTGTCATCGCAATGGCCGGCTGGATGCCGATGCCTACCAACGGCGCAATCATCTATTCGAAATGGGTGTGCGAACGACAGAAGATTGACGGTGAGCGATTCGATTACAGTCGCGCGCTCGAAGATTTTCGCAACGGTTACGGATTGACTCTCGTACTGGCGCTGTGCTTCGTCGCGATGGGCACGGCAGTGCTGTTCGAAACCGGCCGCCAGGTGCCTGCAACTGCCGCCGCGTTTGCCACCGAACTCTTTGGAATATTTACGACTGTTATCGGTACCTGGTCGTACCCGATTATCGCCGCGGCCGGCATTGCCGTGATCTGGTCGACGCAAGTAGCATTAATGGACGCGATGCCAAGGGTGACGGATCGCCTGTTTGGCATTCTTGTCGGCAGAGCTGCCGATGCGCCGAGTCGCTTCACGGTTTTTCTTGTCGTGCAGGTCATCGGCGTATCGTTCATGCTGCTGTTCCTCATGAGCAATTTCACGTCATTCATTTACTTTGCAACCAGCATGGGATTCGTCGCAGGCCCTGCGATTGCCTATTACAACTATCGCGCGGTCACTTCCACTGATGTTGCGGAAGAATATCGGCCAAATTCGATACTCATTAACTGGAACTGGGCCAGTGTATTGGTGTTGACAGCATTTGCCATCGCGTTCCTCTGGACGACTCTGGGTTAGGTAGCTTATGCCGAAGTCTGAAAACATGAGCGGCGGCGAGGCGATGGTGCGCGCCGCAAAGGCTAACGGCATCAAAACGATATTCGGCTTACCGGGCGCACAGATTTATCCCTTGTTTGACGCGGTCCACCGCCTGCCCGATGTCAATGCGATCATCAGCCGCCACGAACAGGGTGCGGCCTACATGGCATTCGGATACTCCGCCGCGACCGGGAGCCCTGCTGCGTTTGCCGTCGTGCCGGGGCCCGGCGTGCTGAACGCCTCGGCGGCATTGTGCACGGCCCAGGGCTGCAACAAACCGGTACTGTGCCTGACCGGCCAGGTCATGTCCGAGTTTCTCGGTGTAGGACGCGGACATCTGCACGAACTGCCGGACCAGCTCCTGACACTATCGACAATCGTCAAGCATGCCGACCGCATCGAGCACCCTGCGACCACCTCGGCGCAAATGAACGACGCTTTCTGCCAGATGCTGAGCGGTCGGCCCGGACCTGCATCGATAGAGATGTGCTGGGACACGATGGCGAAGAGCTGGGACGTCGAAATCGGCCCTGGTAACGCCATTATAAAAAGGCCTGCCGTCGACGATGATCAGATCGATGCGGCGGCCGAACTGATCGCGAATGCAAAAAACGTCATGATCATGTGCGGCGGCGGCGCGCAGCACGCGAGTATCGAAGTGCGCGAGCTCGCAGAAATGCTTGGCGCTTCTGTTACCGCGTTCCGCAGCGGTCGCGGCATCGTGAGCGAGGACAGCCCCTGGGGCGTCTCAGCGGCGGCCGCGTACAAGCTCTGGGAAGATACCGACCTGCTGATCGGCATCGGATCGCGTCTCGAGATGCAGTACATGCGCTGGGAATCAATGCTGCATTACATCGACCGCCCGCCGGAGGGCGGGGCGAAACTGATTCGCATCGATATCGACCCAGAGGAGATGCAGCGTTTCAAGCCAGACGCAGCCGTCATCGCCGACGCCGCGGAGGGGACCCGCGCGCTGATCGACAGGGCAGGCAAAAAAGGTTTCAAACCCGGCGATCTCGAGCGCATCGCGGAAGCGAAAGCCCGCACCCGACAGGACATCGAAGAGATCCAGCCGCAGCTGGACTACCTCGATGTGATTCGCGAACTATTGCCGCGGGACGGGTACTTCGTGGAAGAGCTCTGCCAGGTAGGATTCGCATCAAATTTCGGCTTTCCCGTGTACGAGCCCCGCACCTACGTGACGACGGGATACCAGGGTACGCTCGGCTTCGGCTTCCCGACCGCCATCGGTGTCAAGGCAGCAGTGCCGGACAAAGCCGTCGTCTCCATCATCGGCGACGGTGGTTTCATGTTCGGCATGCCGGAACTCGCGAGCGCAGCGCAACACGACATCGGCCTCGTGACGATCGTGTTCAATAACAATTCTTTCGGCAACGTGCGCCGTGATCAGCAGGAAAAGTTCGACAACCGCCTGATTGGCGCCGACCTCGACAACCCGGATTTCCTCAAGCTGGCAGAATCGTTCGGCGTTGCCGGATACCGCGTGGAAACACCGCAAGCACTGAAGCCCGCGCTCGAAAAAGCGATCGATGAAGACAAGCCGGCAATTATCGAGGTACTCGTGGAGAAAGGTTCTGAAAGCAGTCCGTGGAAGTACATTCACCGCTAGCGACGCGAGTTTAGGATTGCAGCGCTAACGGCTGACCGTCCTGGCGCCCGCCGGCCAGTCCTGCAGCAGTTTTCAGTGGTCGGTCAAGGCAGAAAACCGACTGCTTTCCTGCTCCTGTAAATCGTTTTGGTTGCGCGTCAGGAAATATGCGGCGATGTACTCGCGTTCGGCGAATTCTGGTCCGGCGTCTGGCCCGAGGACCAGCAGGGCCGTGGCCATGGCATCGGCGTAGGCTGCGCTGTCGCCGAGCACGGTGACGGATGCGAGCGCGTGCGATACGGGCCGGCCGGTTCTTGGATCAATCGTGTGTGAATACCGCTGTCCATCGTGTTCGAAATAATTGCGGTAATCTCCCGAGGTTGCGACGCCAAGATCACTGACATGAATGATCTGCTCTACTTTGCGATCGGCCGGGTCCGGTTTCTCGATCGCGATGCGCCATTTGGCGTGGCTGGAATTGTGACCTCGGGCGCGCAGGTCGCCACCGATCTCGACCAGGTAGTTCTCGATGCCGTTCGCGTCCAGCAACGCAGCGATCTCGTCGGCGGCCAGGCCCTTTGCATACCCTGAAAGGTCGATGCGAAGCCCGGCGTGGTCTTTGCGAATCGCAGGTCGCTGACAGTCGAGGTGCAGCTTGTCGCGTCCTGACCTGGTCCTGGCATCGTCAATCGCTTCGTCCGAGGGCGGTTCGATCCTCGAACCATCCGGCCCGAAACCCCACAGGTCGACGAGTGGGCCCACGGTGATGTCGAAAGCACCGTTACTCGCAGCGCTTAGTCGATGCGCATTTTCGAGCGCAAGACAGAGACGACGCGTAACAGGTATCCAGTCCGTCGATGTCGCATGATTGAGTTTTGCGAGTTCCGAATCGGACCGGTAGGTCGACATGTGTCGATCGACATCGTCGAGTGTCTCATGAATCTGCCGCTCCAGTTTCTCCTGGTCGAATTCGGACGCGGTTACGATAACCACGCTGAACGTCGTGCCAATACTCGGGCCCGACAAACGATATTCAGTGAGACGACCAGCGTCGCAGGCTACAAGCAGAAAAAGCAGGAGCAAGCAGCTCGGAAAAACTGTTCGCCAATACGTCGGGCCCATGCAGAAGCTTCGTTACCTGTTCAGGTGATCCTCGAGAACGCGGGCCACACAGCAGGTCAGCTTCTTACCTTTCTCGATATGCAGAAATTCGTTCGGTCCATGCGCGTTCGACTTCGGGCCCAGAAGCCCGGTGATCAGGAACTGCGCTTCGGGAAACTTCTCGCCAAGCATGCCCATAAAAGGAATCGTGCCGCCCGTGCCCATGTACACGGAAGGTTTGCCGAAGAATTCCTGCGACGCTTTGTCCATCGATGCCTGCAGCCAGTCCGCGACCGCCGGAGCATTCCAGCCGGGCATGGCCGACTCTACTTCGAAGGAAACCTCGGCGAATGGCGGCGCATCTGCTTCCAACGCCGTTTTGACCGCCTGTGCGGCCTGGTCTGCGTCACCGGTTGGCGGCAGGCGGAACGACAGTTTGAGCGATGTCTCCGGCAACAGCGTATTCCCTGCATTGACCAGCGCGGGCATGCCGTCCGCGCCGGTGACCGTGACTGCAGGCCGCCAGTTGGAGTCGAGGATCAGGTCGTAGACCGATTCCGAAGGCTCGGCTTTTTTGTCGACCCAGGGAAATTTTTGGTACACGGAATCACCGAGCACATCGGCCGCGAGTTTCGCCTGTTCGAGGCGTTCCTCCGGGATTTCGACATGAAGACTGTCGAGCAGGATTTTTCCGGTTTGCTCGTCCTCGATGCGGCTGATCAGTTGTCTCAGGATGCGGAAGCAGGAGGGCACGATGCCCCCGGCGCTGCCGGAATGCACGCCCTCGGTAAGGACTGCGACGCGGAGCGTGCCGGTCAGGTTGCCGCGCAGTGAGGTCGTGCACCAGAACTGATCGTAGTTGCCGCACTCCGCGTCCAGGCAAACCACGAGGGACGGCGAACCCAGCCGATCGCCGAGATGCTCGATATAAAAGGGAAGATCGAAGCTACCGCTCTCCTCGCAGCCTTCGATCAGCACGACGCAATGCGCGTGCGGAATGCCTTGTTCCTGCAGGGCGCGGATGGCTGTCAGTGATCCAAATACGGCATAACCGTCGTCGGCCCCGCCGCGGCCATAGAGCTTGCCATCCTTGATGACCGGTTCCCAGGGGCCGAGGTCATCGTCCCAGCCGCTGAATTCGGGCTGTTTGTCGTAGTGACCGTAAAGCAGTACCACATCCTCCGAGTCGCCGGGTATGTCGATAAACAGCAGCGGTGTGCGGCCTTCGAGCTTGATGACCTCGACGGTCATTCCCGCGATCGGCTGTTCCCTGGACCAGCGCTCGAACTGCCGGACAGCCTGCTCCATGTAGCCGTGCTGTTCCCAATCGGGATCGAACATCGGTGATTTATTGGGGATTTTGATGTAGTCACTCAGTTCAGGAATTATCGAATCGTCCCACATCCCGTTGATGAAATTTTCGGCTTTATTCTTGTCCATAGGCTTGCTTTTGATTTCCCTTGCACGCAATGTTAGTGATATTGATCAGAGAATCGCGACTATAAAGAGTGTTAAGAATGAACGCGAATCCAAGCATACCTCTAATCCGCACATTTCTGTTCCTTATCTTCGGCCTGTCCGCGGTTGTCACGCTTGCTGACGTTACGGTGGGCGGTAGTGGCAAGATGTGCAGCGAGGACCCGGCCTGCATCAATCGCCTGCATTCGGAGATTCCGATGGCGGCCCGCGCAAGACCCGGCGAGCGTATCCTCATGATCGGGCGTGACGCCGGCGACATGCATATCGATCCGGACGAATTTCACAGCGGCGAGAGCAGCCCGCGGCTCAGTTTTGGTGTCGTACATCCGCTCACCGGGCCGGTTTACATAGAGGGCGCAGAGATCGGCGACCTGCTGGCAGTGACAATCGAGAAGATCGAGCCGGGCCCGGTTGGCTGGAGCAGCGCCTCGCCATTCGGCTTTGCCGGGTCTGCGGTCGGCATCGAGGATCGCTTCATCGTCTGGCGACTGAACGACGAGTATGCCGTCAGCGACGATTTACCGGGAGTGAGAATTCCGAACGCGAGTTTTCCGGGCGTCGTGACGACCTTGCCGGGGCCCGATCAATTGCGTGCGGTACTCGCTCGCGAGCGTGCGTTGGCGGATGCCGGTGGCGCCGTTTTCAGTCCCGACCCCGATCAGGCAGAACCGTCATCCCTGTGCGGTGCCGAAGGAACGAAACCCGCAGAATGTCTGCGCACGATTCCACCGCGAGAATTCGGTGGCAACATGGATATTCGCTACCTCGGGGAAGGCGTGACGATTTACTTGCCCTGCCACGTCGAGGGCTGCGGGCTGGCGATCGGTGATTTTCATTACGCGCAGGGCGATGGCGAAGTATCGGGGACGGCGATCGAAATGGATGCCGATATCACGGTCACGACCAGCATCATCAAGGATGGTCAGAATCTGTCGCACGGCCCGCATTACTCGGGCCCTTCATCACTCCTCGCAATACCGTCCGCACGTTTTTACGCAACGACAGGCTTCCCGCTGAAAAACGCGGGCGAGGTACCTGCCGACATTGCGTACCTGGCATCGGCCAAGGTTGGCGAACTCAGTAACCTGTCAAAAGACGTCAACCTCGCGGCACAAAATGCATTGATTGCGATGATAGATCACATAGTCGAACAGTACGGCTATGATCGTACCCAGGCTTACTTGATTGCCAGTGTTGCCGTCGATATGCGAATCGGCCAGCTGGTGGACGTGCCGAATGTCGGTGTGACGGCGATTCTCCCGTTGGATATCTTCGAAAATTCGAGGTGAGCGTCGCCGGTGGCATTACCTGAAAGCCTGGGTATCGATCTCAAATTTCCTCTTATGCCTGGGTATTAAAGGACACCGATGGATTTCCTCGCACTCATCGCGGGCCTCGCGGGCCTGTGGATCGGGACCGACCTGACCATTCGGGGCGCGGTCTCCATATCCAAGAGACTCGGTCTATCCGAATTTGTCGTCGGCGTCGCAATTCTATCGATCGGCAGTGACCTGCCGGAACTGGCGATCGCAGTCGACGGTGCGCTGGTAAACCTGCGGGGCGGGGAAGCATCAGAAGTCGTGGTGGGTAGTGCCGTCGGCAGCGCGCTGGGCCAGATTGGCTTTGTACTCGGGCTTGCGGGCCTGTTCGGTGTCCTTACACTGCCGCGAAGAGTCATCAAGACCCACGGCTCGGTGCTTATGGGGACGCTGGTTCTTCTCGGTGTCTTCGCTTTTGACGGAAATGTCTCGCGGCTGGAGGGCGGAATTCTCGTGTTCGCCTACCTGGGCTACCTGGGATTTCTCTTGTCCGACCGGGAAAGCTGGGAAGAAAGGGGAGACGGCGCATCGGAACTGTCCCTGGCAAAGTCGTGGCTCCTTGTGGCGATCGGAATAGGAGTAGTTATTTTTTCCGCTGAGCTCACGGTTTCAGCCGTCGGCAAGGTGGCACGAATTCTGCAAATCGGAGAGTCGGTAATCGCGATTATCGTGATCGGCTTGGGAACCAGTTTGCCCGAATTGTCGATTTCGGTAGCTGCGGTTATCAGACGGCGGAGTCGCATGTCGGTGGGAAACCTGATCGGCAGCAATATATTCGATACGCTCGTTCCGATTGGTGTTGCGGCGATCATTTCCGGAATCAGTTTTGACTACGCCATGCTGACCCAGGACTTGCCGTTTCTATTCGTATTGTCCCTGGTCGTGTTGATCCTGTTCTGGCGAAAAAAGGGAATACAGAAATACGAAGCAGCCATGATTGTCGGTGTTTACTGCATTTACGCCTTCATAAAATTCTCCGTCACTTGAGTGATGAGATGCGGCCTCGTAAGGCCGGTTTATTGTCTGTATCAGGCACAGTCTGGCCGTTCGGTTAATACTGATTC
>JBFFKF010000022.1:0-31121 GCA_041555515.1 Woeseiaceae bacterium
ATCGGCGAATATGCCCTTGAACCCCACTTCGATCGACTCTGTCGTCTCCTGGTCGAACAAGTCACCGACGCCGACAAAGCCGTTAGCCAAGGCCACGGTCTCGACACCCGTCTGGTTGAAGCCGCCGCTCCTGAAACCGCGGCTCAGGCTGCCGTACCAGGTGATGTTGTCGCTCGCGATGTAGCGGGCGGTCAGCTTCGGCTGCCAGTCGTCCCAGGTATTTTTCCTGACCTCCCCGGTAGCACCCTCCTGTGGAAAGCCCGGTGCGGTTGCCAGGAATGCCGTTGGCGTCTCCGTCGTATTTTCACGCTCGTCTTCGTCGTAACGCAGTGAAAAGGCGAGTTCGAGCGCGTCGGTGACGTCGTATGCCAGCTCACCGAATACCGCCCAGGCGAAGTTGTCCTGGGAGTCGGCGAGATAACTCACTTGCGGATTTACGGGATCGGTCGCGAAATCATACGGGAAGTTCCCTCGCGGCTGATAGAAAACGGGGAACACGCCCTGGCCCGTGTCGGCCATCGCGCCAGTCGCTATAAAGCGATCCGTCGCGATGCCGTATGCGCCAAGAATCCAGCGAGCGCGGCTGTCTGCGGTCGAGGTAAAGCGGAATTCCTGGCTGAATGTATCGAGGTCGAGGAACTGGCTCTGGTTTTGATCGATGCCTCCCAGAATCGCAAACCAGGTCTCGCCTGCGGATTCCGGCTTCGGCAGGAAATCCCATGCGTCTCCAGTCAGCAATTCTTCGAGCGTGTCGTACGAGGTGATCGACGTAAAGGTGCCGGCATCGGTATTCCAGTCGAGTTTCAACGACACGTTGGTCAGGTCGCGTTCATTGACACCCGCGTTATTGTTCCTTATCAGCTGACTCGTGTCGTTCACAGAATCCGGGTCGCCTGCGCCATGCCCGAACGATTCATTGAATGGATCAGGATGCGGGAAAAAGCCGAACAGCGGATCCTCCGGCTCGGGCAAGGACTCCCTGATCTGATAGTAAAGCGCCTGTGTCTCGAGGTTGGAAAAGCTGGCGCGAAAATCCGCAGAAAAACTGTCACTGGGTTCGTACAGCAACCTCAGGCGACCGGAAAGGTCCTCGTAAGGGTCGGCTTCTTCGCCGAGGAAGACGTTATTGAGATAACCGTCCGTGTCTTTGTAAGAGGCAGCAGCACGGAATTTCCATGCGTCGGATTCTCCAATCGGCCCGCTCACGACGCCCTGTATCTTGTAACCGGGTCCCGAGTCATAGCCGGCTGTGACACGGCCCTCGAACTCGTCTGTCGGTTTCTTGGTATTGATCAGGATGGCACCACCGATGGCATTGCGCCCGTAGACGGCACCCTGTGGTCCCCTCAGGATCTCGATCTGCTGGATGTCATACAGCTCCTGGTTGAATTGTGCGGGGTTCGACATGAGTACCCCGTCAACCAGCGTTGCGACTGACGGCTCGGTATTTCTGCCCTGGGAAATGCCGCGAATCGTGACGAAGGAGTTTCCGGCGTTCTGTACCTGTATCACCGTCACGTTCGGTGTCAGTGCAATGGCGTCGTGCGGTAATTCGATGCCTGCGGATGCGATATCTTCCGCGGTGAATGCGGTTACCGATACAGGCACGTCTTTCAGGGCCTCGTCACGCCTGCGCGCCATAACCATAATTTCTTCAATGACGTCGCTCAATTCGGATTGTGCGCTGGCAGTCGATATGCCGAAGTAAAACGCGGACGAAAGTAACGGAAGTAACAGAATCTTCCACAGATGTATTCTCATGATGCACCCCCTGCAGCCGGTGAGATCCAGCCGTTTTACGGAAAATCTTAGCACACGCCTCTGGGGGCCTCTATCAATCGCTCATGAAATTACGCGTGGTTATACGCAAGGGGATTTTGCCCACCCCCTTTGGCCGATCACCCTGATTGATGCAAATATGCGCGGGACTTGCCGCCTCGACTGAAAGGCTCTACGCTCATAATGCTGTCCGCATTAAAACGCTCGGTAAGTCTTTGATCGCAATCGCCGGTCGCAAAGCTGAGCGACAAAAACGAAGGAGTTAAACAGCATGCTTAAGGCAACCGCAGACCTCACGCTACCAACAACTATCATTGGCTCGTTGCCGAGGCCGAGCTGGTTTACGGAAAACATCGGTGCCGAAAGTTTTCTGCGGCGCATGATGAACTCGCGTTTTCGTGAGCAATATACCGATGCGGTGGCCGTGCACCTGAAAGACCAGGAAGCGGCGGGGCTCGACATCTGTACCGACGGCGATGCGCATTACGACGAAGAAGTCGGCGGACAGAGCTG
Source organism: Woeseiaceae bacterium (assembly GCA_041555515.1). Lineage (GTDB taxonomy): Bacteria > Pseudomonadota > Gammaproteobacteria > Steroidobacterales > Woeseiaceae > SZUA-117. The sequence goes on from JBFFKF010000022.1 coordinate 2,293, forward strand.
GACCAGTTACCCGCTGTTTCACATGGAGGGATTCAGCAGGGGCGATCCGCAGCCTGCGATCATGCGCACCGGTGGCGTCGCGTTCCCGATGGGACACATCCTGCACGACTACCTCGAAGCGCGCATCATGCCGAAGATCGTCGGGCCGATCGGGCGTGGCGACCTGCAATACGCGGCGATGTGGAAGGCGGCTCAGCGCATGACGAGCAAGCCGGTGAAGTTCGGCACGGTCACGCCCGAGATTCTTGCCGCAGCCGTGGACGACGAGTATTACAAGGATCCCGTCGAACGCGTCATGGCCCTGAGCAACGCGATCAACGAGGAACTGAATGAACTCGCGGACGCCGGCTGCCCGGTAATACAGATCGAGGAACCGCAAATTCACATGATCCCGGCCCGCGGAAACCTGTTCGGCAAACTGGACATGGGCAAGATGGTTGACGTCTTCAACAACACGGCGAAAGGCCTGACGGACAAGACGGAAGTCTGGTGCCATACCTGCTGGGGCAATCCGTCGCAGCAGCGCATGTTCAAGGAAATTCAGAGTTACGAACCATCGCTCGAGCATCTGAATAAAGTGGATGCCGATGTGATCACATTCGAATCCTGCAGCTCGAACATGATCGACATCCCGGCGATCGGCAAAGCGATCACAGACAAGAAAATTGCGATCGGCATGATCGATCACCATTCGCTGCAGGTCGAGCGGCCGGACGAAATCGCCGCGAACATCCGTGAGACGCTGAAGCACATACCTGCCGAAAGACTGATCCTCTGTTCCGACTGCGGTATGGGGCGCGAAGGCATGAGCAGGAGGCACGCACGCTACAAAATGGCATCGCTGGTGCAGGGCGCCAATATCGTTCGCAAGGAACTCGGGCTTCCGGAGGCGGAATGCCTGGCCGCCGATGCCAGGTATTCGCTCATAGTCACGGCAGACTGATCGTGCATAAGGGGTACGAGATGGATTCTGCAAGAAGAAGCGGCAAACAATCTCTGTCGTTCGTGTTCCTGGTATCTCTCATTTTCACTGTGGGAAATGCCATGGCTGATGAGCTGACGATGTCCGCGCTTTCGAACTGGCTGGATGCTTACGGCGAAGCCTGGGAATCCAGGGATGCCGATGCGGCGGCGAAGATTTTTTCCGAAGATGCGACTTACCAGGTGACGCCGTATGAGGAAGCGCACAGGGGACGAAGCGGGGTTCATGACTACTGGGCGGGCGTTACCGAGAACCAGCGCAACGTGCAGTTCGAATATCAAACACTGAGCGTTACCGGCAATACGGGGATCGCACACTGGTCGGCGAATTTTGACGTCGTACCGGACGGTCCGCATATAGACCTGAACGGCATTTTCGTACTGGAGTTCGATGCGGACGGCAAGTGTCGTCGGCTACGCGAATGGTGGCATATTCAGACCGATGCCGAGGGACAGGACTAAGCTTTCCTGACCTCACACGGCGTGCAAGTCGTCTACTGCAGGTCCAGGATCCAGCGCGAAATCGCACGCGCCTCGTCGAGGCTCAGGTGCTCGTTTGGCACCATGGGCACGATACCCCAGTTGCCGGCGCCGCCTATGATGATCTTCTGCGCAAGCACTTCGAGCATGACTTCTTTATTCGCCGAGTGTCGAGCGGCAATTGCCTGGTAGGAAGGGCCGAGCAAGTTTCGATCGAGGTCGTGGCAGCCGACACAGCGTTTCTCGGTTGCCAGAGCCTCGCCATCGAGTTCGTCGGCATAAAGTGTTGACGCAGAAGCAAAAAACAGTGTCAGCGCGGTGAGGGGAATAACAATTTTCATCGGCCGCCTCCACTCATCGCATTGTCGTATGCGCCGTCGCCCGGATCGATAATCAACGCCATTCTCGGGCCTTTAACGAACTCGACGATATTGGCGTAGGAGGTGACGAGCACGCCGGACTCGGGATCGATGTCGATCATTCTCAGGAATGCACCCGCGCGCGGCAGCGGAATGACACCGAAAGAACCAGTCTGCGGATCGAAACTGTAAATCACATCCGCGTTGGATGTCGCAATCCAGACAACCTTGCGCACGGAATCCCAGGTCACGGCGTACGGCGCGCTGCCGGTATCCGGCAGGTCGTACATGCCGAGCTGTTTCCTGGCTTTCGTATCGTACTCGACCAGCTGACCGGATCCATACAAAGGCACGTACATGACATCGTCTTCGGTGATCGTCAGTCGGCGTGGTCCGGAATCAGCCATGGGCAAGACGACGCGGGTCTCGAACTCGCGGGTTTCAATATTGAAGCTGCCGAAGCTGCCGATGCCGAGCTGGCTGTACCAGATGTGTTTGCGATCGGCGGTCATGATCAGTCCATACAACAGCGCGCCCGCTCCCGGTCTGCCGGGAATCTCCGGCGCATGGAATATTTCCGCGTCTCCGGTCTCCGGATTGAAGTAACCAACCGCGTTATTGCCGATGTCGGAGTACCAGACGAGGCCGTCGACATCGGTGAGCAATTCGTGACTGGCGCCGAAGCTGAGATCGTGAATGCCGACGACCTCACCTTTGTTGGTCGTGGTCGCCCAGGTTCGCCAGCTCATCTCGACAGGGTCGAGGCGGGCGATGACGCTCGGGAAGAAAGGCGTAATCCAGAGCGAGCCATCGGCGGCGCGGTGCAGGGAGTGCGGACCGGACACGCCATCGAACGGAATATCGTGATATTCCTGTTCACCGGTTGCCACGTCTATCGCGTACATGCGGTTCGTCGCGACATCGGCGACCCAGAGCTTCGGAGGGGATCCGAGCATCATCGCTTCGCGAATCGCGTTCTTTTGCTTCACCTCGTATTCGCGGATGACAGTGTCGCCGGTGACGATCAGTGGCGCGCCATAGCCATAGCCGGACAACTCGTCCATCGCGCCCGCGAAATGATTGACCATCGTCGTCGCGACTTCCTCGCCCGGTCCCACCGCATAAGCATGCTCGGCGTCGGGAGGCCCGGCGGGGTTTGCGCGACCGAACTCCCAGCCCGAGAGGTAATTCATGTAGTGCACTATCGACAGCCAGCTCTGTTCGCGCACGGTTGCTGCGTCCGCAACATCGACCGCATCGATCTGCGCGGCGTAAGCACGGACTTCCTCGGACGGAACCTGGTGGCAGCCGACGCAATTCAGTACGAATCTCGCCTTCTCGTCGCGATCGCTTACATGCTTGAGCCATGCCGATGCCGGTGCCGCCGTGGCCTGGTTGGATGTACTGGTCATGACGATGGTCGCGTTGACCAGATCGTCAGCAGCACCCTCTGCGGTGACGTGCAACAGGTCATAGCCGAGGGCGCGGGCAGTCAATGCCGACTCAACCTTGTCGGCAACGGTAACGGCTTCCGGGAACGAAAATCTGCCGCCATCACCGGTGAATACCGTAATCAGGTCTGCACCGGCATGCGAGTCTCCGGTTCGCACCGTAACTTGTGCCTGGACAATGGGCCTGCCGTTCAGATCGACCACCGTTCCATCAAGTGAAACGCTTGCAGGCGCGCTCGCTGCCAGTCCGCACATGGCGACGACAAAAAGCAGGTCGGCGGGGCGGACCGGGCATTCCGGGATCTTTCTCATGATTATCTCTCGTTCCCGATTTCTACTGATTCTATCAGAGCTTGTCGCATCTCCTTGTCGATAGAACAATTGCGCGTTCGAAGTCGAATGTTGGGCGGGCCAATCAGTACAATCGGCTTTGACAGGAGTGAATATGAGCGAAGTAGTAAGTCTGGAGAAGTCTGGCCGCCTGGCACTGATCACCATAGACAGTCCACCGGTAAACGCATTGTCCGAAGCCGTACGCGGAGGATTACAGGACTGTTTCCGCCAGGCCGCATCCGACGAGTCTGTCGATGCTGTCGTACTGATGTGTGCCGGCAGAACCTTCATTGCCGGCGCCGACATTGCCGAACTTGACGATGCAATCGGTGACACCAGTTACCTCGACCTGTTCGCCGAGATCGAGGCCCTGGAGAAACCGGTGGTTGCCGCATTGCATGGTACGGCATTAGGTGGCGGTGTCGAAGCCGCGCTTGCCTGTCACTACAGGGTCGCGGCGCGCGACACGAAGTTGGGTTTTCCCGAGATTAATCTCGGCATCGTACCGGGTGCCGGCGGGACACAGCGCCTGCCGCGGATCATCGGCGCGCAAGAAGCGCTGCAGATGCTCCTTTCCGGGCGCCCCGTCGATGGCGACACCGCACTGTCATCCGGCCTGCTCGACGCGGTCACCGATGCTGAGCTGCGTGAATTCGCGATCCAGTTCGCAAACCAGCTTCTGAACGACGGGCAAGGCCCGCGTCGAACATGCGAGGTCGTGCTGACGCGCGATGATGATATCGATGCATTCCTGCGCGCAGAACGTGCCCGCATTGCAACGCAAATGCCGAACCGGCAGGTACCCGGCATGGACATCGATGCGATCGAGGCCGCGCTCGATCTGCCTTTCAACGAGGGGATCGCACGTGAAAAGGAGATAAGCGACGCGTCGCTGCAGACGAGCGAAGCGAAGGCAATGATGCGCCTGTTTTTCGCGGAGAGGCAGACCTCGAAGATTCCCGGCATCGATGCGGGCCTCGCGCGGGACATCGCGTCCGGCGGCATTGTCGGCGCCGGAACCATGGGCCGCGGCATTGCGATGGCATTCGCGAACGCCGGCATCCCGGTAAACATCCTCGACGTCGATCGGAAAGCGGTCGAAGCCGGGCTCGAGGCGATACGCGGCGAGTACCAACGCCGGGTCAAAAGAGGACGGATGACGCCCGAGGCGGTCGAGGAAAAAATGGCGTTGATTACAGGTTGCAGCGATTACGCCGACATCGCTCCAGCAGACGTCGTCATCGAAGCGGTATTCGAGAACATGGCGTTGAAGAAGGAAATCTTTGCGAAGCTCGATGAGATCTGCAAAGCGGACGCCATCCTGGCGACGAACACCTCGACTCTCGATGTTGCGGAAATCGCGGGCGCTACCAGGAGGCCGCAGGACGTAGTGGGTCTGCATTTCTTCAGTCCAGCCCAGGTCATGCGCTTGCTCGAAGTGGTGCGCACGGACGAAACCGCGGACGAAATAATTGCGACGTCGATGAAACTCGGCGGGCGGCTGCGCAAGGTCAGCGTTTTGTCCGCGAATCAGTATGGCTTCATCGGCAATCGCATGATGGAACCATACGGGCGCGAGGCCGAGCACATGTTGCTGGAAGGCGCGACGCCGCGGCAGGTCGACACCGTGCTGGAGCGTTTCGGCATGGCGATGGGGATACTCGCGGTCTACGACATGGCCGGCGTCGACGTCGGCTACAAAGTGAGGCAGGAACGCAAGGAGTTTCTGCCGGACGACCCCGCCTTTTGCCGGACCTCCTCGATGCTCGCCGAACGCGGCTGGCTCGGGCAGAAAACAGGCACGGGTTACTACCGTTACGAGGCCGGATCGCGGGAACGGCTCGACAATCCGCAAGCTCTGGAGATGTTCGCGAAGGAAGCAGAGCGGCTCGGAATCGAGCGTCGTGAGCTGTCAGACGAGGAGATTGAACAACGCTGCTTGTGTGCGCTGATCAATGAGGGTGCAAAGGTGCTCGAGGAAAAGGTCGCACTGCGTGCTTCCGACATAGACGTGGTCTATACCTCCGGCTACGGCTTCCCGAGATTTCGCGGCGGGCCGATGTTCTATGCGGATACGATCGGCCTCGATACGATCTGCGCACGCATGGAGGAATTTGCGAAGTCGCTCGATCCGCAGTACTGGGAGCCGGCAAAACTGTTACGCGAGCTGCAAGAAAGCGGCGATGCAATCGCGGATTATGCCAACGTTTGAGAGGACGCGGGCGACGAACCTCAGTCTTGCAACCCGCCGATCGCGGTCTGTGGAATTTCTATGGCGCGGATGCCGTTCGGGCTGGACTCGTCAGGCACCGCCCACACCCGGCGCTCGAACCCCTCCACGGCAACGCGGCCATCAGCATGGCTGACCCGGTGCTTCACCAGGAAAGTCTTGCGCGCCCATTCATCGACCCAGGTAGATATTTCCAGTACGTCGCCGAGGCGGCACGCATGCAGATACCTGGCGCCGGTTTCGACCAGCGGCATGCCGACGACACCGAATTGTTCTCTGAGCTCCGCATAGGACAGCTGGTTGTTCCTGAAAAGCTCTTCGGTACCTTGATCGAACCAGGAATAGAGATACGGATAGAAAATCGTTCCGTGCACGTCACAGTGTGCAAACATTACGGTACGGGTCCATTTGTAGATTTTCATGTTATCTCCAGGGCGACCAGGGCGAACTGCCAGGATAACTTATACATATAATTGCCTATGCCGCTCGACACGCTCCTGCCAATCTTCGCCTATTTTCTTATCGGTTTCCTGCTGCGATCCCGCGGTCTGGCCGGGAGCGAACAGGCTGCTTTCCTGTTCCGGCTCGCATTCTATGTGACCTTGCCGGCCCTGGTCTTCCTGGTCATTTCAGGTGCCGAACTCGAGCGTCGGACTATTCTCCTGCCGATCGCGGGGATCACGATCAATATCGTCTGCACGGCGGCGGCGATATTTTTCGTGCGCATGGCGAAGATCGAGAACCGGCAGGCAGGCGCAGTGGTTCTCGGTGCCGGGATAATGAACACGGCTTTTGTTTTTCCGTTTGTCCTGTCGGTCCTGGGGGAGTCCGCCCTGGCTGAAGCCGTGCTATTCGATCTCGGCAATGCCTTGTTCGTCGGCGTATTCGCTTACCCGATCTCCCTGTATTTCGGTGAAGCACAGGCAGAATCGGCGGCATCTTTCTTATTCAAGACGATTCGTGCACCGATATTCGTAGCGGTCGCAGCCGCTCTGATCGTGAACATCTTGCATATTTCCGTACCGGCGATTGCCAACAGTGTCCTCTCGCCACTCGGATCCGCGACGATACCGCTGATCCTGATCGCGGTGGGCATCTCGTTCTCCATCACAGGAATGTGGACCCGGTTAACCGTTACGACTGTGCTCCTGAGAATGGCGCTCGGCCTGATCACTGGTCTACTCATCGTGTGGGGTTTCGGATTCACCGGGGTGACCGCCGCGGTCGTGATCGTATTGGCGGCAGCGCCGATCGGCTTCAATTCCGTATCGCTGGCATCTATCGGCAAGCTCGACACCGATCAGGCTGCGGCCGCATTGTCGGTTTCTGTGGCGATCGGCCTGCTCAGCACGACACTGCTACTGATCGTCGCCTTGCGCGTACTCGGTGCAGGCGCGTGACTGAAACCGGTTAACCGGACGGACGGATGCTGGCCGCAACGGCTAATAAAATGCGAAGGCGCGAATCTCGGCGCTGGCCCTTGCCGGCGCATCTGCCGGGCAGTCCGGGTTGTCGAAGCCGCTGTGCGGGCAGCCCTGGACGCGATCGAGGTCGGAATCGAAAGCTTTGAACACGAGCGCCTCCTCGGGGCACATGTCGGAGTACCAGAACCAGCGGTGCTCGGGATTCGCGTGATACAGGGATGACTCGAAGCGGCGCTCCGGCTCGTGCGGCGCGTCGATAACGGCATCGCCCACGGTGACATCGCCCTGGCCCGCCGTACGCGCATCACACAGACCGAGCGGCACGTCCTGCGGTGGCTGAGACAGGACGCGCCAGATGTTGTAGGCGACGAAGCGCCGCTCGAGGCGCGATGCGTCTTCGTTACGATCGGCGAGCTGCATGTGCGCGAATTCTTCGAAGGACCTGCGGCTGTAGTCCACATGCACGAAGCGGGCAGGGTGGGAATTGACAAAGGCACTCTTGTCGCCGGCACGTTCGCTCCAGCGAAGCACGGTATTCATCACGATCACTTCATCGGCGCCGGTCAGGCCGAGCATCAGTTCCCGGATTTCATCACGATAGCTTTCCTGTGCGCTTTCAGCCGTGAAGTCGGTTACCGCGGTGACATGCTTGACCAGGGTGAAGCCGCTAATTTCCAGCGATGCTTCTTCTGTCAGTCCGCGCGCGTCATAGATCCGGACGTCATGCGGTTCCAGGACGAGATTGTCGCGCTCGCGTTGCCGGGCATGAAAAACCGGGCGCACATTCATGTCTCCCAGGTAATTCACGGTCGATGTCACAACGGGGCAACCGCTCAGTGTAAAATCATCCGCAATCGTGGCGCTCATTTATTCGGGAATACCTGTAAAGGCCCTGATCCAGGCAAAGCGAATCGGGCACTTCCGTATAGCCGTTAAGCATCGAGATTGCAAACCGGGACAGCGCATCCACCGCAGCACCAGGAACAAGTCATGTACGAATTATCAAAACAATTTCTGGATAAGAAAATCGGCAGAAGGTCGTTCATCAATCGCCTGGTACAGGCCGGCGTATCGCTGGCAGGGGCCGGCGCCATAGCCAACAACCTCGAGGCCAAACAACAGCCAGCCGTGCCCGGCGAGCGCATTGCACCCGAAAAAGGACGGACGGTGCGCAACATGAGCGGCGGCGAAGTCATGTTGGAGTTCCTGCTGGACTGGGATGTGCCGTACATGTTCGGCCTCGCCGGTTCGGAAGAAATCGGCCTGCTGGACGCCTTTGTCGACCGACCGAAGCTGAAATACGCGACCTGTCTGCACGAGGGTGCGGCTATGTCCATGGCTGACGGTTACTCCAGGTCCACCGGCGACACGTCGATAGTGAATCTGCATTCGGTTGCCGGGGTCGCATATGCCCTGGGCCAGGTGGCCAGCAGTTATCGTGACCGCATCCCGGTCGTGGTTACCGCGGGACGCCAGTCCACGAATTTTCGTGGTCACATGGGATTCCTGGAATCCCCGAACCTGACGGAAATGCCGCGGGACTATGCGCAATGGGTCTGGGATGTCATGAACGTAGACACGATCCCCGAAGTGCTGCGGCGCGCGTTCCTGCTTGCGGAGGCACCGCCGGGTGGCCCGACCTTTGTCACCTTTTCCAAGGACCTGTGGGAACAGAAAGTCGACGAAGTCGAAATCGTCCCGAGGTCGCGATCACGCGTGGACGGCGAAGTCTCACCGTCACCGGAGCACGTCTCGCGTATCGTCGACGAGCTGCTGGGCGCCGAGAAGCCGACCTTGTACCTTGGCAATGAATGCATCAAATATGACATCAGCGAAGAAGTCGCCGGCATCGCCGACGCCATCGGCGCCATGGTGATGTTCTCGGTCAAGATACCTGCTGTCTTCCCCACCACGCACCCCAACTTCGTCGGTGAAATCCTTGATGATCCGGACCTTATGCCCGGGATCGACTGTTTCTGGAGCATCGGCGCGCACATGATCAAAACCTTCAACTTGCCGCCGAAACCGATCGTCTCCCGTAATGCGACCGTGTTACATACGAGCCTCGTCGATGTCGATGTCGGGCGCAACTATCCTGTCGACGTTGCCGCAATAGCCAGCATCAAGGAGACGACGGCACTGGTGCTCGAGGAAATTAGGAAACGTAAACTGGACAAATCGGCGATTGCTGATCGCCAGCGCTGGCTGCATGAATATACCGCCAGGCAGCGCGAGCAATTTGCGGAAATTGCCAAAGCCGAATGGGACTCGAGCCCGCTATCGACTTCGCGCCTGATGATCGAACTCGATCGCGTCATCGGGCCAGACGCGGAAATAGTCTCCGAGCTGATTACCTCGGATGCGTATCCGAGGAAGTACCTTAAATTCGATCATACGAAGCCGGCCAGTGAACGCCGCAGGCAGCACTATACGACCGGCGGCATTCTCGGCTGGGGCGTCGGCGCGGCCATCGGCACCAAGATCGGTAATCCGGACAAGGAGGTCTGGTGCCTGACGGGCGACGGCTGTTTCAATTTCGGCAGCCAGGCGCTCTGGTCCGCGGCACGCTACGAGGTGCCGATCGGCGTGGTCATATTCAACAACGGCGAGTACCAGGCGAACCGCATGGCGCAGAACAGCCTGCGGGGGCGCATTTACGAGACCGGGCAGTATTTCGGCACCGACCTGCGCCATCCCGACATCGATTATTCGAAAATGGCCGCCGCCTACGACATCGAAGGCGAAAGCGTCAGTGATCCGCGGCAACTGGGCCCCGCTCTGGAACGTTGCAAGCGGGCCATGCAGGAAGGCCGGCCCTACCTGGTCGATGCGAGGATCAAGCGCTATCACCGGGGCGCCGATTCCGACGCCGAGTATTTTTCCATCGCGCGGGGATAGGCTAACGAAGGCCTGCTTCGACAGGATCCTTTCCGTATCACGCCAGCAATTTCGAGAGCGCAGACACGATTTTGCTGCGGCTCCGAACGTCGAAAAGCTGTTCGCTCTCGGACGATAACCAATATGTCCGCCTCGGATAAAATTATTGGCCACCCGGCGACAATAAAAACCTTGCGGGCGCGTCGGGCTGCCATTCAAAAAAAGAACGAGGTTTCACGGAGTCATGAGTCACAAGAACCTGGAAGCATTACTGCAAAGTGTGGGAAATCCGGTAAACATGCTGCGGAATTCGCAGATAGGCGCGTATATCTATCCGGTGGTTCCTCCCGAGTACACGAACTGGCGCGACGAGCAACGAGCCTGGCAGGAGACCTGCGTACTCTTCGACCAATCGCACCACATGGTGGATATCTACGTCGAAGGCCCCGATGCGCTGAAGATGCTGTCTTACCTTGCGGTCAATACTTTCAAGAATTTTCCTGTCGACCGGGCCAAACAGTTCATTCCTTGCAGCTACAGCGGCCACGTCATTGGTGACGGCATCCTGTTCCATCTTGCCGAGAACCAGTACGTATTCGTCGGTCGAGCGCCGACTGCCAACTGGATCGAATTCCATGCCGCCACGGGTGGTTATGACGTATCGATAGAAAAAGACGACCGGTCGCCCGGCATCCTCGGCGGCAAGCCTGCGCTACGCAAGTGTTATCGCTACCAGATCCAGGGTCCGAATGCCTGGGAGGTCATCGAGAAACTGAATGGCGGGCCACCACCGGACGTCAAGTTCTTCTACATGGATTCAATCAATATCGCGGGGCGAAAGGTCCGCGCGCTCCGCCACGGCATGGCCGGTGCGCCGGGACTGGAAGTCTGGGGCCCGTACGAGGAAGGCGAGGAGATTCGCGCGGCCATCTACGAGGTTGGCAAAGACTATGGCATGCGCATGGTGGGCGCCCGGGCGTACGCGACCAATACGCTCGAATCGGGCTGGATACCCTCGCCGCTGCCGGCCGTGTATACCGGAGACGAGATGAAGCCATACAGGGAGTGGCTGCCGGCGGAAGGCTACGAAGGGTCCGGCTCGCTCGGCGGCAGTTACGTCTCCGATAACATCGAGGACTATTACGTAACGCCGTACGAGATGGGCTATGGCCCCTTCGTAAAATTCGACCATGATTTCATCGGCAGGGAGGCATTGGAGAAGATCGCAGATCAACCGCATCGCAAGAAAGTAACGCTGGACTGGAACAGTGACGATGTCGGCAATATCTTCCGCTCCTTGTTCGAACCGGGTGGCGAACACTACAAGTACATCGATCTGCCCCTTTCGAATTACGCATCTGCGAACTACGACAAGCTCATGCAGGGTGACAAGGTCGTCGGCTTTTCGATGTTCAGTGGCTACAGTTACAACGAGCGCTCGATGCTGTCACTCGGCACTGTGGACGCCGACATCGAGATCGGTTCGGAACTCAAGCTCGCGTGGGGCGAGGAAGACGGCGGCACGCAGAAAACGACCGTGGAAAGTCCTCACAAGCAGGCGGAAATCAGGGTGATCGTGAGCCCGGTGCCATATTCGAGGACGGCACGCGAAGAATACGCCGCAGGCTGGCGCACGACCGCGAGCTAGACCGCGGGCAATCAGGCGCCCGCGGGCCGGACGGCAGAAACGACTCCGCGCAAGTTCGGGTCAGAAGCGAAATACGAGGCCCGCAATGGCTTCGGTCTGCCACATGAGACTGCCATCGATTCGCACCGCGCAGATATTGTTAGTCGGACCGAACTCGCAAAACAGATCCGAACTGGAATCCAGGAGCGTGCCGAAACCGCGCGCTTCGAGCCTGATGCCTAAACGTTTATTCGGATTGATCTGTAATCCCAGGCCGAGCGAAAACGAAAAAAAAGTATCGCTGTCGAAACCAGGCGTGCTCACGTCGACGTGCGTGCCACCAAGTGTTGCCGCGAGAAATGGCCGCACGCGTTCACCTTCCCACAGGTAGGTACCACCGGCCTGCAAATACTGGATCGTCAGATCCGGCGCCGGATTACTCAGCTCGAGACCGCTGGCGTCGGCACTCGTCTCCTGCCGAGAATAGATTACTTCCCACTGCGTAACCGGCGAGTGCCTGGCGTTGAGTATCAGACCAAAGCTTGCGTTGTCGTCGATTTCGATCGACGAGGAAGTATCCGTTTCTTCGAATTCCCCGCCTACTCGATAAGCACCATATGGCGTAATTTCGAAATTAAAAGACTGTTCCTGCGCGAATACCGGCACTGAACATAAATAAAGGACGATGTATAACGACATCTTGCCGTTAAACGAATGCTTTAGGGGCATAATTCCTCGTGCTCCGATTGCGTATTTCGCACGCATCTTATCAGCCCTGTGGCCGGCTCACTCCTTATATATACGTATGCAGAATCCGCTGTTTTTGGCGCCGTTATGGAAAAACGCTGCCGATCTTGTGACACAGTTCACATTGTAGGTCCCTGGCGGCGGGTCAATCGGAATCCGCATCACATCCGCAAGTAGTGTAACTCTCTAATATTTCGTAAGTAATCGTCTCCGGCGAGGCTTGGCCTTGCCGGAGCGTCGGCGTGTTTTTGTCCATCGAAAAGCGAAGGCTTTCGATGGCGGGTGACCTCATCTCAACGCTGGGGCGTAAGAGGAAAGGATTTGAAGTTCTTCGTTAGCATGGAGCGTCTTTTGCGAAGTGTCGTGCCAATATTACCGGCGCGCGCATTGACACTCGGGCTGTTCGTACTCTTCAGTCCTTATGCAAACGCAGCCGTCGATACTTTCCAGGAAGGGGTAAGCAGCTACACCGGGACGCAGGACACATTCCTTGAACAAAATACCCCGGATACCCCGCACGACGAAAACCTCGTAAAAGTAGAGAACGACGCGCCGCAGGTACAGCACGGACTGATCCGGTTTGACAATATCTTTGGCAGCGGCGCCGGCCAGATCCCGTTCGGCTCGATCATCAATTCCGCAACCTTAACTGTCGAAGTCGACAACGTTTCGGCACCGGCGGCACAAATTCGCTTGCACCGCATGCTGGTTTCCTGGTCGGAAGCGGATACCTGGAACTCCATGAGCAACGGCATCCAGGCGGATGACGTCGAGGCGATGTCCACGTATGACGCCCAGGTGGCCGATCCCGCAAGTACCGGCCCCGAAGTGATCACCGGCCTGGCCGCGGCATTGCAGTACTGGTCGGACGGCAACGCGAACCACGGCTGGGCGATGATCAGCAACAGCACCGACGGGTGGGACATCGATTCATCGGAAGCAGGCACCGTAGCGAATCGTCCTTTACTCACGGTCGACTGGACACCCGGTATCTGTCCCGGTGGCAACGTAACGACCACCACCGATTCCACCGACAACAGTTCATTACGTGCCTGTGTCATCTGGTCGAATGCCAATGCAGGTACGGACACGATCACGATTCCCGCGGGCACTTACACCCTGACTCGCGCAGGAACAGGAGAGGATGCCGCGGATACCGGTGACCTCGATATCACCGACGACGTCATCATCAACGGCAACGCCGCGGCGGCGACCATCATCGACGGCAACTCGCTCGATCGCGTGTTCGACATCATCGGCGCGGACGTCACGATGACCAACGTGACGGTCGATGGCGGCGATATCACGGGTGACGGTGGCGGCATCGCCGTCGATGCGACCGGCTCGCTGACGATGACGCATTCGACGGTCAGCGGTAACGCGACCACGGCCAATGGTGGCGGTATTGCGACCGCCGGCGGTGCGCTCGATCTCACTAACGTGACACTGAGCGGCAATACGGCGGACCAGGGTGGTGGGCTCGACTGTGCCGGCGCCTGTACGCTGACCAACGTCACCGTTACGAGTAACACGGCGCCGACCAGCGGCGACGGTGTCCGGCAGCAGGGCACGGGCACGATTACATTCGTCAATAGCATCGTGGCGGGCAATCTATCTGCAGGCGCGAACGAATGTGCCGGCGCCGCAGCGAACCTGACGTCCAACGGCTACAACATATCGAGCGACGCGAGCTGCGATTTCACAAACACCGGCGACCAGGAAAACACCGACCCGCAACTGGGAGCGCTGCAGGACAACGGCGGGCCGACCTTCACGCATGCGCCGCCTGACACCAGCAGAGCAGTCGATGCCGGCGACAGCAGCGTCTGCGTCGGACCCGACAACGATAGCGACCAGCGAGGATCCGCACGCCCGGTCGGCGTCAGCTGTGACGTCGGTTCCTACGAAGCGGCCGCAGTTTCTTTCTGCACGGTAACGACGACGGCAGACAGCGGGCTCGGCTCGCTGCGCAACTGCATCAACTATGCAAACAGCAATCCGGGCATCACGATTCGCTTCGATATCGCCACGGCGGCCAATCGCTCGGCGGGTGCCGACGACTGGTGGGCAATATCACCGACGAGTCCGCTGCCCGCCGTCACGGCCGACAACATCGACATCGACGCCACGACGCAGACCAGCAACCAGGGCGATACCAACTCCGCCGGTCCGGAAATCGAAATAGATGGCACCGGTGCGGGCGCCGCTGCTGACGGGCTGGTGATCGCGGGAAGCTCGAGTGGCAACACGATTCGCGGTTTTTCGATTAATAATTTCTCGGACAACGGCATCCTGCTGCTGGGCGACAGCAATACCGTTGCCGGCAACTACGTGGGCTTGAGTGCCGATGGCACGACTGTTGCCGGAAACAACTCCAACGATACCGCAGACCAGGGCGGCATCCGCATCGAATCGGCGTCAAATACGATTGGCGGCACTGTTATCGCAGATCGCAATGTCATTTCGGGAAACAGGCGCGCGGGCATCCAGCTGTTTGGCGCCGGAGCGACCGGGAACGACATATACGGAAACTACGTCGGTCTCGACGCCGTCGGCACGCTCGATCGCGGCAACGGAGGCGAGGGCATTGATTTCCAATTCAGCGTCGGCAATACAATCGGTGGACCGCTGGCTGGCCAGAGAAACGTCATCTCGGGCAATGATAGTGATGGCATCGAGATCGACGGCGGCGATTCCAACGTCATTCAAAACAACTATATCGGTACGGACAACACCGGGGTGTTCCTGGTGCCGAACACCCGCGATGGCATCGATATCAACGACAATGCTGGTGACGGCGCCACGAATAATCTGATCGGCGGCACTGGCGCCAACGAAGGCAACCTGATACGCGGTAACGGCATTTACGGCGTCCAGGTCCGCGAACCCGCATCCGTTAACAACACCATCGTCCGCAACAGCATTTATGACAACGTCACGCTCGATATTGATTTGAACGACGACGGCGTCAGCACCAATGACGCCAATGATGCGGATGCCGGTCCCAACGACATCCTGAATTATCCCGCTATCACAAAGGTCAGGCACTCCGGCGGCACGCTGACGGTCGACTACACGCTGGACGTGCCCGCGGGCGATTACCGCATCGAATTTTTCAAGAACCCCGGCGGCGCGCATGGCTCGGGTAATGGTGGCGGCGAATCGTTCGCAGCCACGCACACGATTACGCACGGCGGGACCGGGTCCGAGCTATTCAGTCATTCGTTCGCGGGTTCTGCCGGCGACATCGTTACTTCGACCGCCACGGAGGAGTTCGCGGGACCGACGTACGGCTCCACCTCCGAGTTCTCCAACGCGGAAACAGCAGTCGGCGACATCGCCGCGCGCTGGCCACTGGATGAAACCTCCGGCCTGACGGCAGTCGACATCATCGCCTCCAACAACGGCGCTTATCGCAACGGCGTGATCCTGAACCAGACCGCTGCCTGCGCCAACACCGGCAACGCCGTCTATTTCGACGGCATCGACGACTACGTCGAGATTCCACACTCAGCCGATTACTTGCTCGACGACGGCACGGTAACCCTGTGGGCAAAAATTGATGCCCTGGGCGTCGAAGAAACCCTGTTCTCAAAGGATTCTGAAGGTCTGGATACCGGCGGGCACCTGACGATCACCGTGCAGGCGGGCGGCGATGTGCAGGTAAGGCTGCAAAGTACGACGACGAGTTACTTCGTCAATAGCGCGCCGATTAGTGCCGGGACCTGGTTCCACGTCGCCTTTAGCTGGGGTTCCGACGGCATGGCGCTGCACATCGACGGCGGGCTGCCTGTCACCGATCCGTATACCGGAGGAACGGGCACGACATCCGGTGGCGCCGGCAATTTCGAGCCGATCGCGCTGGGTGGCGGGACGATCAACTCGGGAAACTTGGTGGTAACTCCCGTGAATACCTTCTTCAACGGCTATCTGGATGACGTCCGTATCTACGATGGCGCACTAAGCCAGTCGGAGATTAGCGCACTCGCATCGTGCTCACCGCCAGCCGGACTCAACCTCGTCAAGCGCGCGTTCTGGCCCGATGGCACGCCAATTCCGACCGGCGCGACGATCCCCACCGGCGTCGAGTTCAAGTACTTGCTTTACATCAACAACCAGCTCGGCGGCAGGAGTGACGTGAGCGTGCGGGACGTGCTGGATCCACTGTTCCAGTACCAGGCGGGCACGATCCAGATAGACAACTCGGTCGGCGAGTGCGCGGCCGCGAGCTGCACCCCTGCGGAAGAGCAAACGATTTTCAGCTCTGTTGATGCGACAGCGATCCGGACAGACGCGGTCGACGGGGACGCCGTGAGCTTCACGGCGGGAACGACGATCGATGCCGGCGACAGCAACAGTGCGAACGCGCAACTCGACATTAATGGCGATTCGGTCTGGGCAATTCTCTTTTCGGTGAAGTTGCCCTGATTGACTGATTTTTTACCGGGGTGAGGACCCCTCTGAAGGAGAGAAAACCATGAAACGGCAAACAGCAAAAAACCTCCGGCGTTTCGCAGTAACCGCACTCGCGGCCATACTGGCAGCGGGTAGCTCGATTACGGCATTCGCCGAGAACAACCAGGGTACCGGTGACGTCGCCGGCGACACGAATGCACTGGCAAACTCGAACGTTTTCCAGTTATTCAGCACCGGGGCGGGCCTTGCACTCGTCAAGACAGCGTGGATGACCAGTGATGGCTCGCCACTCTCAAGCGGTTCGACCGTGCTGCAAGGCACGGATGTGGACTTCATGATCTACGTAAACAACCTGAGCTCGCTCGATATTAACGACGTGAGCATACAGGACGTGCTCGATCCGTTGTTCGTGTATGACGGAGGGACGAATTCGATTCGCGTCCTGAACGTCAACCTGCCCACCACGGGAAGCTGTGCGGCGGCGCTATGTACGGCGCCGGAAGAAGCCGCGATCTATGCCGCGGTGTCCGCGGCGGGTGCCAGCACGAATGCCGCTGGCGATGATACAGCGAGCTTCGACGGTACCGACACCATCGATGTTGGTAACCAGAACGAAGCGACGAATGCCGCATTGACCGTCAATGCGGACAGGGTTCTGGCTGTCGTCTTCACGGTGCAGGTGCAGTAACGGACGAATGTTGAAACTGCCGTTTCAAAGATGACGTTTGGCAGGCGCGGCCATCATGACCGCGCCTGCCGGACGTGTTTCTGAACCGCGTTTCACGATCCGTTGACGGTACCTCGGCCGTGTCGCTGGCGCTCTTGCGCCGCGACACCCGTTGAGACCAGCATGCAGCTCTCTTCGCCAGGCATGAACGTGGGCATGCGCAAACTCAGGTTTGCGTCGGTGCTCTGCGCGCGCTGGAAAAACTCGACCCGGCGCGAGCTGATAGCGCTATGCACCGTATTGATCAGTGCAATGCTTGCATCGGTCAGCGTTTATGCGGCCACCAACTCGGCTACGGCCGGCATCGGTGGATTGAACAACGGCACCATGGTCAATGGCGATGGCACCGGTGCGGCACGGATCGAGATAAATTCCGTGCGACTCGCGCTCGTCAAGGAAGCGCGTGACCTGACAGGTAACGTACTGGCGCAGAACGCCAACGTTAGCCCCGGACAGGAAATCTACTTTGTTCTTTACGTCGATAATTTTACCGACGTTACAGCCTATCGCCTGACGCTTGAGGACGCGATAGACGAAACGCAATTCACTTACATTGCCGACAGCCTGGAAGCGACAAATATCGCGAGCGGCGCCGACGCCGCTACCCGCTGGGCAGGCACATGGACGCCGTTGACGGACGCCCTGGGCGGTCCCGATGACGAGGCGTCCATCCTCGATACGGTCGGGCCCGCGGGTCCGGACCTGCTGTCAGTCGGCGATGTGCCGGGGCAGGCAAACCTGCTCCTGCAAATTCCCGCCCAGACGCAATGGGCAATTCGATTCAGGGTGAGGGTCAACTAATGGCACGCCTCATCCGACAAATATTCCTGATCGCAGTGTCCTGCCTTGCGCTGCACGCAGTGGCGGGCGCGCAGACGCTGCAAAACACGGCGACGGGCGAGCTGAACGGCTTGAGCGTCGATCAGACAGGGGCGACGGTAACGCTGAATCGCGCATTTCTGGTCGACGCCGGCAAATCGACCGTCACCGTGGATCCGCCGGTGGTCGCGGCCGATGGCATCGAATACAGCACGATCACGGTAACGTTGCGTGATGCAAGCAACCAACCGCTTGCCGGACGCAATATCTCGATTGCGTCCACCCGCGGCGCCCTGGACCTCATCACGCAGCCGTTGGCACCGACCGACGCAAGCGGCGTGACGACCGGCGAGATTCGTTCCGCGAATGCAGGCATCACGCAGATTCTCGTGACCGATGTTGTCGAAGCGGTGCTCCTGGCTGACCAGCCCGATGTCGTCTTCGCGAATGATGACGTTCTGTATATAAGCAAGACTGTTAGTCCGGATCGCGCCACCGTGGGCGACGTCGTCACGTACACGATCGAGATTCAGAATACGACCGACGCTACTGTGGGCAATGTGCGCATCAGCGACAGTGCGGCACCCGTACTCGCTTATGTCGCAGGAACTGCAAGACTCGACGGTGTCGCCATTGCCGATCCCGCCGGTTCCTCACCGATATTTTTCGACATCGGAAACGTATTGCCGCTTGTCGATGTCAACGGCAATGGTGTCGCAGATCCGGGCGAAAGCGGTTACAACGTGCTGACGTACTCGATGGTCGTCGGCGCAGGCGCGCGCCCCGGCGATTACTCGAATATCGCAGCAGCAGTCGACGCCTGCGACATCTGTCCCGCCTCGCCAACGGCAAGCGCAGTACTCGAAATCGCATCCGATCCCGTATTCGACCTCGGCACGATCATCGGCAAGGTCTTCCAGGATTTTGACGGGGACGGCTTCCAGGACAGCGGCGAGTCCGGCATCGGCGGCGCAATGGTCGCGCTGGATAACGGCGTCTACGCGCTGACCGACGTGCACGGACGCTTCCACTTCCCGGCTGTCGAACCGGGTCAGCGCATGGTCAAGCTGAACGTGGCGACGATCAGCGGCAATGCGCGTGCGACCGGAAGGGATAAACAAGTGCTGAGTGTGACACCCGGCCTCCTGGCCAAGGCCAATTTCGGCGTGATCTATGACGTCGACACAGAGGCGATAGGATCGGACGCCGTCTATGGACTGAAGATCGACACCCAGGCGGAAATGCTGCCTGACCGGGTTATGGGTAGCGCCGGCGACCTGAGCCTCGTCGTCAACGGCGTGCAAATCGGCTTCGCGGACGCTGATGTCCAGCTGAGGAACGTCGACGCAAATTCGATTATTCACATAGGTGAGAACGGCGAGATCGAAACATTGCGATTTGCTGTTGACGGTTCGGTCGTCGGTCAGTCCGTCGACGGCTGGACGTTAAGCATCTGGCGCGACGATGACGACAACGTCAAGAGCATGCGCGGCAGCGGCGTGATGCCGGAAGACATTGGCTGGAACGACGTCGACGAAATCAGCGAATTGCTTTCACCGGGACGCGTCTACTTCTATCAGCTCGAAGTGCAGATGGGCGCCGCCCGCATTACGAGCGGTCGCCGCATGTTCGGTGTGAACCGGGCAACGTCGATATCGCTCGAGCTTCGTGGCGGCGCTTTTGCTGTCGGTTCGCACCGGTTGACCGAGCAGGCGAAGCGGCTGCTTGATGACGCCGCGGAAATCATGCGCGAGCACCCGGACGAAACCATTCGCATCAACGGCCACACGGATGCAATCGGCACGAGAGAGTCCAACCAGGTTCTCTCCGAAGCGCGTGCCAACGCCGCATTCGAATACCTGGTCACGGCACAGGAACTTCCGCCCGCCCGGTTCATCGTCACGGGTTACGGCGAGGATCGCCCGGTCGCGAGCAACCAGACCGTCACCGGACGGGAACTCAATCGCAGGGTGGAGATCGTCGGCGAGCTGACAGCGGTCGAGCGTGCGCGGCTATACGAAACACGCACGAATGAGCTCAAAGTCGCAATAAACGGCGTCGAACTCGAGGTGGGCGGCAGCGGCCAGTTCTCGGAAACCCTGGATAAAACGGACGCCGACTTCGTGGACCTGCAGATGGTCGACTCAATCGGGCAGAGAATCGATACCTCGGTGAGTCTGCCACGCCTCGAGCTGAAAATTGCCGCAGATTCCGAGTACCAGGCGTTCGCAGAAGACGATCGCCGGCGCACGTCACCGGCGCCCGAACCGCGAGGCACCGAATACGCCTACCGGCTGGGAGGCCACACGGACCCCGGCAATGTCTTACAAATCGATCACGACGCGATCGCGGTCGCCTCCGACGGTACTTTCGATCTGCCGCTCCGCTTGCGGTCAGGCAGCAACCGCTATGTCATCAGCGTCAAGAATTCCGCCGGGCTTACACGTTACGCCAATCTGCACATGACAGCAGCGACCAGCATCGATGGGGAGCCCGTTGTGGCGATCGAGCCGGTGCCGACGCTGGTCCTCAAGTTACCGCCGCGCGGCATACCGGTGCGTCACGAAAACCTGGTGGTACAGGGCTTCACCAGTCCCGGAAATGCCGTCTCGGTGAACGATGTCGCCGTGGAAGTCGACGACGACGGCCGCTTCATCGCCAACGTGCCGCTGGCTCGCGGCGCGAACGAGATCGTGGTCAGGGTCACAGACCCACTCGGCCACAGTGGCGAAATCCGGCGCGATGTTAGCTATTCGGCCGACTCGATGTTCATCATGGCGCTCGCCGACGGCAAGGTCGGTCAGCTTCGTCGCTCAGGAAATCTTGCGGCCGCCGGGACGGGAAGCGCGAGCGAGACGGTAACCGAGGGCAGGGTCGCCCTGTACATGAAAGGCAAGGTACTCGGCAAGTACCTGATAACAGCAGCCTTCGACAGCGGGCAGAACGAAATCGGCGAACTGTTCAGCGATCTCGATGCAATCGAGAACGAACGGCTTATTACCAACATAGATCCCGATACCGTTTACCCTGTTTATGGCGATGACAGCAAGCTGGTCTACGACACCGATACGCAGGGCAAGCTGTATCTTTCTCTGGAAGGTGAGCAACTCGATGCGGTCGTGGGCAACTATGCCTTGAGTTTCACCGACACCGAGCTGGCTGCTTATCAGCGGACGCTTTATGGGGCGCACGCGAAATACGAGTCGCAGGCGAAAACCAGCGACAACCAAGCAAAGACTCGCGCGGAAGCCTTTATCGCAAAAATCGACCAGGTGCCGGTGCGAGACGAGATCGCGGCGACCGGCGGCTCACTCTACTTCCTCAGCCACACCGACATTATCGAAGGCAGCGAACAGATCTTGCTACTGGTGCATGATCAGCACACGGGACTCCTGCTGCAACGTATCAATCAACAACGGAACGTAGACTACGACATCAAGTATCGCGAGGGTCGTATCTGGTTCCGCCGCCCGGTATCGAGCGTAATAGACGATACCGGGCTCATTGGCACCAATCTGCTCGCCGGGCACCCGATAACGATACAGGTGGATTACGAGACGCCAGTCGATGGCCTCGACGCGAGCGTCGGCGGCGCCCGCTTCAAACAGTTCTTCGGTGAAGGCGCATTCGGGCTTGGCGGTACGGTAATCGAGGACGACCGCGTGAGCTCTGCATACAGCCTTCACGGTGTCGACGCCGAGCTGCGTTTCAAAGGTACGCGTATCGTCGCCGAGTACGCGCAATCCGAGGGGTCCGACACTCTCGTTTTCAAGAGCAATGACGGTGGCCTGCAATTTGCTCCGGTCACAACGGGGCCGGCACAGGAAGGTTCGGCGTATAAAGTCGCGGTCGAATTCGACGCGGGCGAATGGTTCGGCCAGCCAAATCGTCTGCTGGGTAATGCCTACTATCGGCGCATGACGGACGACTTTTTCTCCAATGGTGCCTTGTCACAGGGTGGCGAACGCCAGGTCGGGGCAGCGATGACCTACAAGCATGATGAAAGAAACACTTTCCTCATGCGGATCGATGACATGAAGATGGGTACAGACGTCTCGTCGACACAAAGTTCATTTCACTGGCGTCACGAGAAGGAACGTTTGTCGCTCGAGGGAGAATTCCAAAACCGCAGTTTCAGTACTGCGAATCAGGATGAGGCGCTCGCCGCGCTGCGCGCGCAATATGCATGGTCCGAACAGATCAGTGCCTCGCTGGAACACCAGGAGGCAATAACGGGCAGCGTCGATTCGCAGTCTTCGGCAGAAATCGAATACGCGCCGACCAAAGATCTGCGGATATCGGGACGCATCATCAAAGGCGAAAATGGCGAGGCGTTTCAGGGCGGCGCGAGCTGGGATTCGCCGTTTGGCCGCCTGTATGCGGAACAGGCGATGCCGGGCGGTTCGGAGTCGAATGAAATCAGCGAGCGCACTCTGGTTGGCGCCGAAGCGCCGTTCGGTGCCGGCGGCACCGTCTACACAGAGTATCAGTGGGATCACAGCGGACAACATCGTGGCCTGCGCTCCATTGCCGGCCTGCGGCGTGACTGGCGAATCAGTGACGGGCTGACCGTGCTTGCCTCCGCCGAGCAGACGATTCTCGAAGACGTCGCAGGTGCAGCAAATGAACAGAACGCCCTGGTCGGTGGCCTGAGCTACAACCTGAACGGCATCAAGCTCAGTTCAAGAAACGAATGGCGCCGCCAACAGGGTGATACTGACATATCGCAGTTTGCCTCGTTCAATTACGGCGAGATTCGTCTGCGCTCCGGTTTGACCTTGCTTGGCGAATACCGCCTGAGCAGCACCGACAATCAACAGCAGCCGGATCAGTCGACCGATTTCGAAGAAGCCAGTCTCGGTTTCGCGATCCGTCCGATCGAACACGATCGCTGGAACGTCCTGGTCAAATTGACGCGACTCGACCAGCAGGCGACGCCAGCCCAGGTCGATAGCCGTTACGACACCAGCACCGCCAATTTAATGTCTGCAGACTGGTCATTGCAATTGACGCCATGGATCGAATGGGTCGGCAAACAGGCGTTCAAGAAAAAGCTGACCGGGCTCGACCCCGCGTTCGAACTGGAGACCAACACCTCCTTGAGTATCCAGCGATTCAATCTCCAAATACCAATGGATTTATCGGTCGGCGTCGAGTACCGGTTGCTGCGTCAGGACGAAGCATCCGATCAACGCTCCGGCTTACTGGGTGAGGTGATGTGGAACGGTATGCAGCACATCGGCGTTGGTGTTGGCTACAACTTTACGGATTTCTCGAGCGACCTCCGCTTCGATAGCGATTACTCGGAACACGGGTGGTTCTTGAGATTGCAAGGCTTGTATTAGATGAAAAGTGACGAGGCAATGCGAAATAAGGAACCGTTGAAAGATACGGGACGCTTCCGGCGCCGTACCGCACTGCTGGCGGTGTCGGAACTCGGGCTCGTGGCAGCGTCGGTCGGCATATTTTTCGTTTTCCTGATGCTGCTGTACCGCGTGTATTTCCCGCAGGGGACATCGCTCGGGGTTAACCAGGGCTGGGAATCGGCTCAAGCGCGGGATAGCGAAGTGAATCTTGAGTTCGGCACGGCCACGGCGCTCGCGGCAAAGTTTTTCGCCGCGGAAATCCTGACGATTCAGCGCCGCGTGCAGCGCCGGGGCGCACACTCGCTGGCCTGGAGCGAGGCGAATGTCGGTGACACATTTACGGAAAACGATGCCGTGCAGACTTTTGCGCGGTCGACCGCGCTTCTCAAGGTTCACGATCAGAGCAGGATCACGATAGGCCAGAACTCACTGATCGTGTTCGACAAACGCGAGGCTGATCCATTTGTATCGCAACAGGGATCGGCACTGGTGATGATCGACGGTGAATTGTCGGGCACGCTGACGAGTGCGGATGACGCTCCGTTTGCATTCGGCGTAACCCTTCCCAGCAGTGACCTCACGCTCATTCGAAGGCGACAGGATGATGACGTCAGGTTCCTCGTGACGGTGAACGACGACCAGTCGACGACCGTGAACCTGCACGGCGGAGCCGCGGAAATCGTGAGCCGCGACGGCCGGCGCACCAAGATCGGCGAAGACCAATCGATCACGATCGACGCCACTGGCACGCAACTGATGGTCACGAATCTGCCGGACCCGCCGCGTAGCAGGAGCCCCGTGCACAAATCGACCATGACCTACAGAAACGTACCGGAAACGGTCGAGTTCAGCTGGGAGCCGGCGGCGGATGCCGACCGCTATCACATCGTCGTCGCGCGGGATCCTGATTTCCTTGATCGCGTCGTGGACGATGACGTGATCGGAACCTCGTTCCGCCACGGTGCACTCGGTCCGGGCACCTATTTCTGGCACGTCCGCAGCCGCGTCGGCTGGACGCAGAGCGAAATGAGCGCCGTACGCCAGTTGCGTGTCAACCAGGATACGGTGCCACCGAGTCTCGAGCTCAATACGCCGCCGGCGACGGTCGCGGCGGGAGATTGGCGTCTGCACGGCACGACCGATGCCGACGCTCAATTGTTTGTCGATGACACACCGGTAACGCATGACAATGGTCGCATCGATCACCGGATAGAGTTGAAACCCGGCGCAAATATCATCGTTGTGAAAGCAATGGATGATGTTGGCAACCTCAATTACGCATCAATTTCAGTAAACGCGAAGTGACATGGCTATGAACAAGATCGTTTTTCCACTACGACTCAAAGTGCTGATTACGGTACTGGCTTTCTTGATGATGGTAGTCGGCTTCATCACCGCGACAATGGCAGACCTGTTTCACCAGGATAAGACGGCGTATGTCAGGGACCTGAGTGCATCGGTTACAAGCGACATCAAGACCGAGGTCGACACGATACTCGGCGGCTACGTCAGCGCGACACGAGTATTATCCGAAGTGCTGTTTGCGGACTACCTGGAAACGTCGGCAAAGCAAAAGCTGGTCAAACCATTGTTCGTCGCCTACCCGGAGATCCTGGCGCTCGTGACGACCAATGACGAGGACGAGCCAGTCTCGATTTATAATGCGTCTGCCGTCCGTGATGCCGGTATCGAAGCGGAAGCTTTGCTCGAATTCGAGTCACCACAGAACCTCGGCTTGCCTGACGCCGTTGGCGTTTACGGAATCGAGCTGCCCTCCGGCCAACGGGGCGTCGCTTTGACGCTGGAACACAAACTCGCTGCCGAAGGTGATACTCGTATTATTTCGGCCATAGCGACTTCGCGATTATTCAGCCGCGCAATACAGCGCGCCGATGCGTTTGAGGCGGTGCTGATCGACTCCCGCAACAATGCGATTACGGCTGGTGCGGATTTGGACAGTGATTCGCAATGGGCGACGGCTGCGCTAAAGAAATTCGACAGTCTCGAAAGCGGCGCCGCCGGCGTTACCAACATCACCGATGGCGATACCGAATACTTCGCGGGCGCTGCGGAAATCGACATCGGTGGCATGAATGTCGTAACGCGCATCTCTGTCAGTGCTGCATACCTGACGGCCAGGCAACTCCTGAGTGATCTGGTGATCGTCGGGCTGATCATCGTCTTCATAGCAGCTATCAGCGGTGTTGTCGTGTCGAGAAGATTCACGGCGCCCCTCGAGACCTTGTCTGCCGCGGTGCGCAAAGTCGGCAAGGGCAATTTCGAAGTCAATGTCGATATCGAGTCGCGCGACGAAATCGGACAGCTTTCGACGTCGTTCAACGAGATGGCCTATGAGTTAAAGGAGCGCGAGCACTCGCTGAAGACGGCCCAGCTCGCTCTGGTGCAATCGGAGAAGATGGCCGCGGTCGGCACACTGAGCGCCGGGCTGGCGCACGAGGTCAAGAACCCGTTGTCTGCTGTACTCGGCTATGCGCAATTGTCCAAGCGTAAGCTGGAACAGCCCGAAATCGTCAAAAAACACCTGGAAACTATCGAAAACGAGACCCGGCGATGCAACGAGATCATCGGTAACCTGATGCAATTCTCGCGCGCTGAAAAGGGCCAATTCACTGACGTCGCGGTCAATCAGGTGGTCGAGAAGTCGATCAGCATCGTCGATCACCAGCTGGGCCTGAACAACGTCAAGGTCAACATGGAGCTGGCGCCCGATATTCCCGAGATCATCGGCAATCCGAACCAGCTGCAGCAGGTCCTGATGAACCTGGCTATCAATGCCCAGCAGGCGATGGCACCAGATGGCGGAAATATCGACATTGTCACATCCTGCGACGACGACAAGGTATATATAAGTGTTTCGGATACCGGACCCGGCATCAGCGAGGACATGGCGAAGAAGATTTTCGAGCCTTTCTACACCACCAAAGCCGCTGGAGAAGGCACCGGGCTTGGGCTTTCCGTTACTTACGGGATCATCCAGGATCACAAGGGAGACATCAGGGTTGAACGGGCAGAAAGTGGCGGCGCCCGCTTTGTCATAGAGCTGCCACTGGAGTTTTCGAGGGACCCGGCGTCGACCGGTTCGTACTCCCTGGAGAGAGTGTCATGAATATTCTTGTCGCAGACGATGATCTGGCAATTCGCAGCCTGGTCGGCGAATTACTCTCGGACGAGGGCCACAACGTTACCCTGGCGGAGGATGGCGAGGACGCGCTGGAGAAGTTCAAGAGCCAATGGCACGAGATCGTCTTCAGCGATATCCGCATGCCGAAGATGACCGGCATCGAGCTGCTGGCGGAAATCAAGGAGATCAGCGAGTTCACGCAGTTCATCATCATGACGAGTCACGCCTCGGTCGACAATTCCATTGCAGCGCTCAAGAAGGGCGCCTTCGACTACATCCTGAAACCGTTCGAGGATCTGGATGTCGTCATCGACGCGGCGAACCGCGCGATGGCCAATCTCTCGGCCATTCGCGAGCAACAACATCTCCTGAATACGCTGAGCCGGCAGAACGAGGAACTCGGCACGCTCAACATGAAATTCCGCGAGCTGGCGATTCGCGATGGACTGACCGGTCTTTTCAACCATCGTTACGGCGAAAATCGGCTGGCAGCGGAAGTCGATCGCGCACGCAAGTTCAAGCGGGATCTTTCCCTGCTCTTCGTGGACCTCGATCACTTCAAGCATTTCAACGATTCGCATGGCCACCAGGCTGGTGACGACGTATTGCACCAGCTCGGCAAACTGATGTCGGGCGCGGCCCGCGATTCGGATACCGTCGCGCGTTGGGGTGGTGAGGAATTCATCGTTATCGCGCCGGAGACGGACAAAGAGCAGGCTTGTGAGCTGGCCGAGGCAATTCGCAAGCAGGTCGCGGATTTTGCATTTCCGTTTGCTGACAAGCAGCCCCTGGGCCACGTCTCCCTGAGCGTGGGCGTCGCCACGATGGCGCAAGGTGTCGACAAGCCCGAGGACCTGCTCAGTCTCGCCGACAAGGCCGTCTACAAGGCGAAGGAAGCTGGCAGGAACCGCACCGTGTTCTGCCAGAGCGAGCTGGACATGGAAGACATCACAGCGGAGGACGAGGAATAGCGCTTACCGTTGTTCCTCACCGAGAATCGACTCGATCTCGGCCCTGAAGCACGGACGGGCACTGGAAAGCCCCGGCTCTTTCATCCCCTGCAATGCAATTGTGTGGAGCAATTTGCCTGACGAGCCCCGTTTCATGGCCGCTATTTCTTGTCTTTTTGCCTTCGAATCCCATAAACGAGTTTACTGGCGAATGTAAAACAATATAACGTAAGGATACGCATGGCACGAAAACGGGAAACAGCAGAATGCCGAATGAACAAAATCGCCAGGTGCGCCTGGCAAGTCGCCCGTCAGGGTGGGTGACCGAAGAAAATTTCACATTTACCGAAGCCGCGGTCCCCGAGCCGGGTGACGGGCAGCTGGTCATTCGCAATATTTTCATGTCCGTAGATCCCTACATGCGCGGGCGCATGAACGACACGAAATCCTACGTGCCACCATTCCAGGTGGGGGAGGTCCTGCAGGCCGGCGTCGTTGGCCAGGTTAGCGCAAGCAATAATGCAGACTTTGCCGAAGGCGAATATGTCTTCGGCATGCTGGGCTGGGAAAACTATTCGCTCAGCGACGGCACGCAGCTGCGTAAGATCGAGGCAGGTGCCGGTCCATTGTCTTATCACCTCGGCATACTGGGGATGCCCGGTATGACGGCATACGTGGGCCTGCACAAGATCGCCGAGGCACAATCCGGAGACAACGTATTCGTATCAGCCGCTTCGGGCGCCGTCGGCAGCGTCGTCGGGCAGCTCGCGAAGCTTCACGGCTGCCGCGTCGCCGGTTGTGCCGGGGCGGACGACAAGATCGCTTTGATGAAGGAGGAGTTCGGCTACGATGCGGCGTTCAACTATCGCAACAGCAAATCCCTGCCCGCAAGCATTGCCG
>JBFFKF010000023.1:0-29556 GCA_041555515.1 Woeseiaceae bacterium
CCTCGCCCTGGCGAGGCCAGCGCATACCACTAGCGCTTCCTGCTTTAAGTGATAACTAATAATAAGAATCGCATTTGTGTCTTCCTGATTGCCTGCCTGCACATTGCTGCTTGCACGTCTGCCGATTCACCGTCAGGCGATGAGAAATCTGCGTCAACGCAGACGCCGGGGAATGATGACGCGATCGATCTCATTATTGAGGGCGACTACGTCGTCACCATGGACGACGACTCCTCCGTGATAGCGGATGGCGCAATTGCCATCGACGGCGGCCTGATCATCGCGATGGGCACTGCCGATGACATCAATGCGCAATACACGGCAGGCGGTCATTTGTCGGGTGATAATCGCATCGTGATGCCGGGACTCATAAACGGCCATTCCCACGCGGCCATGACCTTGCTTCGCGGCATTGCCGATGACCTGAGCCTGCTCGACTGGCTCACCAATTACATCTTTCCGGCGGAGGTTGAATTCGTCGACCCGGAGTTCGTGCGCATAGGCACCGAACTCGCCTGCTGGGAAATGATCCGCGGCGGCACGACGACCTTTGTCGACATGTATTACTACCCGGACGTCATCGCCCAGGTCGTCGAATCCTGCGGCCTCCGGGCATTCGTGTCGGCGACCGTCATCGACCAGCGCAGCCCCGACGCGGAAGACGCGGCCGATTCGCTCGCCAAGGGCTCCTCGTTTATCGATAACTGGAAGGGCCGCAGCGATCGCATCACCCCGATATTCGGGCCGCACGCCAACTACACGCTCGACGTGGAACAGCTGAGGGCGACGCGCGATGCCGCGAACGACGCCGGCATCCCGATCAGCATCCACATGTCGGAGTCTCCGTACGAGCTCGAATATTCGAAGCAGAATTACGGCACGACCAGCATCGAACTGTTCGAGTCCATCGGTTTTCTTGATGGGCCGACGATCGGCGCGCACGTCGTCTGGCCGACCGAGGCAGAAATCGGCATTCTCGCGAAGCGCAAGGTTGGCGTAATCCACAACCCGACCTCGAACATGAAGATTGCGTCCGGCATCTCCCCGGTAACCGACATGCTCAATGCCGGTGTACGTGTCGGACTCGGTACGGACGGTGCCGCAAGCAACAACGATCTCGATATGTGGGAGGAGATGCGGCTGGCCGCGTTCCTGCAGAAAGTCGACAAGATGGATCCAGAGGTGCTGTCCGCAAGCACGGTGCTCAGGATGGCGACCAGCGGCGGCGCCGAAGCGATCGGCCTCGGCGATAAGGTCGGCACGCTCTCCGTCGGCATGCGTGCGGACGTCATCCAGGTCTCGTTCGATGACGTGCACTTCGTGCCGACTTACGATGTCATCTCACATCTCGTTTACGTGGCAGACGAACAGGACGTCGCCTCGGTCACGGTCGACGGCAGGCTCCTCATGCGGGACGGCGAGTTTCTGACGATCAATACCGAGCGCGTCGCAAGCGAAGCGACGGCACTGGCCGCGCGGATCCGGGCAGCCATGGCTGCGCGACAACAGTAAGCGGAGAGCCTGAGAATGCAGCTAGAAGGATCCTGCCACTGCGGGCAGGTCAGTTTTCGCCTCGAGTCGGCCCATCCCTACCCGTTCAACCTCTGTTACTGCTCGATCTGCAGGAAGACCGCGGGTGGTGGCGGCTACGCCATCAACCTCGGCGGCGAGTTTGCAACGCTCGAGGTAAGCGGCGCAGAGCACACGCGCGTGTACCAGGCAAAGGTCACCGATCCGAAGAGCGGCGAAACCGTCGACAGCCCGGCCAAACGACATTTTTGCCGCGACTGCGGCAGCGCGCTCTGGGTTTGGGACCCGCGCTGGCCGGAGCTGGTGCACCCCTTCGCTTCGGCCATCGACACTGCGCTGCCGCTACCACCGGAGCGGACACATCTCATGAGCGCATCCAAGGCGCCATGGGTTGAAATCAAGGCAGGCCCGAATGACAAGACGTTCGATGCCTACCCCGATGAATCGATCGCGCGGTGGCACGAGCGACTCGGACTTTAGAACGCGAATACCCGATTGACGAGTAGACATGTCTGAACCAGCTATCGTCATCGTCGGCGCGGGCATCAACGGGCTTGTGGCCGCCAACTATCTGCAACGCTCCGGTTGCAAGGTGACGATGATCGAACGCGCGCACAGGGTCGGCGGTGCCTGTGTATCGGACGTCGCCGAGATCGACGGCCTGACTCAGCATTACGCGCTCGGCGCCTCGGTCCTCGGCCTCATGCAGGACTTTGTCTTCGAAGAGACCGGTTTATCGAAACGACTGCAGACGTTCGTGCCGGAACACCCGAAGCTGGTGCTGTTTCCCGGCGACCGCGAGCCGACCTGGATTTTCCGCGACCCGGCAGAGCTCGACCGTGAACTCGCTGCAAAGTGGGGCGAAAAAGGCGAAGTCGAAGCGTTCCGCGCGGACGAAGCCCGGGTGGTCAATTTCCTGCAGGACAGCTATGTAAATGCGACGCCGCCCTCCATCGACGAGGCGCGAACTGTGCTCGGAGATACCCTGACGGAGCTGTGGATATCCGGCTCCGCCAAAGCCCTGCTGGATCACTATTTCACCAGTGAACGCGGCAAGATCTACATGGCCATGACGGTGACCGAAAGCAGCCCGGTATCCTTGAGCGAGCCGTACTCGGCATTCACCCTGCCGTTGATGGATTCCGGATCGGTTTTCGGCGGCTACTACGGTTTTGTCAAAGGCGGCATCTGGCGCATCACCGAGGAGCTCGGCAGGATCAATGCGGAGCTGGGCATGCGGATTCATCTCTCCAGCACGCTTACCGCTGTCGATGCCGCGAATCGCCAGGTGACGTTCGAGCAGGACGGCAAGGAGCAGACGCTAGGATTCGACTTTTTGATCCTCGGCACGGATCCACTGACCGCGGCACGGCTCGTCGGCACGGAGGAACAGCTCAAGAAAATCGAGGCACAGCGATTCCGCGGCAGCAGCGGCAAGCTGAACCTGATGTTCAGGAACCCGGTGCGCTGGAAGCACGGCTCTGCTGCCGCCGATTCGGATGTGGCGTTCCGTTTCCTGTTCTCGGTCGACACGCTCGAGGATTTCGAGGCGGCGACGCTCGGCATCATGGAAGACGATGTCGCGTATGCGCCCGGCTACGCACAGATCTACTGCGAGGGTGCCGCGATGCGTCAGCTCGACCACGACGAGCCGTTCGATCGCCTGGCGGTGTTCTTGAAGAACCTGTCCCTCGGCGAAGGCGGCGCGGCGTTACCCGACGTCGAGAAAGAGGTCACGCAGAAAATTCTGGCGCAGATCGACAATTCGGACGACTGCGTGTGGACGCGCCTGCTGACGCCAAGGGATTTGCAGCAGCTGTTTCATTTCCCGGGTGGCAATCTCGACCACACGATGCTGGTCGGCGGCCAGACCTTTTTCGATCGCAATTACTCGGCCGATCCGACACGGGACTTCTACAGGTTTGCGGACCTGGACAGCGTTTACCTGTGCGGCTCAGGCACGTATCCCTGCGGTTCCGTCACCGGCACACCAGGTTATATGTGCTCGCAGCAGCTATTGCGGAGCATCGCCACCTGACAGCGGCTGAACGGGTAAAATGACAGCCACGGGCACCAGCAATAAGACGAGGTGGAGGCAGCGGCATGCAGGTGGATCAAAAAATAGACTACATCGAGTTTCCCTGTGCGGATTTCGATGCAGTGCAGTCCTTCTATGAAAAGGCATTCGGCTGGTCTTTTACGGACTATGGCCCCGAGTATCGTTCATTCACTGACGGCAAGATTGACGGCGGCTTTCGTCGTGCGGATCAGCACTCGTCGACGGAGAACGGTGCAGCGCTCGTGATCCTGTACGCCGAGGACCTGGAACGCACCAGGGACAGAGTCATCGCCAGCGGCGGCACCATTGTCGAGGATATTTTTTCCTTCCCCGGCGGCCGGCGATTTCAATTTGCGGATCCGCATAACAACGAGCTGGCCGTCTGGTCGGAAAAATTAGCGGAATGACGGAAAGCGAACAAAAGACCGACGTGCCTGATCCACGCGAGCGTTTTCACGATCGCGTGATCTCGCTGTTGCTCGCAGCGATCTGGATAGTCGCCGCGATCATTGTTCACCGGAGTACGCCGGAAATTCCGACCTCGATGCTGGTTATCGGCACGGTCTTTTTCATCATGCTGGTGCCCGCGATGAAAGAGCTGGTCAGGGTCATCGACAGGCGAGTAAAGATTCAGCTCGGGTTGAGCGAGCCTGTCGACGAATAAACGATTCGGAGAAAGGCATTGAACTGGGAAGCGATTGGCGCCATCGGCGAGATTCTTGCCGCGATCGCGGTCGTCGTCACGCTTTTATACCTGGCCAAGCAGATTCGGCAGAATTCGCAGGCCGTGGAGATTTCTGCGCTTCGCGATACAACCGAACAATGGAACCGCTGGAGCGAGGTCCTGGCAACTTCCCCCGAGCTGGCAGATGTCGTTGCCAGGGGTAATAAATCGTATAAGCAGTTGTCCGAATCCGAAGCGATGCAGTATGGCGCCTATGTGCAGATGTTCTTTGACTGCGCGGAGAGTTACCGGTCGCTGGTCGAGGAACACCGGGTACAGAAGGACCTCGATGTATTGGAATCGATCGTAAGCCGGCGAATCTGCGAGACCGGCTTCACGGAATGGTGGGCGGAGAATCAGGCGGACTACAATACCGGCTTTATCGACTGGATAAACGGCATACGCGCAAAAAGCTGAGTGAGGCGCAGATCTAATGAATCTGATTTACTGGGCAATCATAGGACTTGGTGCATTCATAGCGATCTGGTTTCTTTTTGTGGTTCCGGCCGAGCGCCGTCACCACGAGCGCAAGCTCGAAATGATCCAGAAGAAGATCGAGAAACGCCAGGCACAGTCGCAAGGTGGGGATAGCGATTCTGCCGCCGCTTCAGACAACATGAGAGAGGACACCTGATGGCAATAATTTATCCGGCCTTTGCCATGATCGCATTGACGATCTTCTGTATGGCGCGCATGGCGCTATTGAGGTGGTTCGCAGTAAAACGTGGCGAGATCGATCCGCGATATTTCGTCCTGTTTCGCGGCTACGATGAGCCCGACAAGCTGGCGGCTTATTCGCGGCACGTCGCCAACCTGTTTGAAACCCCTATCCTCTTCTACGTCATCGTGCTGACGGCATTCGTCACGGGACAATCCGGCTACTGGTTACTCGGCCTGGCATGGGCCTACGTCGGGCTTCGCTTCGTACACACCTACGTACACCTCACATCCAACGTCGTGCTGACGCGTTTCCGCGTTTTCGTGCTAAGCATGCTCACCCTGACGGCGCTGTGGGCGGTCGTTCTCACAAACCTCATGCGCCAGTAATCAGAATTCCAGGAAGCTGGTCCCGTATTCCATCGGCGTCAGGCCGAAGAAACCGGCGAGGCTCTGCCCGATATCGGCGAAGGTATCTCTCTTACCCAGTGATCCGGGAGTAACGCTGTTACCGTAGACGAGCACCGGGATGTGTTCTCGCGTGTGGTCCGTCCCTTCCCAGGTCGGGTCGCAACCGTGGTCCGCGCAAATGACGAGCACGTCGTCATCCGCCATCGTTGCGAAGAGCTCGGGCAGACGGCTGTCGAAATACTCGAGTGCCTCGGCGTAACCAGCGACGTCGCGACGATGGCCATACAGCATGTCGAAGTCGACGAAGTTCGTAAACACGATGGAGCGGTCTGGCGCATCTGCCAATGCCTGCAGAGTCGCATCGAATAAAGCCGCATTGCCCGTCGCCTTGATTTTCTTCGTTACCCCTTTGTGCGCGTAGATATCCGCAATCTTGCCGACGCTGATGACTTCGCCGCCGCTGTCGACCAGCTTGTCGAGCAGCGTCGGCGACGGCGGCGCCTCGGTCAGGTCCCTGCGATTCCCCGTGCGCACGAAGTCGCTGCTTTTCGTGCCGACGAACGGCCGCGCGATGACACGCCCCACTTTGTAGTCGTCGACCAGCTCGCGCGCGATATCGCACAGGTCGTACAGCCGCTGTAGTCCGAACGTTTCTTCGTGACAGGCGATCTGGAAGACGCTGTCGGCGGACGTATAGACGATCGGTTTGCCGGTCGCCATGTGTTCTTCACCGAGCTCGCTGATGATGGTCGTCCCCGATGAATGGCAATTGCCCAGCACGCCGGGGAGATCGGCGCGCTCGATCAGCTCGTCGAGGAGTTCGGGCGGGAACGTATCCGTCTTGTTCGTGAAATATCCCCAGTCGAACAGCACCGGCACGCCGGCAATCTCCCAGTGACCGCTCGGCGTGTCCTTGCCGCTCGACAGCTCGCTGGCGTAGCCGTAGGCGCCGATGATTGCGGCATCGCTGTCCGCACCTGCCGGGAATTCCCCGGTGCTCTCCTGTGCGGCGTGCATCAGCCCGAGGCGCGTGAGATTGGGCAACTGGAGCGGCCCGTTGGGGCCTGCGCTGCGCTCTTTTGCGATATTACCGAGCGTGTTGGAGCCGGCATCGCCAAAGCGGTCGGCGTCGGCTGTCGCACCGATGCCGAAGGAATCCATCACGAGGATGATTGCTCTGCCCATTTGCAGCCCTACCTACTGGAGAGAGAAGAACAGTCCCGCCAGCGCCGCACTCATAAGATTTGACAGTGTACCGCCAATCAGCGCTTTGACGCCAAGCCTGGCAACGTCTTTTCGCCGCTGCGGCACGATGCTGCCCAGTCCGCCGAGCAGTATTGCAATCGACGCAAAGTTCGCGAACCCGCAAAGCGCGAAGGTAACGATGACCTGCGTATGCGGCGTCAACGTTTCCTTGACTTCGACGAAATTAATGTAGGCATAAAACTCGGTAACGGCGATCTTCTGACCGATCAGGCTGCCCGCCTGCAGCGCCTCGTCCCAGGGCACGCCGACGACAAACGCGAGGGGCGCAAACATAATCCCCAGTATGCGCTGCAGCGTCAGGTCCTCGATACCGAACCAGCCGCCGATGCCGCCCAGGATGCCGTTTACCAGCGCGATCATGGCGACGAATGCCAGCAACATCGCGCCGACGTTGAGCGCCAGCGTCAGACCCGTCGCAGCGCCACTGCCGATAGCGTCGACCACGTTGACCGGTTTTTCGATACCGCCGGTCTCGTCCGGATTGAACTTGATGTCCCGTTGCTCGGTCTCGGGCAACAGCATTTTTGCCATCAGCAGCCCGCCCGGCGCCGCCATGAAGCTGGCCGTTATCAGGTATTTCAGGTCAACGCCCATCGTGGCATACGCAGCCATCACGGCGCCGGCGATCGTTGCCATGCCGCCGGTCATGACGGCGAACAGTTCGGACTCGGTCATGTTCGCGAGATATGGACGCACGACCAGTGGCGCCTCGGTATGCCCGATAAAGATGTTCGACACTGCGGACATCGACTCGGTATGGCTGGTCTTCAGCAATTTGTGCAACCAGCCGCCGACGACGGCGATGATCCATTGCATGACACCGAAGTAATACAGCAACGACATCAATGCCGAAAAGAAGACGATGACCGGAAGCACGTTCAGGGCAATGGTCCAGCCGAGCGTGCGTCTCGTCTCTGCGCCGAACACGAAGTCGATGCCATCGTTGCCGTAGTCAATGACGTGCTGCACGCCGCGAACGACCACATCCAATGCCTCGCTGCCCTGCGGCACATACATGATCAGTCCGGCGATGCCCGTTTGCACCGCCAATGCGGTTAAGACGGTGCGGCGATTGATCGCCTTGCGATTGCTCGACAGAAGATACGCGATCGCCAGGAGGACGAGCATTCCCACGATACTCATGAGCGTCTGCATTGCGATTGCCTTTTGTTCTGATTATTGGGCCAAAAAAAAGAGCCGCGAACGGCCCTTTTAGTCTATACGATTTTGCCGTCGCGTCAGAACGAGAATTCGATATCCTTTCTGACGCTCGCCCGGGCCCGTTCGATGTCGGCCTGTAATCTCGCCAGTTCTTCCTCGAGCGGCGTCGTAAATTCGG
This sequence comes from Woeseiaceae bacterium, assembly GCA_041555515.1. GTDB lineage: Bacteria > Pseudomonadota > Gammaproteobacteria > Steroidobacterales > Woeseiaceae > SZUA-117. The sequence goes on from JBFFKF010000023.1 coordinate 7,987, forward strand.
CCGTCTTTATCAAGCGTGGCGGACTGAGGCCCTGGAGCTCATCGATCGCGGCTGGCACGGTACGCTTGGCAACGGGCTCGACCGGTACCGGTTCCGCGACCGGCCGATTCCAGTTTATGAGGACAACGACGATGACGGCCGCCGCCAGGCCCGTCAGGCTGCTGGCCCACCAGAGATTGATTCCCGAAGTTCGCATGTCGGGCACCGCTTTGATCCGCTTCGTGCCGCGTAAAGATGCGTCTATTCTCTCCCTGAACTCCGGGGTGATCTCGATATGGATGTCTTCTGCATCCCGTTTCAGTCTCCGTTCAAATTCGTCCATAGTTCTCTCTCCGGGCCTCTTCTCTCGGGTCGTCCCCGAGTTCCGCACTCAGGCTGCGGCGGCCCCGCAGCATCGTCACCTTGGTCCACGACTGCGTCTTGTCCAGTGCCCTCGCGATCTCTTTGATCGACATGTCCTCAACGTATCTCAACCACATGGCTGCATAGGCTTCTTCGCTCAGCAGCCGCTTGGCTGTAAGCCACACGTTCTCGTGATCCGAATCGACGATGCAGGCCTCCAGGGGATCCGCGGCATTTTCATCGGCGAATGCATCCAGCGCACGCATGTCGTGTTGCGGCTGCCGTGATGCATTGCGGATTGCGATCCTGTATATCCAGGTGCTGAAACGCCAGCGCGGGTTATAACTGTGCAGGTAGCGGTACGCGCTGATAAAGGTATCCTGCACCGCGTCCTCCGCATCGGCGCGATTCCGGCAACGCGCAAGCAGGAAGCGGAGCAGGCGTTCCTGGTACCGCGCAACCAGCTCGCCGAATGCCAGTTCGGATCCGCTGAGCGCTTCCTCAACAAGTTTTTCATCGCTTACCACTTCGGGCAGTAATCTCCCCTGGCCCGGACTATTCCTGCTCAGCCGGGCAAGACCTGCCAACCCTTTAATCAGTCGCCCAACACCGTCGCTACGACATCCGGATCGATTACCGTGTTGATCGACAGTGTATTGTCCTGTACTTCGACCCGCGTATTCCGGATCAGATCCTGGATTTCCGGATCGAGATCGGAATTCAGTGCCTGCAGGCTGATGAGACCGTTGACGATGCCGCCTATTGCCTCGGCCATTTTCGGGTCTGTCGACACGAGCTGCGCCTCGATCGCGATCATGCCGTCCTTGTCGGCAAGCAACAGAGCAGCCTGCTTCGTATTCTTCAGGATATTCGACTCCCAGTCGTCATCGTCCTCGATGGCCATGTTGTCCGCCTGCATGCCTGCCTGCACGAAGGTCTTGTCGGCCGATAAAACGAACAGTGCGCCATCATGACTGCCGGCACCGGCGATTTCCCCGCGGCTGTCGAGCAACGCCTTTAGCTGCCTCTCGGTGCTCGTCAATATTGCTTTGCCGTCGATGGCAAAACTGAACCAGGCCGAGTCCTCGAGATCATCGAATGGTTCGTCGTTGTAACGGCCTTCGTCTTCTTCATCACCCGTGTGATAGTAAGTCATCCCTTTGTATTCGAAGATGTCGATATCGCCAGCCGCTTGCAGCGTCGCCATTGCCAGCAGGCGTTGCTGGGATTCTTTTGTCAACGGGCCCTCCGAGACGATAACGGTACCGTTAGAGGTGTCCGAATACGCCGTGATCGAGTTGACCTCGGTGCTCAGATCGATGCCGACGTCCTCGCGGACATCCTCGCCGATTTCCTCGTCGAACCAGATATAAATTTTGCCGCCGGATTCAGTGGTACGCATCGCCTCGAGATCGGCATGCATGTACCAGATCGTGTCCTCCGGCAGGTCCCCTGATTGAACCGCCGCATTGCCCGGCAAAGTGAAACTGCAAAGCAGCAGGAAAACGCATAATCGGCCTGGAGTCATCGGAGTTCCTCGAAAGTCTCTACTTATGCACTTATAGGCCTGGCGGCGCGAAAAGGTTACAGGTGGTCACGGGGACGGACCCCGGGCCGAGCCGGGGACAGGCCGTGGTTCCGGACTCGAATCAGGCCTCGTAGGTCGTACGGCCACCCATTACGGTCCGCAGGACCTTGATGTCCTTGATCGAATCCGGATCGACCTTATGCGGGTCCTTTTCGAGAATGACGAAGTCGGCCAGTTTGCCGGCAGTCAGCGAACCCTTGATGTTTTCCTCGAACGACGCGTAAGCGCCGTGCATCGTGCAGACGCGCATCGCCTCGGTGACGCTGATGCGCTGGCTCGGTCCCCAGACGCGGCCGCGCAGGTCCTTCCTCGTCACCATGCTCTGGATCGCCATCATCGGTTCGTAAGGACCGGGCGTGTAATCCGAGGCGGGCGCGACCGGGATGCCGGCGTCGAGGAAACTGCGATGGGCAAACATCGACTCCATCTTTTGCTCGCCGTAGTCCACCCATTTATTGCCGTGATAGTGCGCATAGGTATAGAAAGGCGTCGGCACGACGCCGGCGGCTTTGATGCGTTTCAGGAGTTCGGGATTGACGAGAGAACAGTGTTCGATGCGGTGGCGCGGATTCTGTCCCGTGTGATTGCGCAACACCCGCTCGTAGGCGTTCAGCACCATGGCGATGGTCCAGTCGCCGTTGGCGTGAATGCCGACGCGGAAGCCGTGCGCGACGGCGTCGTCGACGGCCTCGTCGATCTGCTCCTGGGTCATCGTCAGGATGCCGTGATCCTCGGTGCCTTCGAACGGCGTGCTCATGTACATCGTCCGTTCGGATGCCGATCCATCGGCACTGAATTTGACCGCACCGATGCGAATCATGTCGTCGCCGAATCCGGAGCGAACGCCGGCGGTCTTCAGCCCAGCATAAACTTCGCTGTCGCCGCGCGGCATGAACGACAATCGGAATCGCAACTGACCGGCCGCACGCGCATCCTGGTAGGCGATAAAGTCGTCGAGAGTCCCCAGAGCATCGGTGGTCGAGGTCAGTCCCGCGGCCGCCATGTTCTGTGAGGCAATCTCTGCCGATTTCTGGCGCACGGCGCGGTCCATGACCGGCCAGGTGCCCACTTCAAAAAATACGTCGCGCGCGTGCTCCGCGACCTTGCCCGTCAGTTCGCCGTTCTCACGGAAGTATCTGCCGCCCTCCGGATCAGGTGTGTCGTTGGTGATGCCGGCAATTTCGAAGGCCCTGGAATTGACGACACCGGTGTGCCCGCCGCGATGACCGACATAGACGGGATGATCGCGAACGGCATCGTCGATGTCGTGGCGATTGAGCGGCCGCTCGTCTTCGAATTTGGTGTCGTCATACATGACACCGCGGACCCAGTGGCCGGGTGGGGTTTGCGCCGCTTTTCCCGCGAGCGCTTCCTTGACGTCCTCGATGCGGCGCAGGTTGACGTTGACACCGACCGCTTCCTCGGCGAACAGCGGATGACTGTGCGAGTCGATAAAGCCCGGCGTGATCGTCATGCCCCGGGCATCGATCCTGCGCGTGCTGGCATTTGATAAATTGATAATGTCTTCGTTGGAGCCCACGGCCAGCAGCCGGTTGCCGCGAATCGCAATGGCCTCGGCTTTCGGATTGCTCGAGGACATCGTGTAGACGTTGCCATCGGTCACGATCATCGATGCCGCGCCCGTGGGAGCAACTCCCGTGTCTTGCCCCGTCGCCTCGGCGGCAATTCCCAGACCCAGCGGCAGCGCCGCCGAGGAGCCGAGAAACTTTCTGCGACTGATGTGGCTCATGTTTTCCCCCTTTTTGTTATCGCGCCTACTCCAGGCCGGACCCGTCCGCGGAATATATGACCCAGATCTTAGTATAGCCTTCGGTGTCCCAGATCCCGGTCCACTCTTTCGGGATCGTCACCGCCTCACCGGCGTTGATCGTCTGCACCGTGCCGTCCGAGGAGGTGAGCTTGACGCTGCCTTCTAGAAAGTACATGAACTCGTCAACGCCGTATGGTTCGGTGGCCTCGAAATAGGTCTTGCCCGAGCGGTACATGCCGGACGCAAACTTCTTGTCACTCGACAATAAGGTCGTGACGTCGAGCGTCACGTGGCCATCATCGTGCGTGGTTTCGATCATGTTGTCGCGCTCGAATATCTTGCCGGCGATTTCTTCTTTAGCGATCTTCGCGGGAACCGCTGCTTTTTCGTGGTGGGCGGAAATAGCGACCGCAGCCGCAGCAAAACCAATTGTCATTGTTAGCAGTCTTCGCATCGTTCAATCCTCTCTGTGAATTTGTTACCAGTACGCGAGCATCAGGAAACCCGCGATTGTTATCAACGCCGCGATCAGCGCGTATGGAATTTGTGTGATGGCGTGTTGAAACGGGGTACAGCCCGACGCCTGTGCAGTAAGCACTGTCGCATCGGAGTAGAAACAGGCATGGCTGCCGAAGGTGCTCGCCGATAAAGTCGCACCGATGACCAGCGTTATGTCCGCACCGAGGTTATTGCTGAGCGCGGTGACGATCGGCAGTATGATGACGAACACGCCCCAGTTCGACCCGGTCATGAACGATACCAGCGCCATCGATGCGAATACGATGGCGGGCAATGACTCGGGCGTTAACAGCGGCTGCATCGTCTCGACGACGTACTCGGCCAGCCCGAGGACATCGTTCACGTCTTTCAGGATGAACGCGGCGACCAGCACGCCGAGCGGTTCGATCATGGTCTTGAAGCCGTCGATGATCGTGTCGAAGGTATCGTGCATGTCCATCATGCGCGTGGCGAGAATGTAAATCGTCGTGACACCCAGTGTGATGTAGATGCCGACCAGGAAATCCTTGTCGAAATACAGGGTCGCGAGGACCAGCACGGCCATCGGCACGACGAACATCGAGACTCGCGGCTTGATGTCTGGGCGGGGCTGAATCGATTCGTTTGCCTGCTCTATATGCAGCGCATCGGGCGGCACGGTCTCGCCGGTCGTCTGCGCGCGCGTCTCCGCCTTCCTCATCGGGCCGAGCGAGGGAATGACGCCATAGATGACCAGCGGCACGAGCAGCACCGCTACCCAGGCGTAGAGCATGTAGGGGATCGCACTTATATAAGTGTCCAGGCCCTCGCCTTCCGGCGCGATGTCGTTGGCCACGATCAGCCCGGCGAAAAATACGCCCCAGGTCGAGAACGGGATGATGACGCTGATCGGCGCGGCCGTCGAGTCGACGACGTAGGCCAGTTTCTCGCGGGATATCCTGTACCTGTCGGTCAGCTTGCGCATCGCCGAGCCGACGGCGAGCGAGTTCAGGTAATCGTCGACGAACATGAAGATGCCCAGGACCCAGGTCGCCAGCAGCGCGCCACGCGCCGACTCGACGCGTTTGCCCATGACCTCCGTGAAAGCGCTCGTCGAGCCGGTGCGAATGAGGATGCCGATCAGGCTGCCCATGAAACCGCAGACCAGTATGACCCAGGCGACATCGTCGTCCGTCATGACGCGAACCGAGGTCTCGGCGAAACCACCGATGAATTGCGCGCCGTGGATGATCAATAGCCCGACGATCGAGCCCGTGATCAGCGACTCGATCGGCCGGTGCGTGATGATCGCGAGCGCGAAAACGACGAGCGTCGGTATCAGTACGAAGGCGCCGAGGTCTTCCATGACGTCAAAGCCTATTACACCCGTGCCCGAAAATCGCCTCTTTCCGGGCGACTGTTGCTACCTGTGCGGCGTCGGATTTCGTTTAGAAATCGTAGCCGAACCTGACTCCGGCGGTCCGTGGCCGCGCCGGACCGAACGCATGCTGTGAGAAGATAATGATGGCGTCCTGATCGTCCGAGTAATTGCCGTCATACCAGACGCCGTCGAAGACATTCTCGACATAGGCGCTGACGCGCCAGTTGTCCGTCCTGTAGCCGACGACGATATCCGTCTGGTTGAGGGCCGCGATTCTCTGGAAAGCAACGTTCTCCGGAATCCAGTCGCCGCGGAAATCATCCTCCCAGGACCAGGCGATATTGCCGAAGACTTCGCCGTTTCCGGCCGGGAAATTCGTTCTGAGAACGGCAAATGCCGTGTATTCCGGTGCCCACGGGATCGACTGGCCCTCGCAGACGTTGACGTCGCCGGTCAGTACCTCGCCGTTTTCGCAGAACGCCTGCACATTTGTCGCTTCGCTGTCCAGCCACGACGCGCCGAGCTGCAGGTTTATACTGTCGGTAATCACCATGTTCGCTTCGACTTCCACGCCGGTCCCGTCGATCTGCCCAATGTTGTCGACGATGGTGCGTGGGCCTTCACCGAAGATCGCCTGCATGTCCTCGTAATCGTAGTAGAAAGCATTGGCGGCGAGCTGCGTGCGGCCACCGAATAGCGTGCCTTTATAACCGATTTCATAGGAGGTCACCGTTTCCGGGCCGAAATCGCCCGGTCTTTCGGTATCGGGATTGCCGACACACAGGCCAAAGGGAGCTTCGCACGCTGCCACCCCGGCTCTCGGCTCGATGCTGAAGCTGCCGAAACCACCCGGCTTGTAACCGGTCGTTATGCTGCCGAAGAACAGGTTTTCGTCATTCGGGCGCCAGTTGGCGACGACGCGCCAGGTTACCTCGTCCCAGTCCTGTTTGTCGGTCAGCGGCCCGTTCGGCGTCGAGAAACCTGTCTGCATTTTGTATGCAAGCAGCGAGCCGCCGGGATCCGGCAGGACTTCCTGCGAAAAATCCTTTTCGTCATAGCTGTAACGTAAACCGAGGCTCACATCAAAGGCATCGTTGAACTGATAGCTCAGATCGACATACGCGGAATACCCGCGGTAATCGCCAATGACGCGGTTCCTGTCGTTGATCAGGCCGTCTGCCGACGGCGTCCAGGTACAGCTGCCGAAGTAATAATCGAGAATGTAATCGCAGTAGTAGGTAGTGCCGTAATAAGTGTCGAGGTAATTGTAATAGTCGAAGACGTCCTGACACCCTGTCGCTGTCTGGTTGTAGTAATACGCCCAGTAGCCGACGCAATAGGTGTCTTCGTCCCCCTGGCCGAGGAACGTCGTATCAATGTCTTCCTGGTAGAAAGACACGCCGGCATACCAGCTCAGCGGGCCATCGGAACTGGACGTCAGGCGGAATTCCTGCTCGAAGTAATCGCCTTCCTGTTCCTGACCGTAATTGAAAAGAATCAGTGGCGAGCCGTCGTAATCTTCGACATAAGCATACTCGTGGTCCTTGAAGCCGGTGAGCGAGCTGAAGGTCGCCCAGTCCATGTCGTAATCGATGAACAGGCCGGCAGAGAATATCTCGGCGTTGTCAACAGGCTGCAGGCTGTTGTCGTTGTTGACGACCCTTCCGTCCGACGAAACCTCAATCGGTACGCCACCATTCATGCGGGTATGGTGTTCAGTGAATGCGAAGCCGAGTCCCGTTTGCCGGTAAACGCTGCCGAACTGATCTCGATCCTCATACTCGAGCATGAGGTCTGTGGTCAGCCTGTCCGTCTCATAGCGGCCGGTAAGCCGGAACGCGTTTTTCTCATGATCAATCAGTTTGGGCCCACCTGCCAGGTTCGGGACATAGCCGTCTTCTTCCGAGTGATATCCAGCAAGGCGGACTGCAAAAGTATCGCTGAGCGGTACATTGACGGCGCCCTCGAATACGAATACGCCGCGTTCGCCGACATCGAGCTCCACAAATCCTTCGGTACTTTCAGTGTTCGGTTTCATGGTGATGATGTTCATCGCGCCGCTGACCGAGTTCCTGCCGAACAGGAAGCCCTGCGGTCCGCGCAGGACTTCGGAACGCTCGATGTCGTAAAGGCTGGAAACGCCGGAACCGGTGCGGCCCTGGTACAGGCCGTTCTTGTACAGACTGACCGAGGGATCGCCGCCGTTACCGAAATCGATCGTGCGAATACCGCGCACGTTGACGAAGTCGAGGAAACTGTCCTTGCTGTTACCCGCAATGCCCGGCGTGAGGTGGATCAGGTCTTTTACGTCATTCAGATTGACCTCACGGATGGTCTCGCCCGACATGGCGGTAATTGCCAGTGGTACGTCCATCACTTCCTCGGCACGTTTAGTGGCGGTAACGACAATCACCTCGAGCTCGGGTTGCTGAGCAAGCAACGGTCCGGATGCGACACCGGCAATGAGCGCGGTTGAGATCGCCTGCGCCAGCAGCGTTCGTTGTGGTGTGCTGAGTTCGGCCTCGTTCGAGGTGCGCGTGGAATTTGATTGATGCGTTAACTGCGTGTTTTTAGCGGCCATGATGCCCTCCGCCGTGAGTTATTCTGCAGATAAAAGACTCGACCCGACGGTCATTTCGAAAGGCTACGCCCGGGCGGGTTTATTTGCAACGGAAGTCAAAGTAGATTGTGGAATACCACTATTTTCTTTGCCTATAGGCTGAAAAAATGTGTCAGAAAAGCCACATTCGACCTAATCATTGCCGATCGGCACGCCCTGCTCCTCGAGCGTTTGCCGCATCGGAGCGAGCTGCTTTGCGTAGCGTCGCCATCTGCCGATGGAGCGGGTGTGCACGGGCTGCCGCACCTGCACGGCACTCGCGGTAGTCACTGCTGCGTCCTGCTTGTGGAATTCGAGGCAGGCGTCCTCCCAGGGCAATTCCAGGAATTCGATCAGCGCACGGGCATGCGGCTCGAGGTCCCTGGCGGTGTCCTCGTAGGCGATATCGAAGAAGCGCTCGCCGAAGCGTTCGCGCCAGAGGACCATCAGGTGGTAGTAACGCGCGTGATGGCGCGCCATTTCTGCCTGGTCATAGGAGTGCAGGTACGCCTCGGCAAATAACTGCTTGAAGCTGGCGAAGCAGGCGTCCATCGGATTTCTCGTCAGGTGGACGATCTTGGCATTCGGCAAGGCTTTCAGGATCAGGGGTATGTAGAGATAGTTAGGCGGCAGCTTGTCGACGAACCGCGCCAGTTCGCCACGCATTTTGGCCGTCGTTCTCATGTAGGCTTGGCCGAGTTTTTTACTGTCGACGCCGGCGGCAAGACGTGCCAGTTCCGCCGAATATCGCTTCGGCTCGCGGTAATCCGACAGCCGGCGGACGCAGGTGCCGAATTGCCGCAGTTCCCCCGCCGAATAAACCTGTGAGTGACTGGTTATGATCCGTTCGACGAGCGTCGTACCGGTGCGCGGCTGACCGACGACGAAAATCGGTGCAGGATCGTCGTGCCCTTCCTCCTTGTTCTCGAACCACTCGTTGGTGAACGTGTCACCGAAAGCCTCGAACATCTGGATGTCTGCCTGCTCATCGAAGTCAATGGTGCTGCGGCGGGCTTTGGCGCCGGCAGCAAAAGCCTCGAACGCCTCGTCCCACGCTTCCAGGTCTTCGAGTTCCTTACCGAGCCCGTAATAAAGAAATGCGAGCGCACGCGGGTTCCGGTAGTCCTTGCGTACCAGGCCTTTCAGCTGCTCTACGTGTTCCCGATCTCTTGCTTTGCGGAGACTCGACAGGATCCAGTGTGCCTGCGGATGCCCCGGCTGCATGTTGAGAACTTTGCGCAAGACTGCCTCGGATTCCTCGAGCTCGCCGAGGAACATGTGATTATTGGCCTGGTTGACCAGATAGCGAACATTCGCTGGCTGTTTTGCTACAGCCTGCCCGATCCATTTCGACGCTTCCTCGTGGTCTCCCAGCAATCCATGCACCGCGCCTATGAGATCGAGAACTATCGGGTTACCGTCGTTGTATTTGACGGCCTTCTTCAGCGCGGCGTCTGCCCTCGCCGCCTGCCCGCCGATCATGAAGAGCCTCGCCAGGTTCGCCCATGCGGCGCCGTGATCTTCTTCGAGTTTTGTGACCGAACCGAATGCGCTGACCGCAGTGCCGTTTTGCTTGAGCTCGAGCGCAATCAGGCCGACCAGAAAATGCGCTTCGACGAGGTCCGGTTTTGCACCGAGCAAGCGCCGGCAACATGCGGATGCCTCATCGGTGCGTCCGGCAGTGAGATGGGTATACCCTTCACGCAAGGTATCCGCCATCCACGGCGCCGGCGGGGTATCGGATTTGATTTTCGACTGCTTACGAACTTGCGATTTGCTCATTGACTGCTCGATCCGCGGCATCGACGGCGCCATTGACATAGGCATATCCCGACGCATCCGAATTCGCGATTGAGATGCGACCTATCTGCGCCGCGCCGGCCAGGTGCGGTCCGTTATAGCGGCCGTATTCCGGCGGGTCGGCGTAGTCGTTGTACTCGTAAGCATAGCCGTGCGGCCAGCGGTTGATCGTTATCGCGGCGATATCGCGCTCGGCGTCGAAGCCGCCCTCCCCGAGCATGCCGTCGAACTGCGAATAGATCGATGCTTCGAATTCGTCGAAGCTCTGCTGGTACAGTTTGTGCCGGCCGATGACGTGCTGCTCCTTTGCCTTGAGTCCCTGCCCCGGTGCAGCCGGGCAGTACCAGCCCTGCACGACGATCGGCTCGTCGGGACCCGATGAAAACCTGTAGTCACCCATGCTGACCGGAAAATCGAGGTCCATCATCTTGAACAACACGTCGCCCGGCGAATAAAAGGCCTGATAACCCATGTTGTCGAAAGCACGCCAGTTGCGGATTGCGACATTGCCGAGGACCAGCGGTACCTTGGTCGCGTACCTGATCGCTGCTACCTGCTCGGCCGGGGTTTCCGGACAGATATAGGGAATGAGGTTGTTGTAGCAGGCCAGCACGACGTGTTTGCCGCGAACGCGAAAAGTATCGCCATCCTTTACGTAGGTGACATCGACATTTCTTTCATCCGCCGTGTGCCTGACGTCGACCGCGGTGCTGTTAAGCCGGATGCGTATCGCATTCGACTGCTTGTCCAGCTCGGCATACCGTGCTCGCGCGGTGGCCAGGCTCTCCATGGTGTTGCCCGGCATTGCCGTCGGAACGAGGTCGCGCACCTGGGCGCGTGTCAGGCCCGCGACACCGTCGGGGAAATGGAAAATGTAGGGTTCCTCGTCATCGAGAATGGCCTCGGGCTCGATGCCGAGCTCCCAGGTACCGAAGTGTTGATACTTGGCTGCTTGCAGGGCTGACAGGGCATCCCAGCCAACGCCCCAGAGCGGTGCTATCTCATCGCGAAATATGTCCGTCACCTCTTCCGACACGTCTGCATAGTCCTGCAAGTACTCCTCGAAAGTGATGCCTCGCAGGATTTCTTTTTTCTCCGCGATCGATTTGCCCTCGAGATAGTCGACGCCGCCTTGCATCAACCTCATGAAATCGTTCTGCGCTTTTTCCGATATCGGCATGCGCCGGAAATTGGCTTCGGTCATCGCCTCTTCGGTCGGCTCTCCGAAAAACCCGCCTGTTGGACTGGGCAGGACCCGGTCCACGCCATACTTGCTCTTGTCGAAATACAGGGCCGCGCCCAGCCTGCGCTTTGCATAGAATTCCTGGTCGTAAAAATCGTAGAAGCGCTGCACGTCGATGCCGACATCGATCAGTAATTGCTTGGACACCCTCGAGTATTTACTCGGGTTCGTGATCGTCTGGGTGCCGCCGTAGCCGACCAGGGTCTTGCCATCCACATTGAATTCATTGCGCTTCGCGTGGCCGCCGAAATCGTCGTGATTGTCGAGAATGAGTATCTTCACGTCGCGGCCGACCCTGTCACGGTAGAACTTCGCTGCTGCAAGCCCGGAAATCCCGCCGCCGACGACCACCAGATCATAGAGATCGTCAGTCAGCATCCTCGGCATCGGATACTTTATACCGCCCCGGGAGATCGCGTGAGCAACCTCGAAAGACCCGACATGACTGCCACGTAACCCGGTCAGCGCCGGCGGATAGTACTCATTACTTTCCCCTGACTGCCGCGCCAGGATTTCGAGTGGTGACAGTGTCGTACCGGCGGCGAGGCTCAGGGCCACGCCGTTCATGAAATCGCGGCGCGTGATATCGAATTTGTTTGTCATTGTTTCCTCCTCTCGGAGATCAGCTGATCTGCTCGTTGACCGCCCGATCCGCCGCATCGACAGCGCCATTGATGTAGGCGTAGGCTGATGCGTCTGCATTCGCAATCGAAATACGACCGATCTGCGCGGCGCCGGCCAGGTGCGGGCCGTTGTAACGGCCGTATTCGGGCGGGTCGGCGTAGTCGTTGTACTCGTAGGCGTAGCCGTGCGGCCAGCGGTTGACCGTGATCGCCGCGATGTCCCGCTCCGCATCGAAACCGCCGCCCTCGAGCGCGCCGCTCATCTGCCGCACGATGTCGCGCTCCAGTTCGTCGTATGTCTGTTCGTACAGTCTCCTGCGACCCGCGATGTGTTGTTCGCGGGCATTCAGTCCCTGGTCGGGCACTGCCGGCACGTAGGTACCGTGAATGACCGTTGCTTGATTTGAATCTTGAGTGAACTCGTAACCACCCATGCTGACCGGGAAGTCCAGGCCGAAGGAATGCATCAAGATCCCTTGCGGAATATAAAAACTGTGGAAGCCCAGTTCGTCGAAGGCCCGCCAGTTACGCACGGCGACACTTATGTATACGAGCGGCACCTTGGTTGCGTAGCCGATCGCCGCTTTCTGTTTCTCCGGGACCTCCGCACAGAGATGCGGGATGATGCCGTTGTCACAGGCGAGAATGCTGTGCCTGCATCGAACGCGGTGCACTTCGTCGTCGCGCACGTAAGTAATGTCGACGTGCCGGTCGCCGTCCACGTGCTCTACCTTGACCGCCGTGCTGTTGAGCCGGATGCGCGTGTTATTGCTTGCACGGTCGAGCAGGCCGTAATCGACACGCGAGAGCACCAGGTCTTCCATCGTATCGCCGGGCACGGCGTCCGGAATGAGTAGCCTGACCTGTGCCCGTGCGACGCCCGCGTTACCGTCGGGAAAATGAAAGATGTAAGGCTCGTCCCTTCCCGGCGGCTCGTTTTCCAGTACGCCGATGCCGAGGTGCTGCGTACCCGGCATGCCGAGACGATACCCTTCGAGCGCAGAAAGTGCGTCCCAGCCGATACCCCACAATCCCTTGATGGTATCCCTGAACACGGTGGCCGCTTGCGGCGTCAAGTTCGCCTGTGCTTTCAGAAAGTCGGTATAGCTCGTGGCCCGCAGCGCATCGATTTTTTCTTTTCTGCTCTTGCCGTCCAGGTAATCCGTTGTTGCAGTGAGCAAACGGAGCATGCTCTTTTTGGATTCATCAGTCAGTGGATAGGCAGCGACGATCTTCGCAATATCGTCCGCGCTTACATCTCCGAAGGTACGCGCGACATTGGGATGCACGCTGTCGGCCCCGTAGCTTTCCTCGCTAAAGTAGATCGCGCGCCCGAGATCGTGATTACGATAATACTGCTGGTCAAAATAATCGTAGAAGCGCTCGGTATGGATGGAAATATCCTGCAGGTGCTGCTTCGCTATTGCCGAATAATGCTTTGGCGTATCTATGGATTGACCACCGCCGTAGCAAATCAGTTGCTTGCCATCAACGAGGAATTCATTGCGCTTCGCATGACCGCCAAAGTCGTCATGATTGTCGAGAACCAGAATCTTCGCCTGCGGCCCCACCCGTTGCCGGTAGAAGCATGCCGCCGCGAGTCCTGAGTGACCCGCGCCGACGACGACGAGGTCGTAAATCGTGTCGGTCAGAGTCCCGGGCCGCGGCCAGCTTTTCCCGCCCCATGCCAGGGCGTGGGCCACCTCGAAAGATCCGAGATGACTGCCGCGCATGCCCGTGAGCGCGGGTGGATAGGGTGCTCTCTCTTTCGCGGCAGCCGCCAGTAACTCGAGCGGCGACAGCGAACTCCCGGCGGCGACGCTGAGCGCGATGCCGTTCAGGAAATCCCGGCGGGAAATGTTCAGTTTCTGGGTCATTGCCGTTCGTAGACCAGTTTACCGCCGAGCCAGGTCTGCACGACATTGACGTCCATAATGTGATCCGGGTCGATCGCCAGGATATCCCGGTCGAGCACCACCATGTCGGCCAGCTTGCCCGGCTCGATGCTGCCCTTGCGGTCTTCCTGGAACGTGAGCCAGGCGCCGAACAGGGTATAGCCGCGCAGTGCCTCCATCACGGTCAGCGCTTCCTCCTCGCCGAACACCGCGCCCGACATGCCCTTGCGCGTCACGGCGGCATAGATGCCGACCATCGGGCCGATCGGCAGGATGTCGCTCGAGATCGCCACGTGGACGCCGTGATTCATCGGCGTGCGCAGCGGGTTGTTGTGCTGCAGGCGATCGCCATCGAGGTAAGCCGAATATCGCCCGTCGAGTGTGTAGGTGAAATTCGGTTGCTGCGTGATCGCGATGCCGTATTCGGCCATCTTGTCCATCGTTTCCGCGGACGGCATGACCGTGAAGTGGTTCAGATAGTACCGATGATTCTCTCTCGGTGATGCGTCGAGCGCCGCCGCGAGTTCATCGACCGTCAGTTCGATCGCGGCATCGCCTATCGCATGTATGCCGAACTGCCAGCCGGCGGCATGTGCTTCTCCGATGATCGTTTCGAGTTCTCCCAGTGTCAGGTTCAGTTTGCCGCGATATTCGGCTTCGCCTTTGTAGGGTTCCTTGGTGTATGCGGCAGGGCCGGTGAATCCGCCATCGACGAAGATCTTGATCGGTCCCACCCGCAGGTGCTCATCGCCGTCACCGCTCTGCTTGCCGAACGCGTTCATCGCCTCGGGACCTTCCCAGTACACCTGTATCGAGCCCCGTGGCAGAGATCCGCGATGCAGGCTGTAGACGTATTCCCACTCGGGATACGACTCGATCGAGCCGGTCGCGTGCGTGAAGCTCGTGATGCCGAAACTCAGCTGCTCTTGCAAAATCCGAACCAGGTCTTCGCGCACGTCCTCGAATGACGCTTCCGGAATTAGCTGCGACACGATGTCCTGGCGTTCGCGAATGATGCCGTTCAGTTGGCCGTCCTCGCCGCGTTCTATGACGCCGCCCTCCGGCTGCGGCGTATCGGCCGTGACTTCCGCCAGGCGCAGCGCCATGCTGTTCGCCACCGCGCTGTGTCCCCCTGCCCTGTCCAGTAATACCGGATTATTGGGCGCCGCCGCGTCGAGATCCGCGCGGAGCGGCCGGCGCTGCTCGGCCATCACGTCCTCCGACCAGCCGTAGCCGGTAATCCACTCGCCGGTGCCGATTTCCGCGACCTTGTCGCGGACCTGTCCCTTCAACTCCTCGATCGAGCGGGTCTTGCTCAGGTCGACGTGGCGCTGCGGCCGCCCCCGCAGGTGCGTGTGCGTGTCGATAAAGCCCGGCACCAGGACCTTGCCGCCGAGGTCGAGCGTGTTGGGCGACTTGTATTGCTCGAGCAGCTCCTCGCCACCGACCGCGACAATGTCGCTGCCGTCGACCGCTACCGCCGATGCGATCGACAGGTCGGCATCGATCGTAATCACCTTGCCGTTATGCAAGATCGTGTCGACTTCGACACGCTCGTCGACGGCGGATTCGCCGCACGCCAGCAGGCAAAGACTGAGAATGAACAAAAAGAAATTTTTCGACATGGCTCTCTCCGGGCCTCTCAAGCGGCGGTCGCGTTCAGGGGATGCATGCCGCCCGTCACGCTGTCCGTCATGATCCGTTGATCTCCGATGCGTACGATCCAGAATCTTCGGTATACCGTCCCCGCCGATTCGAGCTGCACGTTGAAAGGCGCAATCACTCGCAGTTGTTTACCCAGCCGATGCGTAACGGTACGCCGTGCGGCCCGCTTCGCATCCTCATCGGATATTGCTGCTTGCAGGCATGTTTCGTTTAAGGAGTCGATTGTGTCCGTTGCAAAATCATCTGCCGTTGCCGCGTGACCGTTGATGCCGTCGACCAGGCAATTCACTGTCATCGATTTCCGGCCGATCATCGTCGGCACATCGCATCTCGCCGTAAACCGCGAATAGGGATAGAGCACGCTCCGTTCAACCACCGCAATTTGATGGGTCATGCCTTCGAGCTTGTACAGCGCGGCGCGCGCATCGATCTCACCGCGGATCAAGGTAAGCATTTTTACCTTATTCATCGCGGCCTTCCCCGAGCGCCCTGCCGACGGCCGCGGCCTCGTTCGCGAGCTCGAACTCCGTCGCCGCCAGGTACCGATCCGGGATCGGCCCGACCCGCGATGCGACATCCATGGCGTCGAGGATATGCGGCGGCACCGGTGACAGCTTTTGCGTGGCGAGACTCACGACGATCATGGTTATGGTCGAACAAACGACGCCTGAAAACATCGGGTGCAGCTGGGTGGTCGCGACCAGGCCCGCATACTCCCAGGCGAAGGCGATCGTCGCGCCGACGATCATCGATGCCAATGCGCCGGCGGTATTGGCTTTTCTCCACCACACGGCGCAGACGTAAGCCGGCAGGAACGCGCTGCCGAGCACCGAGGTCGCAAAGATGACGATGCTGAACACGGTCGGTGGCTCGACGAGTGCGACCACGTAACCGATGAGCGCGACCGCCACGACGAGGCCGCGCGATACCCATACCATCTGCCGCTCCGATGCGTCCGGGTTGATGAAGCGCTCGTAAATGTCGCGCGATGCGATCGATCCCGTCTGCAGCAGCAGCGAGTCGGCGGTCGACATGATCGCGGCCATGATGGCCGCCATGACGAGACCGGTCACCGCCGCCGGCAGCAGCTGCCCTGCGACCTGGAATATGGCCATCTCCGGATCGTCGAGCCCCGGCAGTATCAGGATCGCGAGTATGCCGACGAGGTACGGCGCCGGCACGAAGAGAAGGCTCCACGCCGTCGCCCACAGGCCGGCGCGGCGCGCCGTTGCCGGCCGCGACATCGCCATGTGCCGCGTCACGACGTGCGGCCAGCCCATGTAGCCGATGGAAAAGATGAGCACGGCGCCGGCAACCACGCCCCACTGCCCTTCGAAGCCGAGCCCCTTGCCCCACACCGACAACAAGGTCGGGTCCAGTTCACGGATCGCGGTGTTGGCCGCAGTCAGGCCGCCGAGTTCCGACAGCGCCGCGATCACGATCCACATGACGCCGACCAGCATGACGAGGCTCTGGAAGAAATCGGTATACGCGACCGCGAGATAACCGCCCATGAACGTATAGGCGAGGATGATGCCGACCGCGATCGCCAGCGCGAGCGGATACGGGATGCCGGTGACCAGCGCCATGCCCTTGCCGCCGGCAATCAGCTGCGCCAGCACGTAGAAGCCCAAAAGAAATACCGTGAGCGAACCGGCGACCAGGCGGATGGCCGGTGACGGATAGCGTTTCTCGAGGTATTCGATCGAGGTCAGCGAGGCCATCATCTGCGACATCTTGCGCATGCGCCTGCCGATGACCGACAGGTTCAAGAGCCCGCCGCCGATATCGCCCGCCGCATACCAGAGCGCCCAGTAGCCCTGTGAAAAACCCAGCCCGCCCGCGCCGAGAAACATGTAACCGCTCATCGACGTGCTTTGCAGCGTCAATGCCGTCGCGATCGGCCCGACCTGCCGCCCGCCGAGCAGGAAGCCCTCGAGGTCCTCGCCGCCACCGCGGCGCAATGCCCAGTAACCGATACCGAGCACGATCACGTAGTAAAGCACGAGGAACAGGATGACCGTGCCGCTCACGAGGCGTCATCCTCCGCCGCCGCGTCGCGGTCCCAGTTGCGCGACACGTACATGAACACACCCAGGTAGAGGATCCAGAACAGCGGGAAGCCGAACAGCAACAGCGCGGTTTCTACGGGTAAGCCGAACATCATTCCCCCTTTCTTATGAGCGCGCAGGCATGGTCACGCTCTTAATATTCGCTGCGTTCAGGCGGCGGCCAGCACCTCGTCGAGGATGCCGAGAAAATGATCGGCGTTTTCCCTCGTGAACACCATTGGCGGGCGCAGCTTCAGGATATTGTCATGCGAGCCGATGGAGCCCGCCAGGATGCCGCGGTGACGCAATCCGTTGACGACAAGCCCAGTGAGCGCCGCGTCCGCTTGCTTTGACTCGCGGTCGCTAACGAGTTCGACCGCTTTGAAAAAGCCGCTGCCGCGAATGTCGCCGATCGCCTCGTGCCTGACGGCGAGCTCTGCCAAGCCGTCACTCAGGTAGCGGCCGGTGTTCAACGCGTTTTCTTGCAGGCCTTCGTTCTCGATCACGTCGAGCACCGCGAGCCCGGCCGCGCACGACACCGGGTTGCCGCCAAAGGTATTGAAATAACTCGAGTGCTCCGCAAACGCGTCGACCAGCTCGCTGCGGGCCATGGTTGCCGCGACCGGATGGCCGTTACCCATCGGCTTGCCGACCGTGACGATGTCGGGCACGAAATCGTCGGCCTGGTAGCCCCAGAAGTGCTCGCCCATGCGCCCGAACCCGGGCTGCACTTCGTCCGCGATAAACAGTCCGCCCGCGGCATGGATGGTCACCGCGGCATTCTTGAGATAATCGGCCGGCGGCGTCACCACGCCGTCGCTCGAAATAATCGTGTCGATGATGAACGCGGCCGGCTTGATGCCGCGGTCCCGCAATGTTTCGACGGCATCACGCACGTGCTGCGCGTAATCCTCGGCAGAAAGCGCGTCGCGATAGGTGTCCGGCGAGGGCACGGTGACGACATAGTCGGGGATCTCTTCCTTTGGCATGTCCTCCGGCGATATCTCGAATATGGCCCTGGTATTTCCGTGGTAAGCGAAATCGGTGACGACGACGCCTTCGCCGCCGGTTACCGTGCGCGCAATACGCAGCGCCAGCTCGTTGGCCTCGCTGCCGGTGCAACTGAACATGACGTTGTCGATCTCGGGCGGAAACGTCGCGGTCAACCGTTCGGCCAACTCGATGACGTTCTCGTGCAGGTAACGCGTGTGCGTATTCAAAGTCGCCATCTGTTTGCTGACTGCCGCGACGACATGCGGATGGCAGTGCCCGACGTGCGGCACGTTGTTGTACATGTCGAGATACCTGTTGCCGTCCGCATCAAAAAGCCACACGCCCTCGCCGCGCACGATGTGCACGGGATCATCGTAAAAAAGACGGTAAGCGGAGCCCAGGAGTTTGCGGCGCCGTTCGATCAGTGCGGATAAGTCGGCGCTCAATTGCGGTTCCTCTTCAAGCCAGCAGGGTTTACTTTGCTCGCAGCTCTGCGGCCTTGGAGATCCTGCCCGCGATAATCCCCGCAATCAGCAGGAAGATTCCCATGAAGAACAGGTATTCGGGAAAACTGCGGGTAACGCCACAGTAAATCGAAAAGACGGCGTTGACGACCTGGAATCCGTTGATGAAATTGCTCTCGCGCTTGGCAATCTTCGGAAAGCGGATCCTGGAGATCATGCCGAGCGAGAGCACGAACATGCCGATCGGCAGGTACAGGTGCAGCGGCATCGCCGCCGCGATATCCGGGTAGCGCACGAGCAGGATGATGCCGGTCGATACCAGGCCGCCGCCGGCGCCCGTGATCGGGATCCCGGCGAACCATCCGCTGCGCGGCTGGTCGGTCGTCAGGTTGAAACGCGCCAGCCGCATCGCGCCGGCGAGCACGAACACGCCGACCGCCGCGAGCAGTACCCAGAACGCGCCGGTATCCGTCTGCACGCCGCCGATGTCCATGCCGGCCTGCAACACCAGCATGCTGGGCGCCACGCCAAACGCCACCAGGTCGGCCATGGAATCGAATTCCGCCCCGAAATCCGAGGTCGCCTTTAGAAGCCTCGCCGCGAGCCCGTCGAACACGTCCAGGAGCCCGCACCAGACGATCATCCAGGCCGCCAGTTCCAGCTCGCCGAGTTGCCCGGTCACGATGGAGCCCACGCCGAGCAACAGGCTCAACGCCGTGAAGCTGTTCGGAATGGTGTAACGGAGCTTAATCAATGGGTACCGGACGCTTGTTCTTGAGCTTCCCCGGCACTCATTCTGCATGGGCGCGCCGCACTTGACCAGTGCTCCAAGTACTTACTATCTGCCCCTTCGGCCCCCGGTGATACCGACCGGACCCCGCGGCAATACCACCTGCATCGGCGTGCCATCGCGCACGATGTCGACCACCACATTCTGGCCCGCGACGCCGTCCATCGTCTGCCGCGTCAGGTCCGTCATGCTGAAGACGCGTTCACCGTCGTAGCGCACGATCTGGTCGCCAGCCTGCAGGCCGGCCGTTTGTGCCGGCGAGCTTTCGATGACGCTCGATACCGTGATGCTCGTCGAGCGGTCATTGGCGACCAGGTAGCGCTCGTAATCGGCCTCGCCGAGTTCCTCACGCAGCGCATCATAAGTCGCGCTGCGGCTACGAAAATAATCAAGCGGCTCGCCGCTGCGCTCCGCCGCGTAGCGCGCCATCAATGCTTCCATCTGCAGCTCGGATTCCCGCTGCACGATCATGCTCGCCTGGCTCGGCAGGAAGCCGGCCTCGATCAGCCGCTCCACGCGGCCTTCGAGTGAATTTCTGCTGCGATAGGCCTCGCGGCGGGACTCCCGCGACTCGATCGAGTCATCGTCCGCCTGCCCGGAACGGATTTCTTCCGCTTGCGCGAACTCCCTCTCAAGCGAGAGCCGCTCCAGCTCGGATGTCAGGTAAAAGACCTCCTCCTGCAACAGCTGCCTTGCAAAGCGCTCGTCGCTGACCGCCAGCTCGAGCGCCGCGACGCGCTCCTCGACCGGCAATTCTGAATCGAAAGATGACGCGGACTGCGTCGAGCCCGCTGCCTTGTCCGTTGTCGAAGCAGCCGTATAGATCCAGCCCGCCGCAGCGAATCCGGCAACCGCCCCGGCAGCCATCGTGAGCATGGACTTGTACATATTCCCTTCGATCTGACCCGCCTCGCCAGGTTCCGTGATTCGGCAAGCGGACGCGGGCCGGCAATGGGCACCAGTTAGCGCATCCAGAAATGGGGTTTATTTAACATAGGTAGCAGGCAAATGCCCGCTACGTCCCCGGCTACCGCGGAGCGCGGGCAAAATTCCGCCAATTTCCGCCGTATCAGCGGGGTTCGAAACGCCGGCTTCGCGGCGCAAAGAATAATCAAACACCGAGCGCCAACTTGGCCTATAATTTCGAGTAACTTTAACCAGACGGCTTAATAATAAGAACACGCCAATCAGGCTGCCATCGATGGAGCGATGTAAGACAATGATTTCGAATTTAACTCGCGTCCGCGAGACGCTTTCTCTCGTCCCGACATTTATCCTGCTGCTCGCATTACCGATGCACGCATTGGCGCAGGCAATACCCGGCAAGAACACCGACATGGTCGGCCCGACGCCGCTGGACTCCGGTTCTGCCGGCAACGTGCTGATGCAACAGAACGAGGTCTCGGGCGGTCAGTCTATTTGGTTTCCCAAAGTGCAATACGGCGTGTGGAACGACTACCGCTTCGTTTACGACCCTCTCGGCGGCGACGCGGTGCTGGGTTTCGGTTATTCCACTGACGGAAAAACCTGGTTTAGCATGGGCCATCCCGGCTTCAAGATTGACGAAAATATTAACGGTTTATCGGGCCAACCCCCGGGCGGCGCTGATGGCAACATCGTCGTACTCCCGGGCGTGGTCCTGGTCAACCACATGGCTTTCGACCGCGAATCCGACTTTGCTCAAATCCGCACCGGAGTCTGGTACGAACACAATCGCCCCGTCGGCAAACCGGCCACGTGGCTCTACAACACGATCGTCGAGGAGGGCAACTCCAGCCACTTTCACGACAAGCCGTCTTTCGAAGGCATGCTGCGTGATCCGTCTGAAGGCCATCCCGACATTCAATTAAATATTCCTGAATTTGCAGGCCCCGGGCTTAATAGTGGC
>JBFFKF010000024.1:0-29522 GCA_041555515.1 Woeseiaceae bacterium
GCCATCAGCCTGCAGGCATTTGCACTGGGGCTCATCGGGTTTTCTTTTGTCAAAATACTGGCGCCAGCCTTTTTCGCCCAGCAAGATACCCGGACTCCCGTCAAATACGGCCTTATCGCGCTTGCCGTCAATTTCATCCTGAGCGTAGTCCTCGCCTGGTACCTCACCAGCGTCGGATACGCCGCCAGCCACGCCGGACTGGCGCTGGCCACTTCGGTAGCAGCCATTGTTAATGCGTGGCTGCTTTATAAAGGTCTGCGACAGCGCCGCAAGCTCGAGCACACGGCAGGCTGGGGAGCGTTCATGCTGAGAGTCGTGGCTGCGAACGCCGCGATGATCGCCATACTTCTCTGGATGGAACGGCCGGTCGACTGGTGGATAACGGCCGGCAGTTTCGACCGGGTATTGCAACTGACTTTCGTAATAGCCGCTGCTGCTGCCGTGTATTTTGTTACGCTCGCCATACTCGGCATGCGATTCTCGCAATTCCGGTTATCGGGCCGGGCTTAGCGATATCGAGGTGAATTAAAAAAGACGTTATGCGCCTGGCACGCTCAATTGACAGTTTTCCATTCGAACTCGTCGCGCAAGGGAGTGTCGCGACGATTGGTTCGTATGACGGGCTGCACCTCGGGCATCAGAAATTGCTGGGGCACGTACTCGAATATTCGCAGGCCGAAGGACTGCCGTCGATCGTAATGAGTTTCGAGCCGACGCCGAAGGAATTCTTCTCGCAGGAACGGCCACCGGCGCGTCTGATGCGATTTCGTGAAAAATTCGAAGCACTGGCGGATTTCGGCGTAGACGTGTTCTACTGTCCACGCTTCGACGAAGCGATGAAAAACATCAGCGCCGACACGTTTATTCGGCGCATACTGATTCATTCGATGAATATCACGCAGCTGGTTATTGGCGACGACTTCCGTTTCGCCCAGGGCCGCGCCGGTCACCTGCAGACGCTACAGCGCGCCGGTGTCGCGCTCGGCTTTTCGGTCGAGCAGATGCCCAGTGTGATGATCGACGGTGTCAGGGTGAGTAGCACAGTGATTCGCGATGCTCTGTGGCAAGGGGAAATGGAGAAAGCGCGGCACTTGCTTGGCAAGGACTACAGGATGTCGGGCAGGGTGATCGAGGGCAATCGAATGGGCCGCAAGCTCGGTTATCCGACGGCGAATGTGAATCTCAACCGCCTGCAAAGCGCGGTCATGGGAATATTTGCCGTACGCGTCTCCGGAAGAGACTGGGGGCCACTCGATGCCGTCGCAAGCGTTGGCACCCGACCGACATTCGCGGGAACCAAGCCGCTCCTGGAAGTCCACGTATTCGATTTTGATAAGGATATTTACGGCGAGTATATTCATGTGGACTTTATTGCCCGCTTACGCAGCGAAGAAAAGTTCGATGATGTAAAAGACCTTATCGAGCAGATGCACCGCGACTCGGCGCGTGCCAGGGAAATCCTGGCGGCCTGAGAGCCGCGGCGACAACAAGGAAAACAACATTGGCTGACACCAAAATTAGGGAATCGCGAGGCTACGCTTCGTACGCTATCTGGGTATCTTTATCGATTCTCGTGATCGGGCTCGATCAACTGACGAAATGGGCAATCATCAAGTGGGTCGATCTGTACGACAAGTGGCCGGTCAACACCTTTATTAACATCACGCACCAGCAAAATACCGGTGCCGCGTTCAGCTTCCTCGCCGATGCATCGGGATGGCAACGCTGGTTTTTTATCGTGCTCGGCACTGGCGTGAGCTGTGCCATCCTCGTCTGGTTATGGCGCATCCGGCGTGAAGGCCAGGTCATCTTGTCGGCAGGACTGTCGCTGGTTCTCGGTGGCGCGATCGGCAACGTAATCGATCGAATCATGCATGGATATGTAATTGATTTTATTCAGGTTTTAATATTCGGCTGGCCATTTCCTTCATTCAATGTTGCCGACTCCGCGATTACCGTCGGCGCGGCGTTCCTGATCGTTGATGCCCTGTTTCTTTCCGGTCGCCAGGCAAAATCCGGCGTGGAAACCGAAGCGGAATCGTAATTACAACAGGAATGAAAAAGGCCGACCTGGTTCAGGTCGGCCTGGTTATTTTTACTGACGAGTTGGCACTCAGCGTCTTGTATTCGTCCAGCAGTCAGCAAACGGTGTTGACGTCTTGCTGCCAGCGCCGTCTATCGAAAATGTCGCGCACTTATCTGCTTCGGCATCGGCATTCTGATAGGTGGCAGTCGCACTGAATGCCGATGCACTGGCCGCGGTCACATCGACGATGTACGACCCGGAGTCCGTCGGGAAATTGGAACCCACCGGAAATCCGAGTTTGGTCATATCCGCAGTATATGTAGCGTTCTGCAAATAGAACCTTTCCTGCATCGTCGCTATCTGCAACAAGGCTGCTTTGGCCTCGTTACGTTTGGCCTTGGCCGCATATTGCCGATAACTCGGATAAGCCATTGCGGTCAGGATGCCAATAACCACTACGACGATCATCAGCTCCATCAACGTGACACCACGCATGTATTTTCGCATCAGTTCTTATCTCCAGTCGAACTCGCTTAATACTTTATTGTATTCCATCCTGCGTCCACAGTGTCCTGACCGGGTTGTTCTCAAACCCAGGATCGAAACACTCGACACCAATACAAGCGATGGGCGGCGGCGCACAGTCGGCACCGGTGCAGTTCGGATCATCCGGACTGGGGAATAGCAAGGTCGGCGTCGGTGCGATACCGCCCTGTGCCAGCTCTCTCATGCGTTCATCGTCCGCGTCGGCCGGATCGAGCGTATCCAGGTTGTTGACCACAGGGTCGCCATTCTCGACGAAAACCCGATACAGGTAGTTCCTGCCGAGGCTAGGCGCACATGGATCGGAGCCGTTCTCCTCCGGCGCGAAGCCGACGAAGGTGACGACGTCATTGAACGACAGCGAATCGGCCAGAACCTTCTGATTGGACGGCAAGGTAAATTTCCAGCCGCGGTCAGTCGGACCGATAGTCGTGCGGACGGAACCGCTTACTTCGACGAGATCGCTGTCTGTAACGATATCGTAACTGTCGTAATCTGCCTGCGTCAGCTGATTGAAGACATCCGGGTCACGAACCGAGAAGAAGCGGTCTGCCGCCGACTCATCCAGCGGGTGCGCCCGGTAGCCGCTGCCGATACTGATCGAGATAAAACGCGTGTTCTCGAGCCTGTCGGTAAACATGGACACATCAGGTGCGTTAAAGAAGCGTCGCGTGACCGCAAAGTCCTGGGTCGGATCGCCTTCAGCGCCGAGTTGTGCGATGACACCACCGGTGGCAAGGCTACCAGGGGCCTGCCCGTTCTTGATGTCGATTCGCAGAATCTGGCCACCTAAATCGGCGGCATACATTCGGTCCGCATAGCCGTCGCCGCTCATGTCGATGACCCGAACCTGGGATGGGATCGAGCGCGTCATCTTGGCGATCTGCAGGTCCGCCCCGACATCGTTGCCGGCACGCCAGAGCTCTGCGCCACTGACGAGATCCAGGATATGAATGCCGTTACCGACAGCGTCTTCCGTAGTTGAGGGATATGTCGATGTATCGTGTACTGTGTCATAGCCACCGCCGACAATAACCACTGCGTCGTCGGCATTCGTGCCACCGGTGTTGACGTCGATGCGCGTGACGACAGGAGTCGACCAGCTCTCACCCATATCGGGGTAAGTGGCTTTCCACAGCAGCTGCGGTGAATTCTTGTTTGTCACATTCAGAGCGTAGTAATTGAATCCGCCGCGACGCAAGCCGAATACGAGGTAGACGAAGTCAGAGCCATCGACGATACCGTTTCTATTTTCGTCCTTGACGACCGACACGATGTTCCCGTCGATGCCGTACGACTTGTATTTTTGCGTGGTGTCGAAGTAGAGCTGGGCAAATCGGGACACCATCTCTTTGGGCACGAACGACCAGAGCTCCTGTCCGCTACTGCCGTCAATGGCATGCAGGTAGCCGTCATTGGTTGCGGTGTAAATCACTACATCCGGATCGGCTTCCGAGCCACCGTAAACGACCGCTGCCGGTTTGGCATGCAGCGGATCGCCCATCGCGTAACGAACGTCCGCCGTCGAGCCGTCTTTGTCCTCGTCGAGCAGATCCTCGCCGCGCGCCCAGCGGATGATCTCGGCGACGCTCGGCTCCGAGGCGGAACCGGTCAGGCCGAAGTCCGTGTCGGTAAACGCGCTCGCATTCGACGGCGTAAGCTGATTATTCGCCGCGCTCAGGCTGCCGCCCGAGTTGTCGGTGTAGAGGTTGCGCGTTGCCGGATCCGGAAGCGCCCGGGCCGCGCCGCCCATGAGAACATCGGACCCGTCGGCAGCGCCGATAGTCCAATAGCTCTTCGCCGCATCCTTGAAGAATCCCGTCGCCGGATCGACCGCAGGTATGCCGTTGGCATCAGCGATGGCGCCGTCGACGATTCGATACTTCTTCAGGTTGCCTGGCCAGTGCACCCTGTTTCTCGGCTTGAACACCGACAGGTACAGGTCGTTCAGGTTCTGCGTGCGGTTGAACGCATTGACCGAAACGGCCGGCGCGACGAAAGACAGGTCCCTGTCGGCAATTGTGGTGACGATCTCGAGGAATGCTGCCGCAAGCTCCGGCCCGTCGTCGGCCTGGTAATAGGTGCCGCCACCGCGCTCGGCCGCGCTCGACAGGTTCTCCGTGTCCACAGCGAAACCGACCGTGTGCATGATCACGTTCTGCTGGCCGGGGAGGCCCGTCGCATCGTCGGAGATATCCGTCTTGAACAGGTACTCGGCGATGTCGTCGATGCAGATGCCGTCGGATTCGGACGCGACGACATCGTCACAATAGGTGCGCCCGGTTGCCGCCTGGTAGCCCGGCAATGCCGGCGTCAGGGCTTCGGTCTTGTCGTCGCGGCTGCCGGCCCTGCCGTCGGACAGCAGCACCGTGTAATTCTTGGCGCATGCGCTCAGATTTGGCTGTATGTATACCTGCTCGCCGGCACCTTTGGAGGGATCGACCAGGATGGCGTGGTCCGTGAAATTCTCGTTGTCGCCATCGATTTCGGCAAAGCGGGCCGGCATGCCGAGCCAGTAGAGCACCGACTCATACGCCGATTCGGCGATCGTCGTGTGGTCTTCCGGTGACAGGCTGGCGACCGCAGCGAGCGCCGCGGTGCGATTCGCAGGCACGTCGATATCGACCAGGCCCTGGATGATCGTGCCGCCCTCGGAATCGTTGAAACGCTCGACGCCGACGAAAACGTTGCCGACCGAACCGAAGATGGTCGTCAACACCTGCTTGACGATATCGATACGGTCCATCGAGACGATGCTCGGATTGGCGTCCCAGTTCAGCCAGTTGCCGTCGTACACGGTGTAAGACTGGTTGCGCGGGGCGCCGTTGAATTTAGCTGCCTCGGCCTCGACTTCCGTGAAGGCATCGACCAGGTCGGAACCTGCATTCGGCCACAGGAAGGTCGCCCGGCCATCGCCGTGAATGCCGAAATCGCCTTCGCACTCCACCGGCGCGCTGTTGTAGCCTGCCGCGAGGAATTGCCATTTACTTGGTCCGGAGCCGGTGCCGTCCTTGCCGCCGTCCCGGTACTGGGCCAGCACGCCCGCATAACTGCCCAGGCCTCTGAGCCGCATCGAGGCGGCGGCGCAGTGCCAGCTGGTTTTGTCGATGTACTGGTTGGTGCCGCCGGCGCAGTCCGGCAGGACGCCGGCGACCAGCGACCAGTAGACGGCGTCCGAGTCGCAGCTGCCGCCGTAGTTCTGGTCCGGGTCATAAGGCACGACCGTGTCTTCGTTCGATGTCATGCTGGTCGAGGTATCGATGATGAACATGATCCTCGGCTTGGTCGCGTCGCTAGCAGGCGGCGGCACGAGCAGCAGCTCCGTATCGTCAGCGACCGCTGGCGCACCAGACATCATCGCCAGCAGTAGTCCGGCACCAATCCATGTGATGTTTCGCTTGAAAGCCTTCATTGTCGTTCCCTCAAAAACTCTTTCCTGTGACGATCAGAGCTTTACGTTTAACTGGACGATGCGATCCGCTATGAGATCGTGAGATACATCGATAATTGTGTTCTGGCGATCGACGATGCCGGCGATCACTTTCCTGAAGTCTGCGAGCGACACGTCACGTTTGTTGACGGTGTAACGCGTCGCGGGCGTTACGCGTACTGTCAGGGATTCACATTCTTCGCAATCACTGAAGGTCAGCGTGCCGCTTTCGGTGCCCGGCAATCGCAGGTTAACGAGATCGATCTCCCATACTTCCATTGTCGTCCGGAAGTCCGCCGTCGCCGAGAGACTCGTCAGTCCTAAAATAATCAAGACCAGTAGTTTTCGAATATGCATGTCTTTAGCTCCGTATCCCTGGTTGCCTGGCTCGCTGCGGATCAAAGCGATCCCGCCTCGGGCCCCACAATATAAAAAGCCTGTGTGTGCACCGCGGAGGCATCCCTGTCGGTTGCGGTCGTACCGAACACGGACCTCGCCTCCGCGACCGCATTAAAGTGATAAGCCGCGATGCCGCTACCCACGCCCATGCTGAATGCGCGATCCGGCACCAGCGTCGTGTCCTCGAAATTGATGACCGCGCTTACGGAATCAAATGCATTCACAGTCTGCGCCAGGTTCACGTTGACCAGCGTGTTGAAACGACCCTGTGAAAGCGCCATTTCGAGGCCGGTTTCAGCAGCCTGGAACGCGTTCTCATAACTCTGGTCATTACGCGCCATCGCCAGTTCGGTCGTGGCTGTATTCATCCCCGAAATTGCCAGGATGGTTATGACAACCATCAGGATCAGGCCGACGACCAGCGCCGCGCCATCCTGTTTTCCCGGAAATTGAAGTCTCTTGATATTCATATTCGTTGCTCGGTTTGCTGGTTAGGTTCTCGCGTTACGCAACAAAATCGTCTTTGAAACCTGCATGCGACGGAATTGATCGCCGTAAGTGCCGAGGTTCACGTCTCCCGGTTGATAGGGCTTGGTGTCCTCGATGCCGACTTCCCTGTTAATGCCGCGCACGACCAGCCACACCCTGGCCGTCAATACCCGCGCGCCCGCGATGTAGGCCGCGTCGGCGGGGTTGAATATCGGATCGCCGGGATTGACGTAGCGATCGACCGTGTTGTCCTGATCGACGTCTACCCCGAGTTGCAGCTGCATGTTCTCGACACCCGGCGCGACTTCCTGATCTTCAACTCTTGGCCCGCCGGCGCCACCCATCAGCGTCTTGCGGCGCAGTGTCGGCACGCCCGGGATAAGCGTCGAACTCGGTGACACGTAGTAGGAATTGACCAGCAGGTTATGCGTCTCGGAATTCACGGGATCGAATCCTACCGGGACTGCGCCGTCAGCGAACAGTTCACCCTGCAGCCGCGTCGACTGGATCTGAATGCGGCCGGCTTCCAGCGGCATAGCGGCGACAGTCGCGCGGCGTGCCGTAAATACGTCGGAATTCGCCTGTGAGCCGTTCTCCGCGGCACAGGGAAGGGTATAGCTGTTGTTCGTGCCGACCAGCGGGTTGATGAGATCCAGCGCCCAGTCCAGGCCGCAGGCATTCATCGATGCCGTCGTTATGCCCAATGGATCCGGGTCCGAATCCTCATAGCGGCCGTTAATTGCAGCGCCGCGGCTAGTGCGGCCCCAGTTGCTTGCCATCCGCAGGTCCGCCTCGACCGTGTCCATCGCGAACTGTGCGGTTTCCTGCACGCGCGCGATCGACTCATTAATAACGAATGCCTGGCGGCTCTGGTTGTAAACCTGCACCGCGCCGATCATCAGGAAAGAACCGATCGCGAGTGCGACCAGCAATTCGACCATCGTCATGCCGGCCTCGGCACCAAACAGCTTCCTTTCTTTGTTCGAGATATTCATGACCGTCAGATTCCAAGCACCGGAATTTTTATCGTGTAGTTCATGTTCCCCTCCGGCTCGGACCAGTCGATGCTGATCTCGTATTCCGGCGGCAACACGCTGTTATCGTAGCCGACCGTCACCGTGCCGTTCGGCAGCGTATCCGCGGCCTGCTGGTCCCAGAGAAAAATGTCGTTTGCCGCCATTTCGGCCGGCGTGCAATTAACGCCGCCGGCGACGCAGTTATTGTTCGAACCTGCCAGCGCGTACGAGGGCCCGGCCCGGGGATTCGCACGGATGCGGTCGCCGACATCACCGGCGAGCGTGACCGCATGATGCCGGAAGAGGGAGGTCCGCCCCGCCTGCATGCTGTGTACATACAGGCCGGCGATGCCGAGCATGCCCACCGAGAGGATAATCAGCGCGATCAATACCTCGATCAGCGTGAACCCGCCGTCTCTGTTGCCAGTATGTTTGTATGGTCCTGATGGCATAAGCTTAGTCCTGGGTGTTCAGCGGTTCGCCCCGGTTACGGGCAACCACCTGCTCCTGCTATCTGCGCTACCTCACGCAACACCGTTGCACGGCCGATTGGCGTGACGACCAGCACCCGCGCCGCGGAATTGCCGCCCGCAGCGACGACATTGCCGCGTTCGTCGCAAATCGTCGCCGTCTGTACGGCCGTTCCGTTAACGTCACCGCGGCCAAGGCCGGACGGCGCGTAGCTGAAATAGTTGGCGCCGGCGTTGGTCGCAACGTTGATGCGATCCGAAACCGCCGGATGCGCGCGCAGCACGTTCTCGCCTCCACCGTCGCGATCAATGTCGCCGTTCAGATCGAGGAAAATGATCCAGCCGTCGTTGAAAGTGCCGCCGCAATTCGCCGCCGCATCCATGGAGTTGGCGCTGGCGCAAACCGTGATGTTCGTCTTGGCCCGAGCCGCCTCCGAACGAGCCAGCTGGAAGCTCGAATGCAGGTCGTTCGCAGTGCTGGAAATGCGGCTGTTCTGCGTAAATGCGGTAAAACTCGGCACACCAATCGACAAAATAATGCCGATCATCAGTATCGTGATCAGCAACTCATAGACGGTGAAGCCGTGCTGCTTGGCTCTGCTCATGTGTGCAATATACAGGGCCTTAAGACGCCTTTTTAAAGTATCCGATAAGCGGCAAACTGGCCCCGACAAGCGGTCATAATGAAGCTGTTAACTTAACATAATCAGGGCATTGGCGCGGCTTTCCAAAGCGCTCAACAAGGCTCACGCGGGGCCTGCCAGTGTAGCTCACAATAAGCGCGCGAGCCGCGCCCCGCCTTGCTTTGTCGCACAAAATAAAGGTGCCGTTGGTGGCCCGCAGAGCAGTCGTGCGAAACGAAAAACTGCGCCGGTTGGCCACCACCTGATTATGTGAACTGGTCGAATATTGCCGAATCAGCGGCTCCCCCGGATCGCGCTCCGCCGGCGAGTCCCGGTCGCGGTTGACGAACATGATGAAGCCTGCCGACCAGTCGAAGCTCGACAGGCAGTTCTCACCGTCGGCGGAGGGGCAGAGGGTCACCTCACGCCGCCTGACTATGGACTCCTTGCGTGCCAGGTGAATCGCGTGGAACAGGGTGTCGACCCCGACCCTGAGCCTGTGTTCGGTCACGATCCGGCCGAACGACGGCACACCGAGCGACAGGACGAGGGCCATGGCACCGACCGTCATAACGAGTTCGTAAAGGCTGTAGCCGTGGGATAACTTCCTGCGCATGATCTCGAACCTCCCTGTTCGTGTGCCGAGCCTAATCCATCAGACGCCGGCCGCCATGGGGCAAATCGCGGCAATTCATGCGAATTGAGTATTTCAGATTAGAATTGGTCTATACTCTGCAATTGCCTGATTTTGTAAGCTTAGTCTCATGTCACGTAAGGACATCCTCGAGAAACTGAAACAGCATGACGTCATGCCGACCGCGCAGCGGATCGAAGTGGCGGCCGTGCTGCTGGCGCGCCCGCAACACATGTCAGCAGACCAGATCATCGACAAGCTCAAGCGACACGGCAGTCGCGTGTCCAAGGCCACCGTCTACAACACGCTCAAGTTGTTCAGCGAGCAGGGTCTCGTCAAGGAGCTGACTGTCGACTCGAGCCGCAAGTTCTACGATTCGACGACGCACGCACATCATCATATCTATCACGTCGAATCGGGCGAATTGAGTGATGTTCCGGAGAGTCAGGTCAGCATCAGCGGTCTGCCGCCCCTGCCGCAAGGCACCGAGCAGCAAAGCGTCGAGGTCCTGATCAAGATCCGCGACAAGCGCCGCTAGCCGCGAACTCCCTGCAACGATATACTCCCGCCCGCTGCCGGAGTAGCTCAGTTGGTAGAGCAACGCATTCGTAATGCGTGGGTCGGAAGTTCGAGTCTTCTCTCCGGCACCAAATCCTCCCTCGATCCCATGCATACTCACTCCCGGTCGGGGGGGGTGTCTTGAATGGAATGTCGGTCTCGCGCTGCCGTCACCGCACTAAAGCTCAGCCCGCAGCGCTCGACGCCGGTTGTTTCCGTACAGCAAGCGGACTGGGTTCGAGCCAGTTGTTACTTGCGCCAGCGGGAATGCTCAACGAGATGCATGATGACGTCGGCGACCGTCTTCATGCCGAGGAACAGCAGTAATGCCGCTTTAGTACCTGCGCCGAATGAGTCGCCGGCAGCGATCGTCAGGTGCATCGGAATGATGCGCGCATACGGGAAGAACATGATCACGCCGATATTCGGTTTGCGGCTCTGATCGCGTTCCTTGTTGTAGTCATACGAATATCGATGATTGAAATAGAATAATCCGACGCATGCGGCCAGCATCAGCCAGCTTCCCTCGAACACCTCCTCGTTGCCGATCAGGTACCCGAGGTAGGCCGCGTGGAAAATGCCGTAGTGGAGCGCGAAGAATAGTGCCGTAACGCGTTTGGTCTTCTCGTTTTCCGGCGGCCGCTTGCCATTAATCTTGAAGTTCTCGGTGGAGAACTGTCTCAGGTCGAGGATTCGCCGGTAGCTGAAATAGCCGATGATGACGCTCTGCGTCCAGTAGACAATCATCAGGTCTTGCAGATTCCAGCCCTCGTAAACCGCGAGATTGATGGCAATCAGGTTCGCGATCACGAGCACCAGGGTCGAACTCAATGGGCGGCTTGTGGTGACGGCTTGCATGTGTGGTGAATTTACAAGCTGATCTCGGTTGAAAAAAAGAACCCCCGCACATTTCTGTGCGGGGGTGGAGTTAGTCGTGCCGGGTTTGCGGGGGAATGGATTAACCGGCACTGTTTTCAAGTGAGCAAGACACCTTCATCACGGCTCGAGTATGTAGACGAAGACTTTATATGCCGTGAATACGTTCGTGTTCGCATCGTATTGTCCTCGGGCGTACATTGATTTTGCGGTGTGGACACCGTTCAGGGAGTTCGCCAATGCGGCGACGAAGTCGTTCCAGTCGGCATAGAGTTGCAGGCTGTCGTTGGTCTTGACGACAAACACCATGCGACCGGACTCACGTGGCGCGATCAGCGTGTTCGAATCGAGCGCGGTCAGATCGATCAACACCGTGCCCTGCTTGATGAAATGACGCTCGCCTATGTGCTGGTTCATGTTGTCCAGTAACAGCCCGGACTCGTCCATCATCAGGAACGGTGCCGTCGTACCTTCCGCACCCCAACCGATACCCAGCGCGCTCAGGACATCCGAGTAATCGATGATCGTGCGGCCTGCGAAATCCGGCGGCGCGCCCATGTATTCGTTCACGAAGCCCCAGGCTGCGACCGGCTGCCCGGCAGCGGTGGCATCCAGCGTGAGGTTGCCAGTCGCCACTTCGTAGTTGTCGGGGTCCGCATCGCTCATCGCTTCGCAGCCGCCGGTGCAGAAGAAGTCGAAGATTTCCGGCCTGCGGCCGCCGAGGGAGCTCAGATCGATGTCGACCTGCCCCGGCATGACCGCATTGACGATGCCAGCCAGTTTCGTGACGTGCATGATGACGGCGCCTTCGGTCGCGTCGATGTGCACGCCGATTTCGTCACTCGCCGTCACGGTGCCGCGTACGGTCACTTTCTGGCCTACCGATATGGCGCCGATGTCGAGCAGCCGGTCGGCGATTGCCGCATCAGGCCGGTCGAAGCGGAATGTCTTGTATACCTTCGTGTCCGGACCGATCGTTACGGTGACGTCGTCGCGGAAGAATGAGCCCGCCGCATCGCTCAGTATAAGCGCGCCACCGCGGACCACGAGTTCGTTGTCCAGGCGCGAGATGACGCTTCCCTTGACGGCATCCATGCCGTTGCCGGGAACGCTCGAACCCGCGAGGATCATGTCGGCTATGAACTGCCGCGCGGCGACGTTCAGCGTGCCCCGCGCAACCGTCAATGTGCCCTGTCCGGCTTCCTCGAGTGCCCGCAGGCATTCGACGCCGGAGAACTCGGACTCGTTGACTTCGCAATCGGTAGCCTCGGTCAGGAAAACCCTCATGCGACCGAAATCACCGACACGATCGTAGAACGGCCGAATCGCGACCGTGTAATACATCTCGCTTTCGTTCGCCTCGACGAACAGGCCCCGTACCCGGATTTCTTTCGTCTCCACCGGATCCAGTTCGGCGACGATGAACGGTTCGGCGGTCGCGATCGCCGGCGTCGGCGTGATGTCGACCGTGTGCGATGCATCGAGATCGAAATCAATCGTCAAGAGTGAGGTCGTCGCACGATTGATCAACAGCTGCTCGCGATCCGACAGTTTGATCGTCAGTTCGGTCTGTCCGAGCGGGTTGCCGTCTGCATCGGCGACCGTCGTTTGCTTGGCGGTGTCACCCGCCTCGACAAAAACTTCCGCGTTCGTGTAGTCGAGCCGAACTGTACCCGCGACATAGATACCGGGCGGCACGGTCGCAACGCTGACGAACTCGGTCATGTCGACGTACTGTGCGAAGTCGATGCGGGTGCTGTTCGGCAACACCTCGATTACGGCGCCGTCGGCTTTCTCGAGTTCGAGTGACAGCACGTCGACGCTGTAACTCAGGAAGTCGCCGTCGGCATCGGTCAGACCGATGAGCAAGGTGCCGCACTCGCCGGCAGTGGAGGGATCCGATGGATCGCAGCTGGCGGCCAGCGGCGGCTCGATCGTGCCGGTAGTGCCCGCCCCACCGCCACAGGCGGTCAGCGCCAGCACGATAATCATCAGCGATAGCGACACCCACATCGTGGAGATACTCACGCCACCGGGAAGGCGGTTGTTCGAAACGTTCATTTTGTTCTCCTTTCCAAAAAACGCGTACCTGATGGGGCTATAACGCGGCAGCTGGAGAGGCGTTGACGATCCGCCGGTCGGCTTCGGGCTGGGTGGCACAAGAACACAAAAAATACAGGCACTTATCTTGTATTCTTACGGTATCGTGTCAAAATGTTCGCTCAGGGCCCGCGGCCACATATCCGGCAATACGTCAAATAGCGGGCGGGGCAAGAAGATCGAGCTAAAGAAGATGAGTTGCGGCGGCAACAGGCGGCTCTATGAGCACACCGTCTGAAGATAAATCATCCGGATCGGCACGCGTGCGGCGCCGACGTCCACCGCCCGGCGAACGCAGTCGCGGCGCCGTCGATGCGCTGCAAACCAAAATCGCGGTCAATGTCCAGCATCTGGACCACCACCGCTTCAGGGAACAGCTCAGTGACAACATTGCCGAATTGCCGGACGCAACCGGTTGCGACGCAGCGTTTCTGGCGCTCTTTGGCAATGACCTGTCCGGCATCGAGACGGTGCTGTCATCCAATTCTGTCTTTTCCACATGTAATCCCGAGGCACTGACCGGCGAATCGCTTGATGACTGGCCCTGGCTCGGCAAGCGGCTCGGGCATTTGCGCGTCATCGAAATCACCGACACGGACGCGGGCCCGCTGGAAGCCGCCGCGGAAATGGCGCGGCTCGCCGAGTTGAACATCGGTTCGGCGTTGATCATCGGCTTTACGATTCGTAGCGAAGTAGCAGGATTCCTCGCGCTGGCGAGCGAGCGCCCGGTGGACAAGTGGGACGTCAACCTGCACCTGTTGATGAAACTGATTGGCGCTTCCCTTGCATCCGGCCTCGAGCGCATGCGCACGATCGACCTGCTCGAGGAAATGGAAGAACGCAACGCCCTCGTCAACATGACGGCGAATGACGGCATCTGGGATTTCGACGGGCAGTCGAAGCGCATCCGTCTGTCGCGGCGCTGGAAGGCGATGCTCGGCTACCCCGAAGACCAGGACGACGTGCTGCCGGACTGGTACCGCCTGGTGCACCCGGATGACATGGCCCGGGTGCAGGCGAAGATGCGTGAACATCTCGAGGGCAAGACCGAATTTTTCGAGTCGGTGCATCGCATGAAGCACCAGAATGGCGAATGGCGATGGATGACGAGCCGCGCCAAAGCGCGACAGGACGAAAAAGGTCGATTGATTCGCCTGCTCGGTGTCGAGGTCGATATCACCGAGCGCAAGTTATACGAAGAAGCGTTGTTCCGGGAAAAAGAGAGTGCGCAGATTACCTTGCGCTCCATCGGTGACGGCGTCATTACGACGGATGCCGAGTGCAATGTCGAATATATCAACCCGGTCGCGGAAGAACTGACAGGCTGGAAAGTCGACGATGCCAGCGGGCGTCCGATCGATGAGATATTCCGGGGCTTCCACGAAGAAACCTGCGAACCGCTCGAGAATCCCTTAGCCGTATCGATCCGGCGCAGCCGCTCGATCAAGTCGGTTCGCCCGACCCTGCTCATCCGGCGTGACGGCAACGAGTTGTACATCGAAAGCACCGCGTCGCCGATTCGCGATGGCAAGGGCGATGTCACCGGCGGTGTGCTGGTCTTCCACGACGTCAGCGAATCCCGCGAGTTGAACCGCCGCCTGAGTTACCACGCGAGTCACGACATCCTGACCGGTCTCGTGAATCGTGCCGAGTTCGAGTCGCGGCTCGAGCGGGCGCTGAAGAGCGCCAAGGCGAGAGAAGCATCGTACGCGCTCTGCTACCTCGATCTCGACCAGTTCAAGATCGTCAACGATTCCTGTGGCCACAGTGCCGGCGACGCGCTGCTCGGGCAGCTCGGCGCGCTGTTGAAGTCCAAGATTCGCTGGCGGGATACGCTGGCGAGGCTCGGCGGCGACGAATTCGGCGTCCTGCTCGAGAGCTGCAGCCTCGATGAGGCGATGAAGACGGCCGAAGTGCTGCGCGCGGCCATCGGTGAGTTCAAGTTCATGTGGGATGACCGCAGTTTCCGGCTCGGCGTCAGCATCGGCGTGGTGCCGATCACCGCCGACAACGAAGACGTGGCGGCATTGCTCAGCGCGGCCGACAGCGCCTGCGCCGCTGCCAAGGAAGCCGGTCGCAACCGCATCCACAGCTTCCAGGAAAACGACATCGACCTGATGCGCCGGCGCCGCGAGATGCAATGGGCGGCGCGCATCAACAACGCGCTCGAGGAAAACCGCTTCGAACTGTTCCGGCAGACAATTCAGCCGCTGCAGGCGGACGAGAACGGGGCGCATTACGAGATCCTGTTACGCATGCGCGACGAAACCGGCGGCATCATCGCGCCGGGGCTGTTTATCGAAGCCGCGGAGCGCTACAGCATCACGCCGAACATCGATCGCTGGGTCATCAAGAATGCGTTTCGCTGGCTGGTGTCCGAAGCCGACGAGCGAGAGCGCCTGATACTGTGTTCGATCAACCTGTCCGGACAAAGTCTCGGTGATGACAAGTTCCTGCCGTTCGTGGTCGACCAATTCCAGATGAGCGGGCTCGACGCCACCAAGATCTGCTTCGAAATCACGGAAACCGCGGCGATTGCGAGTTACTCCCAGGCAAACCGATTCATCAATGCCCTGAAAGAACTCGGCTGCAAGTTTGCGCTCGACGATTTCGGCACCGGGCTTTCCTCGTTCGGTTACCTGAAGCACTTCCCGGTCGACTACCTGAAGATTGACGGCAGTTTCGTCAAGGAAATCCTGCACGACCCGATCGACAGGGAAATGGTGCGTTCGATCAACGAGATCGGCCACCTCACCGGCAAGCAGACGATCGCCGAGTTCGCGGAGAACGAGGAGATCATCACGATGCTCAGGGGCATGGGCATCGACTACGCGCAAGGCTACGGCGTCGCCGAGCCGAAGCGCGTCACCCGCGCGGTCGCCTAGAAAACCTCAAGCAAAAAGACCGTCATAAGTGTCGCGGAGTATATTCTTCTGCACCTTCGCCATCGTGTTGCGCGGCAATTCGTCGACGAACATCACGCGTTTCGGCACTTTGAAATTTGCGAGCTCCGCTTTCGCGTGGGCAATGATCTCGTCCTCGCCCAACTGCTGGCTTGAATCGGGAACGACGACGGCGACCACTGCCTCGCCGAAATCGGCGTGCGGTACGCCGATCACGGCCGACTCCTTGACGCCCGGGATGTCGTCGATAAACAGTTCGACTTCCTTGGGATAGACGTTCAGGCCACCCGTGATGACCACGTCCTTGGCACGCCCGACGATCGACACGTAACCCTCGCCGTCGATCTGGCCTTTGTCACCAGTGTTGAAGAACCCGTCCTCGGCGATATCCTCCGCGGTCTTCTCCGGCATCTTCCAGTAGCCGATGAACACGTTCGGCCCGCGCACCTGCAGGTTGCCGATTTCCTCGACGCCGAGCTCCTTGCCCTCATCGTCGCAGATGCGTACCTCGACGCCGGGCAACGGCGGGCCGACCGTTCCGGGCTTGCGCTCGCCGTCCAGCGGGTTCGAGGTATTCATATTGGTTTCGGTCATGCCGTAGCGTTCGAGGATGCGATGGCCGGTTTTCGTTTCAAACTCGGCGAAAGTCTCCTCGAGTAGCGGCGCCGAGCCCGAGATGAACAGGCGCGCGTTGGCGGCAACCTCTTTCGTGAAAGATTCTTCGGCCAGCAAGCGCGTGTAATAGGTCGGCACGCCCATAAGGACACTGCACTCCGGCAAAAACTTGATGACCTGTTGCACGTCGAACGCATGCAGCCAGCGCATGCTGCAGCCGCTGAGCAACACACAGCCAATCGCGACAAACAGCCCATGCACGTGAAAAATCGGCAGGGCGTGCAACAGTCGATCTTTCTCCGTAAAACCCCAGGCGTCGACCAGTGCCTCGGTGTTCCGCAGCAGGTTACTGTGCGTCAGCATGATGCCCTTCGGTACACCGGTGGTCCCTGACGAATAGAGCAGGGCGGCGAGGTCGTCAGCCTCGCGGTTGACCGTATCGAATGTCGCTGGTAACTGACTCGCATTGTCAGTCAGCGTGCCGCCACCATCCGCATCGAGCGTCAGCAGATGACGGACGCCTGCAGATTTTGCAATCGGGTCGATTGCATCGGCGTGACCCGGGTCGCAGACGACGATCGCCGGTTCGGCATTGCCCAGGAAGTACTCGAGCTCGCCGCTCTTGTACGCCATGTTGAGCGGGTGAAATACCAATCCGGCGCGCAGGCAGGCGAGGTACAGGCACAACGACTCCGGCGACTTTTCGACCTGGACCGAGACACGATCGCCCGGCGATGCGCCGAGTTCTGCCAGGTATCCGGCATATTGCGCCGAGCGCGCGTCGATGTCGGCGTAGCTAAAGCTCCTGTCTTGCTCCGTGCACAAGAGCTCGTCGTCCGCGTGCCTGACGAATTGTTCGCGGAAATGGCTATACAGGTTGAAGTCTTCGTTGATCATCGCATTTTCTGATTATTGTGGGCATGATAAACGAACAGCCACTCGGAACTTAAGAAAAAGGATAAACACAGTGGTGATCTACGGCGTAGCCCTGTTGTCTTTTTGCATGCTGGTCGGTGTGTTCGTCGGCGACGTGCTCGGCGAGCTGATCGGCGTACAGGCCAACGTCGGTGGTGTCGGGATCGCGATGCTGCTCCTGATCATCCTCTCCAACCTGTCGCACCACCAGTTCCACCTGAGCGCGCCCACCGAGAAGGGCATTAACTTCTGGAGCGCCATGTATATCCCGATCGTCGTCGCGATGGCCGCTAAACAGAATGTCATTGCCGCAGTATCGAGCGGCTGGATGGCGATCATTGCGGGAGTCGCGGCGGTCGCCGTCAGCTTCGCGATGATCCCGCTGCTCGACAAGATCCACATCGGCGAGGGAAACGACGATGATTCTTGAGTCGCTTGCCAATGTGTTGATCAAGAATTCCCTGATTACGGCGTTCGTGTTCGTCGGCATACTCGTCTGGTTGTCCTACGAGATTTCGGCAAGATTGACTCGCGGCCACATTCACGGTTCGGCGATCGCGATCGCGATCGGTCTTGTGCTCGCCTACTTTGGCGGATCCAGAACCGGCGGTAGCCAGGGGCTGGCCGATTTCTCGCTGCTCGCGGGCGTCGGCGTCATGGGCGGTGCGATGTTTCGTGACTTCGCGATCGTCGCGACGGCATTCGGCGCGGACCTGGAAGCGCTCAAGAAAGCCGGTTTCATCGGCTCGGCCTCGGTGATCATCGGCGTTGTGCTGTCATTCGTCGTGGGTGCTGTCGTTGCGATCCTTTTTGGTTATACGGATCCGGTCGCCATCAGCACGATCGGCGGCGGTGCAGCGACCTATATCGTCGGTCCGGTGACCGGCACCGCACTGGGTGCCGGCTCGGATGTCATCGCTTTGAGCGTCGCTGCCGGGCTCACGAAATCCGTGCTGGTCATGGTCGGCACGCCGTTCGTTGCACCGAGGATCGGCCTCGATAATCCGCATGCGGCGATGATTTACGGCGGGCTCATGGGGACGACCAGCGGCGTTGCCGGCGGGCTTGCGGCGACCGATCCGAAACTGGTGCCGTATGGCGCGATGACTGCGACTTTTTATACGGGCGTGGGCTGCTTGCTTGCGCCCTCGGTCCTGTTCCTGATCGTCAGAGCCGTGGTCTAACAACTTCAAGTCCGGAGAAGTAATATGGATCGACGAAACTTTCTTGCCGGCACTGGCAGCCTGGGTGTTTTGATGGCGATCAATCCAAAAACGATCAATGCAAGTGATTTGCCGTCCGACCTGACGGACATGAGCGCTTCGACATTATCTTCGGCGATCCGCGAGGGACACGTCAGTTGCGTCGAGGTCATGCAGGCCTATCTGGCACGGATTCACCGCTACAACCCGGTATACAACGCGATCGTCAGCATGGTGGCCGATGATGAGCTGATCAAGCAGGCGGAACTGGCAGACGCCGCGCTCGACAACGACGAGTACTGGGGCTGGATGCACGGTATGCCGCACGCGGTCAAGGATGGAACGGACGTGGAGGGCATGCCGACGAGTCGGGGCTCACCGATCTTCGCCGGTGCCGTCGCGCAACAGGACGATCCGTTGGTGGCCAGGATCCGTGCACAAGGCGCGATCTTCATCGGCAAGACCAACCTGCCTGAATTCGGTATGGGATCGCAGACCTACAACCCGGTGTTCGGGGCGACCGGTTCCGCATACGATCCGGCACTGACGTCGGGAGGAAGTACGGGGGGCGGAGCGTGCGGTCTGGGCACCCGTATGCTGCCCGTGGCAGACGGCGGCGACATGATGGGCTCGCTCCGAAATCCCGGTGCATTCAACAATGTCATCGGTTTGCGCCCGACCCAGGGGAGGGTCGCCGACGGCGGCGCCGGCGATCTTTTCTACCAGCAACTCGGAACGAGCGGCCCGATGGGTCGCAACAGCGAGGACACCTATCGCTTGCTGCACACCATCGCCGGGCCAGCGCCCTTCGCGCCACTTTCGCTCCGCGACCGCGTTGCCGAACCTGCGGAGTTTCGCCCGCTCGATCTGCGGGGCGTCAGGATCGGCTGGATGGGCGACTACGACGGCTACCTGGAGACAGAACGCGGCATTCTCGAGCTGTGCGAATCGAGCCTCGGGTCACTCGGCGATCACGGGGTGACCGTCGAACCATGCCAGCCCCGGTACGCCATGGATCGCCTGTGGCAGACCTGGCTGACCTTGCGGCACTGGTCGCGTCATTTGTTGAGACCTCTGTACGACGATTCTCAAACCCGCAAGCTATTGAAGCCCGAGGCCGTGTGGGAAATCGAAGGCTCGTTCGACCAGTCTGCAGAAACCGTTTATCACGCCGGCATTGCGCGCGCAGATTGGTTCCGCGCGTTGCGCACGCTTTTCGATCAATACGATTTCCTGGCGATCCCTACTGCGCAGGTATTTCCTTTTCCCAAAGACATTCACTGGCCGAAACGCATCAACCGCAAAAGAATGGACACCTACCATCGATGGATGGAAGTAGTCATCGGTGGAACGCTCGCTGGACTCCCGGTCGTCAACGTCCCGGTCGGTTTCGATGACGATGGCAGGCCGATGGGCATGCAGATCCTGGGACCATTCGGCGAAGACCGGAGAGTCCTCGAATTCGCAGCGGCATACGAGCAGGTAACGGGCCATCTCGAGATACGACCCGAGTTGCAGGAGTCTGCCTAGTCGGAATAGCGGAAACGCATCGACAGGTCGATTGACTCGATATCCTTGGTCAGCGCACCCACGGAGATGTAATCGACACCGGTTTCCGCGATGTCGACGATATCCTCAAGCGTGAGTCCTCCCGATGCCTCGAGGTCGGCAGGCGGATTGCCTTCCCTGTGATTGATATCGACCGCGCGCTGCAGGTCCTCGATGTCGAAATTGTCAAGCAGCAGGCGGTCGGCGCCGGCGCCCAACGCTTCGCGTAACTCGCTGACCGATTCCACTTCGATTTCGATCGGCAAGTCGCTGTGCTTTTCTTTTGCGGCGCGAATCGCGGCCTCGATGCCGCCAGCGCTGGTGATGTGGTTTTCCTTGATCAATATCGCATCAAAGAGACCGAGCCGGTGGTTGTGTCCGCCACCGCAACGGACCGCGTATTTTTGCGCGCGGCGCAGGCCGGGAAGGGTTTTCCTGGTGTCGAGTATTTTCGCTTTGTGCCCGGTGACCGCGTCGACGTAACGCGCGGTCGTCGTCGCCGTCGCCGACAGGGTCTGCAGAAAATTGAGCGCAGTGCGTTCGCCACTCAGCAGCGCGCGTGCCGGTCCCCGGAGCGTACAAATCTCCGCATCGGCTTGCAGGTGATCGCCGTCGTTGGCCAGCCACTCTATTTCGACGCTGGGATCGAGCTGCTTGTAGACCTCGTCGACCCAGGGCTGGCCCGCCAGGGTCATCGGCTCGCGACAGATAATCGTCGCGCTTGCCGTTGTCGATTTTGGCACGAGCGCCGCGGTCTTGTCCCCGCCGCCCAGGTCCTCCGCGAGCGCGGCGGCGACGTTTTCGATTACCGCGTATGCAAGTTGCTCATTCATTTTCCAGGCGGCAGAACGACAAGCCCGGCACGAGGCCGGGCTGTCAAAACGATTCTATACAAGTGCTTTACATGAACCAGCCGTGGCCGGCGCCGACCATGCTCATGATGAGCGGGATGGAAAGCATTGTATTCGTGCGCGAGGCCATGAGCGCAATTTTTCTCGCCTGCGCAATCCTGTCAGCACTTACCTCGACGATGCCCAGCACTTTCTTCTGGTTCGGCCAGATCAGTACCCAGACGTTGAATAACATGATTGTGCCGAGCCAGGCGCCGACGCCGATCGTAAACGCGTAGGTATTGACAGGATCGGAGTTCATGCCGAGCATGAATGCGTCGTCGAGCATGCCACGGTGCAGCAGGAATGCCGCGCCGGTCAACCAGGTGAACAGTGCGCCCCAGCGAAACCAGAGGAGTGCTCGCGGTGCAACGTATTTCGTGATACCGGCGCCGCCCGGGCCACCTTCATCCGCCGCAGCATCCGCCAGGGCCGGAACCTGGACAAAATTGAAATAGTAGAGCAGGCCGATCCAAATGATTCCTGCAAATACGTGCAGCCAGATAATCACCGAATTAACCGGCATTGCTGCGGGCATGTGGCTGTCACCCGCGACAAGGACAATAATGATCGCCAGAACGAAACCGGCAATGATTGTGCCCAGGACACTGTTAAGTGGATTCATTTTCTTCTCCGAAATGATTATTCGTTGGTTATTGCGCGTTTTTCTTGTTCTGGGATAGCGGAGTCTGCGCGGCATATTATAGTGCCTGGCCTCCGGGTTTGCAGCGATTTGTGCAGGCGTCTCAGATGCGTACAATCGTGCTCTCGTTTGGGCCACGGGAACGATCATGCGCTTATTACTTGCGGTATTGCTGGTAGCGACGTTGCCGGCTTGCACATCCATTCTGCTTGGCGAGGCTTCAACGTCCGAAAGGGGCCTGTCGACAGAGGCGCGAAGCAGCGCGCAGGTCGCTGCCGACAATGCCTTAGCGGCGTCGATCCGGCGCAACCTGGGTGCCGACGCGACCGTCAATCAATACGATATTGGCATCAGTACCGTTGACAGTAATGTTACCCTCAGTGGCACGGTCGGCAGTTTTGCGGCTCGGGATCGCGCCGTGCAAATTGCCAGCGATAC
Organism: Woeseiaceae bacterium; assembly: GCA_041555515.1. Lineage (GTDB taxonomy): Bacteria > Pseudomonadota > Gammaproteobacteria > Steroidobacterales > Woeseiaceae > SZUA-117. The sequence continues at coordinate 22,319 of JBFFKF010000024.1, forward strand.
TGACGGGGTCAGGGGCGTAACAAACCGGATCGTCGTCAATACGAATCTTTGAACGATATTGATTTCCAGCGCGGCGGATATATATTTGGCCATTCCGCCAGCCACAACATGAAAGCGAGCATTCAAGTGGATGTAAACGAAAGAATTAAGGAGCAACTCGAGAACAACCCTGTGCTGCTCTATATGAAGGGCACGCCCGACTTCCCGCAGTGCGGTTTTTCCGGGCAGACGGTCGCAGCCCTGAAGGCAATAGGCAAGCCTTTCGCTTATGTGAATATATTCGAGGATCCGGAAATCAGGGAAGGCCTCAAAACCTATTCGAACTGGCCGACTTTTCCGCAGCTCTACGTCGATGGTGAGCTTGTTGGCGGTTGCGACATCGTGGTCGAGATGTACCACTCCGGGGAATTGCAGAAGCTGCTTGCGGAAACTCCCGCGCCGAACGACGAAGACTGAGCTCCGGAAGGACATAATCCGAAAATCCAGCCAGTGCCGGAATAATTATCTTTTCCGGCAGAATCGCGCGCTCGCCCCGTGTTTTCACGTTCCCGCGACAATTATTGTCAAGTCCGGAACCAAGTGAGACACGCATCACTGCGCCATTACAAGCGACTGATATATTCGATTTCGTTATGGATTAATACGTTAGTCCATCTGACCTGGCGTCCCTGAACAAACAGCAAAAGCTGATCAAAAGCGGAATTCCTTCTAATGACAAGGGCAGAACTTTTGCAGCGACTGGCAATGCGATCGGTGCTCGTAACATTGTTACTGGCATTGTCCGGCTGTGCCCTGCTGATTCCCGAAGCACCGCCGCCGGGGCCGGCTACGGCCCCGCCACCCGTCGCGCAGGCGGAGCCCGCGCCACAGCTCGAGGCGCCGCCAGCGGCGAAACCGGCGGCTGCGGTCAAAGCGCCGCCTGCGCCGGAGCCCGTCGCCGCACGCGTCGCAGTCGTGCTGAGTAGTTCGCTGCCAGCCTACGCCGGCGTCGCCAATCAGCTCGCAAGCTGGCTCAATGACTACAGCACTTATGACCTGGATGACGGAAACCGGTCTCCACGCCAGGTGTTTGCCGCGATCGCGGAGTCGGATGCGCAGCTGGTCGTGGCGATCGGCCTGAAAGCCGCAAAGCTCGCAAATACATTTGCAACCGTTCCCGTCGTTTTCAGCCAGGTGTTCAACGTTCAGGAGAACGGCCTGGTCGGCGACTCGATCAGGGGCGTGGCGGTTTTGCCACCGATGGATCTGCATGTCGAAGCGTGGCGCAGTATGGATCCGAAAGTACGAAACGTTGGGGCAATACTCGGCAGTGGACACGAGGCGCTGATCGCGGAAGCGGAAGCAGCGATGGCGGAGCGGGGCATCAAGTTCCATCATGCGATTGCCAATTCCGATCGCGAGACGCTTTACCATTTCAATCGACTGATACGGGAACTCGACGGATTCTTGCTGCTCCCGGATAACAGGATACTGAGCCGGGACGCGTTCACCGAAATCATGAGCGATGCGGCACGGCATCACGTGCAGGTCGCGGTGTTTAACGAATCACTTCTCAGGCACGGCGCTACGTTCAGTGCGAGCGCGGTCGACTCCAATATCGCAGACAAGATTACGCTTACGTTAAACGAGATCGATAAAGGCAATATTGACGATATCGCGCCGATCACGCCGTTATCCGAAATAAAAATTCGTGCGAATCCGGCCATGGTGCGAGTTTTTGGACTCGACGTAAGCGGCGTGGAAATCGATACCTCGATGGCGGAGGCACAATGAAAAATTATGCCCGAGCCATTTTCCTAAGCGTGTCGGCTGCCACGACGCGAGCATTGCGCTTCCTGCGTTCGCGACGCATTGCCAGGGTCCTCGACCGGGTCAGCTTCGCATCGCTCTCACGCGCCGTTGACCGGATGCGTTCGGTCAGGATCGGGCAGGCTCTGTACGCTGCGGGCGCGGCGGTGATCGATGCACTGCGGCCGAGAAGACGCCACGGCAAGCGTGTCCTGATTCACGAGATCCTGTCACTGCAACTGATCATCACGGCGATTATCGGTGCGCTGGCGATTGCCGGCCTTTACTGGGGTGGTCAATGGGTGCTGCAGGACAATTACAGCCGCTGGGCGTTGCAGTGGACCGAGGAACTCAATGAACTGGGTTCGCCGCTCTACTTGCCGGATGATGCCGAGGTGCTGATGAACCTCGAGACCTTTATCGACAAGTATCCGGAGATCGAGCGCGTGACCTATTATCGCGAGGACGGCTCCGTATTGCATTCGCTGTTCAATGACCAGGCCTCTCACGAACCCGCGGAGCACCTCGACCGGGATATGACAGGTGAGCTGATTTCGCTCATTGCTACGGACACCCCCTATCAGATGGAACGCAGCATCGCCAACGTGCGGGCTTTCGAGATTCTTGCGCCCGTCTGGACAGAATCGCTGCAGGGCGATGGCCTGTTCGATTTCGACCCTTCGGCAGAAGTGAACCATTCATCGGTGCGCCTCATCGGTTTCGTCGGTCTTAACCTCGATTTCATGCTGTTCCACGATCGCCTCCTGACAAACATCAAGATTGCGATTTCGGTTCTGCTGATACTGCTCACCATATCCGGTTTCCTCGGCCGACGTTCACTGCAACGCGCATTGTCGGCAATCTCCGATCTGCAGGAACCGATCTCCGAACTTGCAAAAGGCAACCTGGACGTGCAGTTCAAACCGGCAGCACACCGCGAAATCTCAGAAATCGTGGAGGCGCTGGAATCGACGGCATCGGCGCTCGGCGAGCGCGACGCCCGGCTGCTGAAGCTCGCCAATCACGATGTGCTGACCGGTCTTTTCAATCGTCGGCGCCTGATCGATGAGCTGAAAAAGGAAATTGACAAGGTCACGGCCAAAGAGACCCGAAGTACCTTGCTTTTCATCGATCTCGACCAGTTCAAATATGTTAACGATACTTGTGGCCACCCGGCAGGCGATCGCCTCATTCGTAAAGTCGCGGACCAGTTGAAGAGATCCGTCGATGACGAAGGAATCGTCGCGCGTTTCGGTGGCGACGAATTTGTTGTGCTTGCATCCGGTATGAACAAGCGCAAAGCCAGGAAATTGGCGCAATCGATTCTAGAGGATATGCGGCGGCTTGCGCATATCGAGAACAACAACGTATTTCATGTCCAGTGCAGTATCGGCATCACGATGATCACGTCAGACAGATTCGACCACAACGAGATTCTGGCACAGGCCGACATCGCATGCCGCGAAGCCAAGGCCAGCGGTCGCAATAGGCTCGAGTTTTACAACATGTCGGTTCGGGAAGCCGAAAAAATGGTTGCGGACGTCGGCTGGATGGGCAAGTTGCGCGAAGCGATCGACAATGATCTCTTCATGCTGCGATACCAGCCGATCGTCGAGATCGCGACAGGCAGGATTACGCATCACGAGGTATTGCTGCGCATGCAGGGTGAGGATGGCAAAGCAGTTGCGCCGGATGCATTTCTGCCCGCGGCGGTTCGCTTTGGCCTGATGGCGGAGATCGATAGCTGGGTCGTCACTCACGCGATCGAGGCGCTGGCGGAGTATCGCAAGGAACAGCCGCGCCTGCGATTCTCGATCAATCTGTCTGCCAATGCATTCGAGACCGAGGATCTCGCCGACATGGTTCAGGTCAATCTGGAAAAACACGGTGTGCCTGCGAACGCGATCATCATGGAGATTACCGAGAGCCTCGCGGTGCGGCACCTGAGCTACGTAGAGCACCAGATGGCAGCGTTGCGAAGGCTGGGCTGCGAGCTGGCGCTTGATGACTTCGGTACCGGTTACAGCTCTTTCGGTTATCTGCAGCGCCTGCCCATGGACTACATCAAGATCGATGGTTGCTTCATCAGGGATCTGGTCAAGAATCCAGTGGACCAGAAGATGGTTCGACTGATCGGCGAGATTGGACGGGAAGCCGGTATGAAAACCATTGCCGAGTATGTGAAAGACGGCCCGGCGCTGTCCTTGCTCGGAGAATTGGGCATCGACTTCGCCCAGGGATACTACATTGGTCGTCCTGTGCCGGCGCCGAGCGATAAGACCATTCCGATTCCGATCAGCTCGAAGAAACCTGGCCGCTCAAATTTAGCCGGCGCCTGATTTCGGCACCTACAACTGTTCCTCTTCTTCGTCAGGCCAGTCCTGGGGTTTGATCCCGGCGAATATCGGCTGGAAGCGATTCACAACGCCGCAAAACAGATCGGCCGTAACCTCGGCATCGTAGGCGGCCGAGTGAGCAGATGCCTCGTCCCAGGTCATCCCGGCCGCCTTTACCGCTCGCGACAATACGGTTTGCCCGTAAGCGACGCCGCAAAGTGTTACCGTATCGAAGCTCGAGAATGGGTGAAACGGATTGCGCTTGATTTCGCTTCTTTCGACCGCCTCGTTCAGAAATCCCAGATCGAATGAAGAATTGTGACCGACGAGTATCGCGCGCGTGCATCTTTGCTCACGCACCGCACGCCGCACCTCGCGAAAAATTCGCTGCAAGGCATCGCGTTCATCGATTGCCGGCCGCAGCGGATGATCCGGATCGATTCCGTTGATCGCCAGCGATGCGGGCTCCAGGTTGGCGCCCTCGAATGGTTTTACGTGATAACGAAATGTTTCTCCGCGCAGCAGTGTCCCATCCTCCTGCGGATCAATAAGTACTGCTGCGATTTCCAGTAAAGCGTCGGTTTTACAATTGAATCCACCGGTCTCCACGTCGACAACGACGGGGAGAAAACCGCGGAATCGCTGCGCAATGGAAAAGGAGTCGCTCACTTCCAGTCAGCATCGCCGAAAGCGTTCTTGTCGATAAGCAGATTCATCGTGTATCGAACGCCGAATCCGTTGATTTCGGTCGGGATGTGGGCCAGTCCACCCTTGCGCTTGATCGCGCTCAGGTCGACGTGTACCCAGGGAATGCTCTTGTCAACGAATTCGTTCAGGAATGATCCGGCGAGAATGTGATCGCCACCGCCGTTAGGCGCACACTGCTGAATATCAGCAGTGTCGCTTTTCAGGTCTTCCACAAATTCACTGCCGATCGGGAATGGCCAGACTCTTTCGCCGCTGTCTTCGCCCGAGCGCTTTAGCACCGGGTGCCATTTTGGCCGATTCGTAAAGACGCCACTGTAGCGAGTGGTAATTGCGTTCATGCATGCGCCGGTGAGCGTTGCGAAATCCATGATCAGGCCAGGCTTGTCCTTGCAGGCAAGCACAAGGGTATCCGCCAGCGCCATGCGACCTTCGGCATCGGTGTGAATCGTTTGCACGGTTTTGCCGTTAAGCGCGGTGATGACGTCCTGGGATTTGTAAGCCGTCGGTCCGGTTCTGTTCTCGGTGATCGCGAGCCAGCAGTCGACGGCTTCGGGCAGCCTGAGCTTGGTAATCGCCAGCAGGTTTCCAACGGCAACCGCGCTGCCTCCCATGTCGATGTGCATGTCGAGCATCGAGGTGAATGGTTTCAGGTTCGTTCCACCGGTATCGAAAATGATCCCCTTGCCGACGAGGCTCAGCGCCGGTCTCGCCGTTTTGGATTTCGGTCGATAACGCAGGCGAACGATTGCGGCGCTATCGTCAGCATTGCCTTGTGCCACGGCGAGAAAAGCACCGGCGCCCATTTTTTCCAGCTCGCGTATGCCGTAACTCTTGAATTGCCAACCGTTCTCTTCGGCTAACTCGCGTAACAGTGACACATAGCCCGCCGCATCCAGTATGTTGGGTGGCAGGGCCGTCAGCCACCGCGCCATGTTATTGCCTTCCGCTTCTGCCTGCTGGCGAACGAGACTTATTTTCTTGTCGAGTCCGATGACCTTGATACTTTTGATTTTCGCCGGTCGCGGATTGGTTTTGAATGCCGGCATCGTATATGCGGCGGCAAGGGCGGCGGCAGTTACGCGCGCAACAATCGACGCCTGTTCCTCGGCATCAAAGCCCAGCACCCAGATACCGACAGTGCCAGCCTTTTCCGACAATACTGCGGCGACCATTTTTCGGCCAAACGTCAGCGTTTCAAATGCACTTGCATGTGGCTTCAAAGAGCCGACGTGCAACGCAGTCTGCCGGTCATTGTTGATACGGGTGGAGATCGCCGGTACATGGTCTGGCGATTTGCGCCGCATCAGCGCCTGCACCTTGATCCCTTGCGGAACCTTACGCCACAGGGTCGCAGGCACTTTCTCCGGCAAAACCAGTAGCAAATGATCGATGCCGGCAATCGTTTTCGGACCCGGCACGCCGGTGTATTGCGTAACTCTTACTTTGCCGTTCTTGTTATGTTCCGCTAGGAGACTTCCCATCTGAGCACTAACCTTTTTCGGCCCGCTTGGGCCATAATATCGCCACGCAGAAGAGACCTCCGGCGCGGCAGTGCCGTGATCCTAGCAGGACACCTGATCGAATTCACGCCGTCGAATGCCACCTCGACGGGGACCAAATGAATGTGGACCATTTATGGACGATTTCAGCCGATTTGATGACCTAGACCCAACCGAAACACGCGAATGGCTTGAATCCATCGATTCCGTTCTGGCTACACAAGGCCCCGAACGAGCCCATTTTCTGCTCAACCAGATGATCGATTTCGCACGCCGTTCCGGTGCTTACCTGCCGTACGCGCCGAACACGGCCTACCTGAACACGATATCGACGGGGCGCCAGCCGGAATATCCGGGCGACCGCTCGATCGAGCGGCGCATCGAAGCCTATATCCGCTGGAATGCAATGGCGATGGTCGTGCAGGCCAACCGCCAGAGTTCCGAGTACGGCGGGCATATAGCGAGTTATGCATCTTCGGCCACCATGTACGAGGTCGGTTTCAATCATTTCTGGCGGGCGCCGACGGCAACCCATGGGGGCGACCTCGTGTTCATACAGGGCCACTCGTCTCCGGGCATTTATGCGCGCGCCTACCTCGAAGGGCGATTGACCGAGGAACACCTGAACCGGTTTCGCAAGGAAGTCGGCGGGGGCGGGCTGTCATCCTATCCGCACCCCTGGCTGATGCCGGACTTCTGGCAATTCCCGACCGTGTCCATGGGACTCGGACCGATGATGGCAATCTTCCAGGCACGCTTCATGCGCTACCTCGAAAACCGGGAAATCATTGAGCCCAGCGATCGCAAGGTGTGGTGTTTTCTCGGCGACGGTGAAATGGACGAACCGGAATCGATGGGCGCAATCACGATGCC
>JBFFKF010000025.1:0-27649 GCA_041555515.1 Woeseiaceae bacterium
CGACAGGATTCGAACCTGTGACCCCTGCCTTCGGAGGCGCGGGGTCAGGTATTCATCATTATGGCTCGTACGGATCAGTCGTTCCCGGCGGTATCGGAGGTTCTTTCTGCAAAGACGCGCCATGCTCCTTGAGCAGCTCCGCCATTGGCCACCTCACCCAGAAATGACCCGCAGTCGCTTTGGTCAGGGGATATTCTTCTTTTGGGTCATTGTAGAGATTAAAAAACCTGGGAAAATCAAAGATGCGTCTTTCGTCGGTTCCGCGTTCGACCTCCTGGAACATCATTTTCCAGTTGCGCCACTTGATGCCGAATAGCTCGCTACCGACATAGACAATAAATCCTTCGCGATTCGATTTGTCCTGACTTCCTGTCAGAAAATCCAACTGATCAATGCTGTCGATAACACGGTCGTGAGGGATGTCCGCTCCCGCAACGTTCGCGAACGTGGCAAACATGTCTATCGCGTGCACAATTTCGTTGGATACACGCCCAGCCTGAACCTTGCCCGGCCAGCGCATGATAAACGGCACGCGAAGGCTCCCTTCCAGCCCAGTGAAATACGAACCTCGCCACGGGCCGCCCCAACCGTTGTGTCCGGGAAGCATCTCCGGCCCGTTGTCCGAAGTAAATACGAAAATCGTGTTGTCGCTGATCCCCAGGTCGTCGATGGTCTCGAGTAGCTCTCCGACATACGCGTCGATTTGCATCAACACGTCGCCCCAGTCACCGTTACCGCTCTTTCCGGCGAATTCTTTGCTTGGCACAACCGGCATATGCGTTTGTGTATACGGCAGATAGACGAAGAACGGTTTGTCGGCCGCTGCCTGCCGCCGCATGAAGTCGATTGCCTTATCGGTCAGTTCACGGTCAATCTCCGGCCGCATCTCCGAGTCGTAGACCTTTACCTTTTCAGGGGTGCTGCCTTTGCGACCGTCATAAATGTATTCGGGTACGGCGTACGGACTCAGGTTCTCCTGCGAGACCGAATTGAATTGATCCTGGTCCGGCCACAGACTTTCATCTGTCGAGTTGGGAATGCCGTACCATTCGTCGAAACCCTGGTCCGTGGGAAATCGCCCTTCCGTATGGCCCAGGTGCCACTTTCCAAACATTCCCGTCGCATAGCCTGCGTCCGACAGCATTTCTGCCATCGTGATTTCCCACTGAGTCAGACCGTACATGCCCGTGGTGATTGGCACAGTGGCATTGCCCGAGCGGATCGCGTAGCGCCCGGTCATAAGAGCTGACCGCGATGGCGTGCATTGCACCTCGACATTGAAATTGGTGAGCCGGAGTCCCTCCGCGGCAAGCGCATCAATTTGTGGCGTGGCGCCTCCGCGAGTTATTCCGCCGCCGTAGACGCCCAGCTCTCCATAGCCGAAGTTGTCCATGAAAATGAAGACAATGTTCGGCTTCTCCTGCGCTGCCGCTTGCACTGACAACAGAAGTAAAATCAACAATGCGAAATGCTTTGGGCTTGCGGTCACGAACATCTCCTGCAATGAATCGAGGAGCAAGAGTACCGCAATTGCGCTTACCCAGCGCTTGCGAGTTCTGCCGCAACCGGCGGCAGGACTCGTAAGTAATTGAAAAGACTGGCGCGCCCGACAGGATTGGCCGAAATCGCTCCTAAGCGATTTCGGGGTCTTCGACCCGTCGGAGCTTGAGCTCCTCCGCCCAAAACGCTGACGCGTTTTGTCGAACGCAGGCTCGACTCCTTGGGCGGAACACACAAGTAAACAAATAGGGGCCCGTTGGGCCCCTTTTTGTTTACTGGCGCGCCCGACAGGATTCGAACCTGTGACCCCTGCCTTCGGAGGGCAGTACTCTATCCAGCTGAGCTACGGGCGCAGTGTCTGTTGGATACTTCTGATTCTATCTTGCGTTTGTATGGCCGCGCTTCGCGCGACAGCAGTACTCCCCTCGTCGCTTCGCTCCTCGGGCCCGGCCACTCGCTGGTAGGCTCGTGGCGTTCGTTCCTGGCCGAGCCATGCTCGGCCTTGCCGCTACGCGGCAACCGTCACTCACCCGGCTGAGCTACGGGCGCTGTTTGATTTGGACAACTGCAATAGCTTTGTATTGTATAAAGAAAGGGGCCTCATGGCCCCTTTCTTATTGTCTGTTCGAGATGATTTTCTTGTCTAACTACTGGCAAGACCGTCACTGAGCATTTTCTCCAATCCATCACGAATGATGGAGCCCCAGCGGCGACCAAGGCGACGCACTTCTGCGCGATTCGTCACCGGGTTGGATTCCATGCCTCCCCCGGCCACGCCGCCTCTGTCTCCAGCACGCCGATCGACTGCGCGTGCAAGAACCGTGTTACTCACTGGATCAACGATTTCCACAAACAGGGTCGCCTCACCGATCGACGAAATAAATATCCGACTGCGCCCGACAGTTTCCGGCGGGACGCGCGACACAACGTCCAGCAGACCGCCGCGAACCAGCAATACGTCCGGACCGATTTCATCTACGACCTCGATAATGCTGCTGGCCTGAATTTCCTCGAGAAAAGCGGCTGCGATTTCTTGCTCGAACAACGCCTTGGTTTCATCGTCGAGTTGGAATTCCGTCGTGGTGCTTCGTCTTGCCGTCGCCGTGCCGCGACCGGCGCGGCCGCTGTAGGGTCCGGATACGTTTCGGTACTGGACGCCAACACCCATGAACATGACTTTCGTGTAGCCGCTCAGGTCGATGTCTTCCCTGGCCCAGACGCCGTCCATGATCGTACGATCGAGCCGGGTCAGGCCATCGTAAGTAATCTCGGCATCCGGACCAGTCTGAAATGTTGGCGTTTGAGTGCAGCCAACCAGGGCAAGCAAAACGGACGCACAGATTATGATGAGCTTCTTATTCATTCTTGAGCCCCTGCGTATTTCTGTTGTAAGAGCCCATGATAGCGGCAAGACCAATCCCCGACAAACCGTGTTATACGTCCGTCACTATCTCGTTATTTCGCAACCCGTCTGCGCCGGCGTGTAACTCGGGCCTAGCCCGGACGATTGGCCCTCGGCATTCGATAAGGTAAATTGACTGTCCGCAACCTGGAGCCGCAGTAGCCTGGCCCCGCCTGCCGAGTGACGAGGATTTCAAATGGTCGCTTCACTGGTTCACAGACTCACAACTTTCGCAGTCGTGATGACTCTATTTGCCCTGTCGGGCTGTTCTTTTTTCGGAGTTCCCGAAGATCCAATCGAAATTCTTCGCGAACACGTGCGCGATACAGTTGAGGATCCTGACCGCGCCGGGGATATGCTTGCGAGCGTCGATCACATTGATCGATTGTTGGTCGAGACTGCACGGCTCGTAATCGAAGCAGTGCAAGAGGAACGTGCCCTGTTCCGGGACTACGATTCGACGCAACAGGACTACGATGCATTCTTCTCCGAGGCGTCCCGTAAGCGAGAAAACCTCCGGAACCAGTTACTCGACGCTCACCTGGAATTCAAAGCAAAGGCCACTGCCGAGGAATGGCAGGAGTTGTTACCGATACAGGCACGAGCAATTTCGTTGCGAATCGAGTCGCTCGTTGCGGACGCCATCGCCGGACAAGGATAAGAGGAAGATTGGATCATGATAACGGCACTGATACTCATGCACTTTTTCGGCGGAGGAATCCCCGATCTTTTTGCGCGACCGGACTTCAAAATGATCGAGCGTACGGTGGAAGACAGCTCTCGCGCTGCCGTTGTGAGGCGCGCAATGGAACGGATCAACGAAAACCTGGCAGATCTGACCGAAGCCCGTAAGAAATTTTTCGATGACCTGATCGAGGTCAACGAGGATGTCGATGCGCCCGAAGATGCATATGAAAAGATTCTGGACGAGCTATCGAGAGTTCGTGTTGCAGCGCGGCAGAACTATATCCAGGATGTATTTATTATGCGCGGCAATATGACGAGGCAGGAATGGAACCAGGCTTTTGGTTCTCCTGAATAAGCACATTAACGATCCCGCTGGTATTTAATTTCCCCGCCGACGATCGTGACGTCCACCTTCGTGTTGCGGATTTCTTCCTCGGCGACGGTCAGCAGGTCCTGGGACAGGACGACGATGTCGGCATATTTGCCCGGCGTCAGGGTACCTTTCAAGTCCTCTTCGAATGCTGCGTAAGCATTATTGATCGTGTAAGAAACCAGTGCTTCTTCGCGGGTCATGACGTGCTCTGGATTGAAGCGCTCGCCTTCGACGGTCATGCGTGAAACCGAGGAATAAAAAGACGCGATCGGGTCAATCTTCTCCACCGGTGTATCCGTGCCGTTACCTATCACGGCTCCCGTATTCAGCAGGTCCCGCCACGGGTAGGAGGTAATCTTCGAGCGCTCCTCGCCCAGCCGCGACGGGATCCATGGGCCATCCGAGGTTGCATGCACACCCTGCATTTCGGCGATGACTCCCAGTTCGCCGAAGCGCGGTACGTCCGCCGGATCGATATGCTGCGCATGCTCAATTCGCCAGCGCAAGTCCTTGCCATCGACACCGGCCGCCTTCCATACACGCTCATAAAGATCTAGCGTCTCTCGGATTGCGCGATCACCGATTGCGTGCGTGTTGACCTGGAAACCGTGCTTGACCGCAATCTCGGCCGTACGCTCGATGTCTTCCACGGTCTCCAGCACGAGTCCATCGGTATCCGGCAGATCAGTGTACGGCTCGAGCAGCCACGCACCGTGCGATCCCAATGCGCCATCCATCTGTCGCTTGATCGATCGAATCGTCAGGAAGTCGTTACCCTCGGCGACCGTTCTGTAGTGCGGCAGCAGTTCATCCATTTCCTCGTTCGTTTGCGTGCGCACCATCATGTAATAGCGAATGGGCAATGAATCCTCTTCTTCCATTATCTTCATGAGTTCGAAGAACGGAAACGACGGGCGACTGGATTCACCCGCATCGTGGAAAGAAGTGACCCCGTTTTGCAGTGCTTCTACCGAGGCAAGGCGAATGCGTTCCCTGTCGAGCGCCTCGATCTCTGCCGGGCTCATTCTTTTTTCGTGCTCGATTACGGCTCGCTCGGCGACACGATTGGAAATCTCTCGCATCATGCCGGTCGCTTTGCCTTCCGCATTGCGTACGATGGTGCCGCCCGGTGGATCCGGCGTGTCGTCGTCGATGCCGATAATTTCCATCGCAGCCTGGTTAACAAACGATGCATGGCCACTCGCGTGTTCGAGGTACACCGGGTTATCGGGAGATGCGGCGCTAAGACTCGCATGTTGCGGCACGCCCTCGACTGCGTCTTGCGGAACGCTCTGCCACTTCTCCTGGTGCCAGCCGCGTCCCTTGATCCAATCCCCGGGCCGCGCCTTGTCGGCTGCCACTGCGACCATGCTGACGATCTCGTCCCAGCCGCTGACATCATTAAGATCGAGGATCAACTTGGATTCGCCGAGGCTGAACAGGTGCCCGTGCCCCTCGATAAATCCCGGCATGGCGAATCGGCCGTCGAGTTCGATTACAGTGGTTTCAGGCCCGACGTAGCGAGCAATCTCCTCATCACTGCCAACCGCCGTGACCTGGTAGCCGTTTACTGCCAGTGCCTCGACGGCGCCCAAGTCCGGGTCCACGGTGGCAATCTTGCCGCCCATCAGCACCAGGTCAGCCGCCGTCACAGCAGCCGGGGTCTCGACTTTCTGCGCTTCCCTGCCGCAGGCCGCAAGGCTCATCGCGGTCAGCGCCGCTGCCAACAGAATTATTCTGTTTTTCATTGCGCGTTGCCTAGTCGCGCAGTGCTTCTCTGATCCGGTCATAGCCGGCCTTCAGCTCGCGGCCCAGCTGTCCCAGGGCATCGCCGATACCCTCGCCGGTTTGTTTCAGTTTTGCATCTTCCGCGAACTGCTTGGCTTTGCCGGAGAAATCTTCCATTTTTGCCTCGAGTTCTTCCCATTCATCCTTGATCTCTTTTGATGCCAAATTGATTTTGACACGCAACTCGTCACGTCTCTGTTTCAGGTCTTCAAGAATTTCGTCTATTTCTGCCATTACATTTCTCGTTTGTATTTGATCTCGCCGCCGACAATGGTGATGTCGACAGTTGTTTCAGGAATCTTTTCCTCTTCTACCGTCAGCAGGTCCTGAGATAGTACGACGATGTCCGCATACTTGCCCGGTGTCAACGTTCCTTTGATGTCCTCCTCGAATGCGGCGATCGCATTGTTGAGCGTATAAGTGGCCAACGCCTGTTCGCGCGTCATGCATTGTTCGGGATAAAACTTGTCGCCGTTGATCATCATTCGCGAGACCGATGCGTAGTAAGAGGCGATCGGGTCGATCGGCTCAACCGGTACGTCGGTGCCATTGGTGACGATGGCGCCGCTGTTGAACAGGTCGCGCCACGGTTGCGAGGTGCTTTTCGCGCGCTCCTCACCCAGCCGTTTCGGGATCCAGGGTCCATCGGAGGTGCCATGGATCGCCTGCACGGAAGCGATCACACCGAATTCGCCAAAGCGGGGCACATCGGCCGGATCGATATGCTGCGAATGCTCGATGCGCCAGCGCAGCGGCTTGCCGTCTATACCGAGCCTGTCCCAGACGCGCTGGTACAGGTCCAGCGTTTCCCGGACGCCGCGGTCGCCGATCGCATGTGTATTGACCTGGAAACCGTGTTTCAAGGCAACCTCGGCGGTGCCCTCGATGTCCTCGACCTCTTCGAGCACGAGACCCGGTGTACTCGGCAGGTCTGCATAAGGCTCGAGCAGCCATGCGCCGTGCGCGCCGAGCGCGCCGTCGATTTGCCTTTTGATCGAACGCACGGTCAGGAAATCATTTCCTTCGGGCAACATCTTGTACTGCGGCAATGCCTGGTCCATCAGTTGGTTCGATTCGCGACGCACCATGACATAAAGCCTGACGGGCAGGTTTCCCTCTTCCTCGAGCTTCCTGAAAAAATCGATCGTTTCGAAAGAGGAGCCGGCGTCCTGGAAAGAGGTCACGCCGTTCGCCAGTGCTTCATCGGCGGCGAGCATGACCCGCTCGCGGTCGATTGTCTCCATTTCCTCGGGCGTCAGCCTGCCTTCGTAAATGCCGATGGCCTCGTTCAAAAGCCGCTGCGCCGTCTCGCGCATGAGCCCGGTTGCCCGGCCGTCTGGTGTGCGAACGATGGTGCCACCGGGCGGGTCTGGCGTCTCGTCCGTGATGCCGCCGGCCGCCAGCGCCGCTTCATTGAAAAAGCCGGCGTGCCCGCTCGCATGGCGCAGACTGACCGGGTTCAATGGCGAGACTGCGTTCAAGGTGTCATTGCGCGGCACGCCATCGACGGCGTCCTCTGGCACGCTGTCCCATTTGTCCTGGTGCCAGCCGCGGCCGAAGATCCACTCGCCCGGCTGCGCCTTGTCCACTGCGCCGGCCACCATGGTGACGATTTCTTCCCAGTTGTTGACCTTCGTCAGGTCCAGGATCTGTTTCGCGCGCCCGAGGCCCATGTAGTGACCATGCCCTTCGATGAAGCCCGGCATCGCGAAACGGCCGTTGAGTTCGACGACCTCGGTCTCCGGTCCGACATAGGCAGAGATTTCTGCGTTGCTGCCGACCGCGGTGACCCGGTAGCCGTTGACCGCGATGGCTTCGGCATTGCCGAGCGCCGGGTCGACCGTCGCGACCTTGCCGCCGCGGAGTACCAGGTCGGCCGGCGCTACGCCAGGCTCCGCCGCGTCCTGGGAGGCACCGCCACAGGCAGCCAGCGCCAGCAGCGACAGTATTAATAGGTGTTGTTTTCCGCTTCTCATTGTTCAGTCCCCTGAGTGTGCGGATCAATGTGGCAGCCGCCCGTGGACAATGCAATCCGTGGTTTCAACGACGCCGCGGCGACGTTTCCCGCTGCGAAATAACGCCTGCGGGGTGTGCGCGAATTCTTGATATATAATGCGCTGCCTCCGGCCGACACTTGTACCTGGCCAACAATTCAGCGGAGCAGAATCTTGCAGCACGACCGGGAACCTTCATCATTATTCAGTGGCGGAACGCTTACGGTAATCTTCGTCGCCGTCGTCGCCGTGGTCTTTTTCCTGTATGCGGCTAAACTGGCCCATTTCACGGCGACCGTTCATGACCGCGAATACGAAGTTCACGATAGCGTTGCGGACAGGATCCGCCCGTTCAGCCGGGTCAAATTACCGGGCGAAGAGCATGGGCCGGATGAGTTGAAAGTAGATGAAGTGCCGCAGGCCGAGCCGCATGCGACGACCTTGTCCGGGCCGCAGGTATTCAACGAAGCCTGCATCGTTTGTCACGGCAACGGCATCGGCGGTGCACCAATGCTGAACGATCGAGCCGTGTGGACCGCACGCATCGCGCAAGGCATGGAAACCTTGTACCGGCATGCAATTGAAGGCTTTACCGGTTCGGCAGGTTACATGCCGCCAAAAGGTGCGCGGATGGACCTGTCCGATGAGGAGGTGAACGCCGCCGTCGATTACATGCTGAGTCAGTTGCCCGATTAGCTGCTCAATCAGGAGTGACGGCTGAACTGGCGCAACGCGAGCGCTTCCGCCATGTGCTGTCGCCTCACCGTATGCTCCGCGACCAGGTCAGCAATCGTTCTTGCGACGCGCTGAACGCGCTGATACGCACGAGCCGACATCGCGAGTTTGTCGGCAGCCTCGTCGAGCAGAGTCCAGGTATCGCTTTCCGCTACAAATGATTCTTTCAAGGCGCGGCCGGTCAGCTCGGCGTTGCACACGCCGCAGCGGCTCAGCTGAATCGACCTGGCTTCGATCACTCTTTTTGCCACCATGGCGCTCGCTTCCTCGGGCTCTGCATCGGGACGCAGTGACTCAATCGACGGCCGCAGGACCTGCACGTGTATGTCGATGCGGTCGAGTAACGGCCCCGATATCCTGCCCCGGTACTTGTTTATGCGTTCGGCCGTGCAGCGGCAGTCGCCGGCCGGGTCCCCGAGGTAACCGCAAGGGCAGGGATTCATGGCGGCCACGAGTTGAAAGCGCGCGGGATAGTCCGCCTGTCGGCCTGCCCGCGAGATCGTTATCCAGCCACTCTCCATCGGTTCGCGTAGAACCTCGAGCACGTGTCGGCTGAATTCCGGCAGCTCATCGAGAAACAGCACACCGTTGTGCGCCCGCGATATCTCGCCGGGCCGGGGATCGGAACCTCCACCGACCAGCGCCGCGGCCGAAGCCGTGTGATGTGGCGCCCGAAAGGGGCGCTGCCGCCATTGCATAAGATCGAGTGACCGGCCCAGTACCGAATCGACCGCGGCGGTTTCGATCGCCTCGGCATCGCTCATTGGCGGCAATATGCCGGCCAGCCGCTGTGCGAGCATGCTCTTGCCGGTCCCCGGAGGGCCGCTGAACAGGATGTTGTGCCGGCCGGCAGCCGCAATCTCCAGGGCGCGTTTCGCGAAACGCTGTCCCTTCACCTCCGCGAGGTCGGGGCCCGGAACTGTTGTTGCGGATCCACTGGTAGCTTGCACTTGTTCGAGGTCGCGCGTGCCGCGGAGAAACGCCGTTACCTCGAGGAGGTTAGCGGCCACGTATACCTCGCCCGGAACGAGGCTCGCTTCGGCGCCGTTACTTTTCGGAACGACGATCGGGTGATTCGATTCCGCGGCTTTGATCGCGGCCGGCAACAGCCCCGACACCGGGCGAATGTCGCCATTGAGCGCAAGCTCGCCGTAGAACTCGAACGAGTCAAAGTGGCGTTTCGGTATCAGTCGCTTCGCCCCCAAAATGCCCAGGGCGATCGGCAGATCGAATCGCCCGCCTGCCTTGCGCATGTCGGCCGGGCCGAGACTTACCGTGATGCGGCTTTGCGGGAACTCCAGGTTACAGCTCGAGATTGCGCCGCGTACCCGGTCCTTGCTTTCGCGAACCGCCGCTTCGGGCAGTCCCACTATTGAAAATCTAGGCAGGCCGCCTGACAGGAACACCTCGATCGTCACCGATGGCGCGGTCACGCCCAGCTGCGCCCGGCTTTTCAGTATCGCCAGGCTCACTGTAATTCTTTTGCTGCGTGATTCGATTCCATTGCCACTCCCTGGCAATGCGCGTCAACGTTTCGATTTTTTCTTCGCGCTTTTCTTGCTCGCCGTCTTTTTCTTCGCTTTTCTTTTGCCGGTTTTCTTCCCTGCCTTTTTTTGCCTTGCTTTCTTCGCGCCCAGGTCGGCTTCCATTTTTTGCAGATGCGCATCTAGCGCTTCGAGTTTTTCTCGCGTGCGCCGGAGAACCGCTTGCTGCACTTCGAACTCCTCGCGTGTGACGAGGTCGAGCTTGCCGAGGCCGGATTGCAAAATGGAACGGAAGTTCTTTTCGAGATCGTCACGCATGGATTTCAGGCTCTGCGGCAATTCCTCCGCGAGCGTTTTTGCCAGTTTGTCGATGCCATCTTTTGCCATAGGCGGTTGATACCTCAGTCGACCGCAAAACGCCAGCGGCAAATCGACACGCAGCGACTCGATTCTCAGCCGAACTCACCAGCTTGGGGCAGCCGCCCTCGCTGGCGCACCAGCATGGTGCATGCGCGCCGCAGGAAATTTCTTATCCGCTTGTTTTCATTCGCTTATTTGAAGCTGGCACGGTTGCTGCACCTGCCAGTATGCCGGCCTCGCACGGGACTTCGCCGGGGAGTATTTCGAATTCGCTTACTCCACTTCGCTCGCGGAAGCGGCTCTGGGCCTGTCGCTGATGCTCGCCAAACAGCAACTGCTTGGCCGGAGGAGTCAATGGTTTGCAGCGTCGGCAAGACTATTGGTTTTTCAACGAGTGCCGGGCCCACATGCTGCCCCGGCAACTTCTTGGCAGAAGCACAGGGGACCTAATGATGAAAATGATAATGGCGATCATCAAGCCGTTCAGGCTTGACGATGTGCGCGAGGCAGTCGCCGAGATAGGCATACAGGGCATCACGGTGACCGAAGTAAAGGGTTTCGGCCGGCAACGGGGACATACCGAGCTCTATCGGGGAGCGGAGTACGTCGTCGATTTCCTGCCCAAGGCGAAGATCGAACTGGCTGTCGATGACGAAATCGCCGATCAGGTGATCGAAGCCATAGCAACGACCGCACGCACCGGAAAAGTCGGTGACGGAAAAATATTCGTTTCCGATCTCGAACAGGCAATTCGAATCCGGACCGGCGAGACCGGCTCGGCAGCGGTTTAGCGGAGGGCCTTGCCATGAACGATATAGCAGCACTCGCGGGGCAGATAAGTGAACTGAGTTACGCCCTCGACACTTTGTATTTTCTCGTGATGGGCGCGTTGGTCATGTGGATGGCAGCCGGCTTTACGATGCTCGAGGCCGGACTCGTGCGCGCCAAGAACACTGCCGAGATACTGACCAAGAACGTCGGGCTCTACTCGATCGCCTGCATCATGTACATGTTGAGCGGCTACTCGATCATGTACCCGGGCGCATTCGAAGGCGCAATCTTTCAAAGCCTCCGCACGCTCGGCACAGGATTGCTCGATGCCGGAGACAATGTGGCGGTCGACGTGCTGGCCAGCGGCGGTGACACTTATTATTCGAATCTGGCCGACTTCTTCTTCCAGGTCGTCTTCGTTGCGACGGCGATGTCGATCGTGTCCGGCGCGGTGGCCGAGCGCATGAAGTTGTGGTCGTTTTTCGCGTTTGCCGCAGTGCTCACCGGCTTTATCTACCCGGTACAGGGCTTTTGGAAATGGGGTGGCGGCTGGCTCGAGCAGCTGGGCTTCCAGGACTTTGCGGGTTCGGGCATCGTGCACCTTTGCGGGGCATCTGCCGCGATTGCCGGCGTCCTGCTTCTCGGCCCGCGAAAAGGCAAATATGGTCCCGCTGGGCAGGTCAATGCGATACCCGGCTGTAACCTGCCGCTCGCAACACTCGGCATGCTGATCCTGTGGCTCGGCTGGTTCGGCTTCAACGGTGGCTCGGAACTGAAAATGAGCGACGTCGGCGAGGCCAACGCGGTCGCGCGCGTCTTCGTAAACACCAACATGGCCGCTTCGGGTGGCCTCGTGTTCGCCTTGCTGCTGTCGAGGACCTGGTTCGGCAAAGCAGACCTCACGATGGCATTGAACGGCGCACTTGCGGGCCTGGTCGCCATCACGGCGGAACCGCTGGCGCCAACCCCGTTCGGTGCTACCGTCATCGGCGGCGTCGGTGGGCTGCTTGTCGTCCTGTCGATCGTGACGCTGGACAAGCTGAGGCTCGATGACCCGGTCGGCGCCATCTCGGTGCACGGTACCGTCGGCATCTGGGGCCTGCTGGCGGTGCCGATCTACAGCGCATCGGCGAAGCTCTGGGTGCAGCTCGTCGGCCTGCTGGCCATTTTCCTGTGGGTCTTCCTGATGAGCCTGCTGGCCTGGTTCTTGCTGCGAGTGTCCGTCGGCATACGGGTCGACGAGCAGCACGAATATGACGGCGTCGACCTCGCTGAATGCGGCCTCGAGGCTTACCCGGAGTTCGCCGTCGCCGACTAGGCATTTGGCCGTTTAAGTGCCTTTTCGACCATATAGATAGGCTCCTGCCGCGGTCGCTCGTCCCCCGTTGGCGCCGCCGCAGGACCCGGGCCGCGAAAAACCTTGCGGGCACCGTGGGTTTACGCGGCCCTCCCGGCGGGCCCTCGGGCCCGCCGTTTTTATGGGGAAATTCATGCAAACGATCCTGTGACTGCCGACACAACAATGGGCTAACCTACGTGATCTAATAAATCACATGGTTCATACCCCGAGCTTCGGGGCGGCTGTGGCTAGTCCGGATGGGCCAAACCCGGGCGCACGGTCGAAGGATTGTCATCATGACTAAACGAGCACTCGCCCTGGTACTGATGCTGGCCCTGACCGCGGTCGGCACCACCGCAGCCGGGCAAATCTACAAGTGGACGGACGAAGAGGGGAATGTCCACTTCACTGACAAACCCGTCGCCGAGGAAGCCGAGCGCGTCGCGATCCAATCGCGGCGAACCGACCCCGAACGTGTGCAGGCGATGGTGCAGTCGCGTGCCGACGCGGCCGCCAAGGCGGCGGAAGAGGAAGCGGCGGCAACCCCGCAGGGCCCGACGGAAGAAGAGATCCAGGCCCGGCTCGAAGAGCGTGCCAAAAAGTGTGCTACCTATCGGGAACGCCTGCAGCGGTTCGTCCAGTCGCGTCGGATCTACCGTGAAGACGAGAGCGGCGAGCGCGTCTATCTGAGCGAAGAAGAGATGCAGGAAGCCCGGGAAAAGGTCGAGAACCAGGTTCAGGAATACTGCGACTCCTGATACCGGGCGCAAGAGAAAATGGGCTCACACCCCATTTTCTATTTGACCCCAATTTCTTCGCGTTACAATGCCGACTCGAATCGTGAGGAGGACCACTTTGGCCTCAGCACCAGAAGCTGACGGTAAATATTCCCAAGCATTCCTGCCCGATTTCTGCGCCGCCGGCACGGTCCTTGTCATCCTGCTGGTCGCGGAACTGGTCGCGATTGTCCTCACGCTTGCCGGATACCAGCCCGGCACTTTCCTGACCGAACTCGCGAAGACGTCGATGTTTCTGCTCTGGCTCGCGCTGGCCGGCGCCGCGTTGATGTGCCGTATACGGCCATGGGCCGAGACCCTGGGCAATACCCAGGCTTTCGTCATCTGTTTCATCTTGCTCGAGATCATGTGCCTGGTACTCGCGGAAGTTACTTATTGGTTGACGGTCAGGTTCGGTGAAGCCGTCATCATCGATGCTTCGCACGGCGAATTCCTGCTGCGCACGCTGGCAATCAGTTCCATCGTTATTGCGCTGACCATGCGCTATCTTTACGTATCAAGTGAGTGGCGGCGCAGCATCGTGCTCGAAGCACAGGCTCGGATCAGTGCATTGCAGGCGCTGATACGCCCGCATTTCCTGTTCAACAGCATGAATACGATCGCCTCGCTCACCCGGAGCAATCCGAAACAGGCCGAGGAAGCGGTCGAGGATCTCGCCGATCTGCTGCGCGCGAATCTCAATGCGCCAAAAGACCGGGCAACATTGAAAGAAGAACTCGAAGTTGCGGCGATATACCAGCGAATTGAAAAGCTGCGCCTCGGAGACCGCCTGAAGGTATGCTGGGACGTCGATGATCTGCCGATGCGTGCGCTGATTCCCAGCCTGACCATTCAGCCGTTACTCGAAAACGCGATCTACCATGGCATCGAGCTACTGCCCGACGGTGGCGAGGTAAGGATCAGCGGCAGACGGGTCGACGGCGATCTTCGAATCGTGGTCAGGAACCCCGTAGCGCCGGATCGCGCACGCAAGAAGAGCGGCAACAAGATGGCGATGGCAAATATCCGGCAGCGCTTCGAGCTCGCATACGGTAACCGCGCTTCAGTGGCTGCCGAAGAGAAAGACAATGTTTACAACGTGAAATTGCAATTTCCTTGTGACGAGAGTGCGCCGTGAACATCCTGATCGTCGACGATGAAGCGCCCGCGCGCGAGCGATTGCGGCACCTGCTCGAGGAAGACGGGGCTCATTCGGTCGTCGGCGAGGCCGCCAATGGCAAGCACGCGCTCGAACTGGCAGAAAAACTCTCACCCGACGTGGTGGTGCTGGACATCCGCATGCCGGGATTGAGTGGCATCGAGACGGCACACCACCTGAATACATTCGACAATCCGCCTGCGGTCATTTTCGCTACTGCCTATGACGAATATGCCATCGAAGCGTTCGAGGCGAGCGCTGTCGGTTATGTGTTAAAACCGGTCCGCCGGGAGCGGCTGAACCAGGCCCTCGGGCTGGCGCAGCGGCTCAGTAACAGCGTCCTCGGAACGGTCGCGAACAAGGCCGGCATTAGCAATCGGCGTAACCATGTGTGCACCCGCTCGCATGGCGAAATGAAACTGATTCCGATAACTGACGTGCATTATTTTCTCGCCGATCAAAAATACGTCAGCGTGTTCCACACGAGCGGACAAGATCTCATCGACGATTCGTTAAAAGCACTCGAAGAAGAATTCGACGACACGTTCGTTCGCATTCACCGCGGAGCGCTGGTTGCCGTGTCAAGCATCGATTCACTGAAGAAGACCGAAGACGGGCGATCGCAGGTCGTGCTGCGAGACGGTGGTTCGGATGATGTCGAGGAACTCATTGTAAGCCGGCGTCATTTGACCAACGTCAAGCGCCGATTAAAGAAAGGATAAGCCGATTGGAAATCCGCATTGCGACGCGCAAGAGCGAGCTTGCACTGTGGCAGGCTAATTTTGTCGCGGGAAGACTCAAGGAACTGCCGCAGGTGTCGGGGGTGACACTGGTCCCGCTATCGACACGCGGCGACGAGGTCCTGGACAGAAGCCTGCAGAAAATCGGTGGCAAGGGCCTGTTCATCAAGGAACTCGAAGTCGCGATGCAGGCCGGCACGGCAGATATCGCGGTGCACTCAATGAAAGACGTCCCTGCCGAAATGCCGCAGGGCTTCTGCGTCGCCGCCGTGCTTGAACGGGGCAGTCCCGCCGACGCACTGGTATCCGCGAACGGTTGCAGTCTCCCCGATCTGCCCGACGGCGCAAGCATCGGCAGTTCCAGTCTGCGCCGGCAGGCGCAGCTACTCGCTTTGCGCCCCGACCTGAGGGTCTCTCCATTGCGCGGCAACGTCGCTACCCGGCTCAACAAGCTGGATAACGGCGATTACGCGGCAATCATCCTCGCCTGCGCGGGCCTCGAACGCCTCGGTCTGCAATCAAGAATCAGCCAGCAGTTCAGCCCGCAACAAATGTTGCCCGCGGCTGGCCAGGGAGTTATCGGCATAGAGTGCGTCGAGTCGCGAAACGAACTTCGCGATCTGCTGGCTCAGCTAGAACATGCGGAGACCAGGATGACGACCGCTGCCGAACGCGCCGTCGCGACGACGCTCGGCGCAGATTGCCAGTCGCCCGTTGCCAGTTTTGCAACGATAAAGGGCAGCACGCTGACCATCGACGCACTGGTCGCTTCGATCGACGGTAGCAGGATCATTCGCAAACAGTCGACGGGCCCCCTGGTCGAGGCTGAATCCGTCGGCACGGCGGTCGCGGAATCCTTGCTGCGGCTGGGTGCCGGCGAACTCCTCGCCGTGGCGCAATCATGAGCAGCGGGCCCCTCGCCGGTTGCGGCGTGCTGCTCACGCGACCCGTGAACCAGTCACAGGAGCTGGCGGCGGCGATCGAGGCGGCGGGTGGCGCGGTCATTAGATTTCCGGCCATCGACATCGTCGGACGCGAGCGCCACGACATCGAGCAGGAGCTGGCACAGTTACCGAAACCGGATATCGTCGTATTCATAAGCCGTAACGCCGTGGCGCATGGATTGGCGGCCGTCGAGAAATGTGGCGCAATGGTTGCCGCCGTCGGGCCGGCAACCAGGCAAGCGCTCGAGGCGGCGGGGACCGCGGTCGACATCTTCCCCGATGCGGGTTTCGACAGCGAACATCTCCTGGAGCACGGGGAACTGAAGGACGTCCGCGGCAAGAACGTGATCATCGTGCGCGGGCAAAGTGGCCGCGAGCTGCTGGCCGAGACACTGGCGGAGCGCGGCGCCAGGGTCGATTATCTTTGCGTTTACGAGCGCAGGCCGCACACGCCCCTGGCGGCCGAACTGCATCAACTGGAATCCGCATGGGAAGCGGAAAAGATCCGCTTTGTGACCGTTATGAGCGTGGACTCTCTGCGGTTCCTGCTGGATATCCTGCCGCCCAAGGTCTTGAATTCACTGTGGCAAGCCACGCTGGTGGCGCCCAGTACTCGTGTGTTACAAACAGCGTCCGAGCTGATCCCGGGAATCGAAACCGTGCTTGCCGGGGGACCGCAAGCGGGCGAAATGCTTGACACACTGGTTCGGCTCGCGCAATCGGGACAGGATTGATGAGCAAGAAGAAAAAGACCGCAAAGAAGGACGAACAAGCCGAAGTTGCCGGGGAAGATGCGACCTTCGACAACGTGGAAGACGAGTCCGCTGCTCCCGAAATCCCTGATCCGGAAACCCGCGAAGAACAGCCGGGCCGCGAAGCTTCGGCACAGAAAGAGACGGGCGAGGCGGCCGCGAAGAAAAGCGCTGGCGGCTTCGTCGCCTGGCTCGCTCTGCTGGCGGCTGTCGTGGCGCTTTCGGCAATCGGCCTGGACTTTGTGCGCGATCGGGCTGCCGCCGGCGATAGCCTTGCAGCCGATGCCGCAATCTCGTCAGTGACGTCCACGGTCCGCGCCCTCCAGGACTCGGTCGATGCCTTGCAGCAGAACGTGACCGCGCTCTCCGATCAGCTCGCCAGGCGCGACAGGGACATTGCGAACATCGGACGGCGCCTCGATGAGCGGCTGCAGCAAATCGAATCCCTGCACGGGCGCCTGTCCACGATCGAGGAAAACATCGCCTCGCTGCAAGGGATCTCGACCGGTGCACGGGATGCCTGGCTGCTGGCCGAAGCCGAATACTACATGCAGATCGCGAATGCCCAGCTGCAGCTTGCCGGCAATCCGCAACTGGCGGCACATGCGCTCGGGCTCGCGGACGAGCGCCTTCTGCAACTCGCCAATCCCGCGCTCACCAATGTTCGCCGGGCGCTGTCGAACGAGTTGCGCGCGCTGGAACTGATGGACCAGCCCGATACGGCGGGTGTAACGCTGACGCTTGCCAGTCTCGCCGAGCAGGTCGATTCCCTGCCACTGCGCATGGCAATCGAACTCGATGACGCCGAGGACACGGCGGTGGATCCCGAGCTGAGCGGCACGGACCGGGCGCTGGCCTCGTTACGCAGCATGGTTGACAGCGTCGTATCCGTACGACGAGCGGACGAGGCCCTGAAACCGCTCATCGCACCGGAAGCTCAGTACTTCCTGCGCGCAAACCTCGCGTTGCAGTTACAGGCAGCCAGGCTCGCGGTGTTGCGCAGCGAAGAAAACATCTTCCGGCAAAGCCTGGATGACGCTGCAGAATGGATTAACGAGTATTACGACACCGAGAGTTCTGCGGTGCAGAGCGCGCTACAAACGATCGCGGACATTCGTGACAGCATCTTCTCGCAGGCATTGCCGGAGATCTCGGAATCCCTGCGCCTGCTGCGGCAGTTCAATGCGCTTGCCGACACACAAGCCGCGCCCGTCAACGAACCACAAGAAGAGCAGCCGGCCGAGCCGCAGCAATGAAACTCGGCTTGCTCATCATCATCGCGCTGTTGGCCAGTGCCATCGCCGCCAGCCTGCTCCTGGCGGATCCGGGCTATGTCGTGATCAACTTTCGCGGCTGGCTCGTCGAGATGTCGGTGCCGGTCCTGCTGGCACTCATTGCCCTTATATTCGTGTCGGCGTGGTTGACCGTAAAACTCTTCCGTGCGCCGCGAAAACTCGGGGAAGCGGCCGGTCGCTTTCGCGTAAGTCGCGCAGGCCAGAGACTGACACAGGGTGTCATAGAGGTTGCGGAAGGTAACTTTGCAAAAGGTGAGCGGCTGCTCGCCAGGGCTGCCGATGTCAGTGAAGCACCACTCCTTAATTATCTGCAGGCGGCGCGCGCCGCCCACCTGCTGGGGCAGGACGAAAGGCGCGACCGGTGGTTGCGTGAGGCATACGAGCACCTGCCCGAGGCGACGAACGCGGTGCTGCTGACGCAGGCCGAATTACAGCTCGACCAGGCACAGTACGAACCGGCACTTGCAACCCTCAGGCAGATAGAGGAGAACTCGCCCAATCACAGCCACGCGCTCGCTTTGCTCGGCAGGCTTTACTACCGGCTGGAAGACTGGACTCACCTGTCAGAGATCCTGCCGAAGCTAAGGAAACACGGCCGGCTCGACGACGAGACGCTCGCTACCTGGTCGCTACGAGTTTTCAAGGAACAGCTCGATTCCGCCCCCGACGGCAACGCAGTACTGGCCGTGTGGAAAGACGTACCCAGGGACCTGAAGAAGAACACGGTCCTGCTCGAGAGCTATTACACCGACCTGATTCGCACCGGACTGCACGACAAGGCGGAGAAAGATCTCGCGGCGGACCTGAAACGCGAATGGCGCCCGGAACTCGTGCGCTTATTCGGCATAGTCGAAGGCCGCGATGCCCCGCGTCAGCTGAAGAAGGCAGAGGGCTGGCTCAAGCACCACGGCGAAGATGCCGACCTGCTACTCACGGCGGCTCGCCTTTGTCTGCGCAACGAGCTCTGGGGAAAAGCCCGCAGTTACCTTGAAACCGTCATCTCGATCCGGCCGAGCCCGGAGGCCTACCAGGAATACGGGCGTCTTTTGAGCCGGCTTGGCGAAAGCGCCGCTGCGGCCGATGCATACCGCGCAGGCCTGAGCCTCGTCGCGCGCTCACCGGTGCCGGCGATACCGCATCTGGAAACGGAGATGACGGGAGAGGAATGATCCCGGGTTCAGGGCTGGCTGCGCTTGCTGCGCAACCACTTCGTCAGTGGCTCCCACTGCTCCCAATCGGGCCAGGCGAGATACTCCGGCAATTCGAAAATGCCGAGTCCGCGCGTATATGCGCGGATGTAATTCTGCGCTTCGCGCAGCGCCGCGAGATAGGGTACCTTCGCCGCTGTCAGGTGCTCGTCGAGCTCCTCGAAAATTAGCGTGTATTCACGAACCCGGTTTGCCACCACACCGATTTTGGCTTCCTTGCGTTCTACCTTGCCGACGGCTTGCAGCTCCTTGATGAACCGGTCCGACGCCTGCATGTCGATCGTTGATGGCAGCACCGGCACGACGATCGTTTCGGCATGCCTGACCAGATACGTCAGTTCCTTGCCGTGCGACCGGGCCGGCGCATCGATGATGAGAAAATCGAGGTTGCGTGGCGCATGCTTGAGCCCGTCCTTGTATGCCTCCACGGCGACAATTTCCGGCCGCTTGGACGGGCGCCGTTCCAGCCAGTCGATACTGGATCGCTGCGGATCATAATCGGCCAGCGCCACCCAGTATCCTTCGTCAGCAAAATAGGAGGCAATATTTGTCGCAAGGGTGCTTTTGCCACAGCCACCCTTGGCATTCATGACCATAATGTGCCGCATTGGTGTTCCTTGGGGGGGTCTTTTTTGGTGTCGCTTTAAGTTTATGTAAACTACCGTCGCTGGCCGCAAATGTCCAACGGGGCTTTTGCCCGCCGCAGGGGCAGTCGCCAGCCATGTTAAGCTGCACGGAAGCCAGGACCTGGGCTCCTGGTGCCGCGAGGAATCTTGATCAGGGGAAATCCAGGCATATGAGCACACAGCGAAAAGCGGAATATATCGAGGAAGAAATTTCTGAAAGCGCGGTCCACGATTATCTCCAGGAAAACCCGGATTTCTTTGAACGAAACAGCGCGCTCCTCACATCGCTCAGGGTGCCACACGTAGCGGGCGGAACAGTCTCGTTGGTCGAACGCCAGGTTTCGGTGCTGCGGCAAAGAGACCTGAAACTTGAGAGAAAACTGAAAGACCTGATCGAGGTAGCCCGGGCAAATGATGCGCTCGCTACCAAGATTCACCAGCTCGCGCTGCGCTTACTCGCGGCTTCGAGCCTGCATGAAACGCTGAATCTGGTCGAGGAATCTTTGCGTGCCGGATTCGGTGCCGACCAGTCGATACTCGTCATGTTCGGCGATCCCGACGATTATAAAGACGTCGATGTCGGGCGATTTTTCCTGGCAATCGAACGCGACGACGAATCCCTTAAAGCTTTCGACACGTTTTTGCAGGGCAGTGGCCCGCGTTGCGGACAGATCCGCGACGCGCAGAGAAACTTCCTGTTCGGCATGGAAACTGACGAACTCGGTTCGGCAGCGTTGATTCCATTGGGCAAGAAATCGGCAGTCGGTTTTCTCGCCATCGGCAGCGTCGATGCAAATCGTTTTCACCCGGGCATGAGTATTGATTTTCTGACTCGACTCGGCGAATTGGTGGCGGAGGCCCTGAAACGTTACTAGCCAGGTTCCGGTGTGCTTGAGAGCGAACAAGCCTGGATCGACAAATTTACCCGGCACCTTGAATACGAGCGCCGGCTTTCGGCGCTTACTTGCAAACACTACCGGCGCGACCTGCTCGCGCTGCATAAGTTTTGCGATGAACTCGATGTCGAGCGCTGGTCTGAAGTCGACGAGGAAGCTGTAAGGTCGTTTGCCGCCGCGTCTTTTCGCAAAGGGCTTTCGCCACGGAGCATACAGCGCCGGCTTTCCGCCGCTCGCACCTTCTTTACTTATCTCACGCGGGAAAAACACGTCAGGAAGAATCCGGTCGCTTCGGTCAGCTCGCCCAAATCGGGCCGTCGGCTGCCCGAGAACCTCGATGCCGACCGCATGGCGCGTCTCCTGGACATCCCCGGCAAGGGACCGCTCGTGGTGCGGGACCGCGCAATGCTCGAATTACTTTACTCGTCGGGCTTGCGGCTTGCCGAACTGACCGGGCTCGATGTCGGCGACATCGATATGGCCGACGCGACGGCGCGGGTAAGCGGAAAAGGCAACAAGGAGCGGATTCTGCCGGTGGGCAAGTTTGCGCTCGAGGCGCTGGTCGCCTGGATGAAGGAACGCGTCACCCTGGCTCGGGGCGACGAGACCGCCCTTTTCGTGAGTAACAAGGGAACCCGTTTGAGTCCCCGCTCGGTACAGGCCCGGGTCGATCACTGGGCGAAAAGGCAGGGCATCAACACCAAGGTCTATCCGCACCTGTTCAGGCACTCCTTCGCCACTCACATGCTCGAATCGAGCCACGATCTGCGCGGCGTCCAGGAACTCCTGGGCCACGCAAGCATAAGCACCACCCAGGTCTATACGCACCTTGACTTCCAGCATCTGGCCCAGATATACGACCAGACCCACCCGCGAGCCAAGGTGAAACCAAAACCGTAGCAGACTAAAGTCGGGTTTCGCGGCGCTGGCCGCTCCCGTAACCACTCGCAGAAAGTGGAGTGCTTCCGGAGTATTCCGAAGGATCAATCAGATGGAACAATTTCGAGGGACAACAATCGTCTCGGTACGCCGTGACGGCAAGGTCGCGATCGCCGGTGACGGCCAGGTCAGCATGGGCAATACCGTCATGAAAGGCAATGCCCGCAAGGTCCGGACGCTGGCCGATGGCCGCGTGATTGCCGGTTTTGCGGGCGGTACCGCCGATGCGTTTACCCTGTTCGAGCTGTTCGAGAGCAAGCTGGAGCGGTACGGCAACCTTACACGCGCCGCCATTGAGCTGGCGAAGGACTGGCGAACCGACAGGCGCCTGCGGCGACTCGAGGCGCTCCTCTGTGTCGCTGATGAAGAGTCTTCGTTCATCATTTCGGGTAACGGTGATGTCATCGAGCCGGAGCACGATTTGATGGCCATAGGCTCGGGTGGCCCGTATGCGCAGGCCGCCGCGATGGCGCTCCTGAACCACACCGATCTCGGCGCACGCGAGATCGTCGAGGAAGCACTGAAGATAGCCGGCAAAATTTGCGTTTTCACCAATCAGAACATCGAAATCGAGGAGCTTCCCCGCGCGGATTCCTGAGGTTTGCGACATGTCACAGATGACACCGAGAGAAATCGTCCAGGAACTGGACAAGCACATCGTCGGCCAGGATGAGGCGAAAAGAGCGGTTGCTATCGCATTACGCAATCGCTGGCGCCGTGTTCAAGTCGATGAGCCGCTGCGCAGCGAAATTACGCCGAAGAATATCCTGATGATCGGGCCGACCGGCGTCGGCAAGACGGAAATTTCGAGACGACTTGCCAAACTCGCCAAGGCGCCGTTCATAAAAGTCGAGGCGACAAAGTTTACCGAGGTCGGCTACGTCGGCCGCGAAGTCGACAGCATCATTCGTGACCTGATGGACATTGCCGTCAAGATGACTCGCGAAGAAGAAATGTCGAAAGTCAGGCATCGAGCCGAAGATGCCGCGGAGGAGAGAATACTCGACGCCCTGCTTCCCCGTTCGTCGAGCGGTGTGGGCTTCACTGCCGGCAGCGAGCCTGAACCCCGGGATACCGAGACCCGACAGAAATTTCGCAAGATGTTGCGTGAAGGCAAACTCGATGACAAGGAAATCGAAATAGACGTGCAGGCTATTCCCATGGGCATCGAGATCATGGCGCCACCGGGCATGGAGGACATGACGAGCCAGTTGCAGGGAATGTTTCAGAATTTGTCGGGTGCCCGGCAGAGGACCAAGAAACTCAAGATCAGGGAAGCGCTGAGAATTCTCACTGATGAAGAAGCAGCAAAGATGGTGGATGAAGAGGAGTTGAAATCCCGTGCGCTCGAAGCGGTTGAGCAGCACGGCATCGTGTTCCTCGACGAACTCGACAAAGTTGCGCGACGTTCGGAGACAATCGGTGCGGATGTATCGCGCGAAGGCGTACAGCGCGATCTGCTTCCACTGGTCGAGGGCTCGACCGTCAATACCAAATACGGCATGGTCAAGACCGATCACATATTGTTCATTGCATCCGGCGCGTTTCACGTTTCCAAACCATCCGACCTGATTCCGGAACTCCAGGGACGCTTTCCTATCCGGGTCGAGCTGAAATCACTGACCACTGAAGATTTCGTCCGCATTCTTACGGAACCGGACGCATCATTGACATCGCAATACACGGCTTTGCTCGAGACAGAGGAAGTCGAGCTGGATTTCACCGACAGCGGCGTGCAACGACTGGCCGAGGTCGCTTATAACGTGAATGAAAGAACCGAGAACATCGGCGCACGACGCTTGCACACAGTGATGGAGCGACTGCTCGAAACTGTTTCATTCGAGGCCGCGGACAAGAGTGGAACGAGAGTGCAGATCGATGCAGGCTATGTCGATGACCATCTTGCCGAGTTATCGAAGGACGAAGACTTAAGCAGGTACATTTTGTAGTTCGTTATTGTGGACTTCACACCGACAGAAATCAGGCTGCAAACGAAATCACGGCAGGTTGTGATTGCCTTCGGCGATGGCAATCGATTCGAGTTGCCGTTCGAATACCTTCGCGTTCTCTCCCCTTCCGCAGAAGTTCAGGGACACGCTCCGGGACAAGAAACGCTGCAGACGGGCAAGGAGAATGTTCGGGTGACCTCGATCGAACCGATCGGCCATTATGCGGTACGTCTCGTTTTCGACGACGGACACGATACCGGGCTCTACACCTGGAAATACCTGTACGAACTGGGCGTTGGGCAGGAAAGCAACTGGCAAGCTTATCTCGACCGGCTGAAGGCGGCGGGGTATGCTCGGCAACCCGGCGCGGACGGTCACGGCGATGAGTGATGAATCAACACATTTCGGTTTTGAGTCTGTGCCCTTGAAAGACAAGGCGCGGCGCGTCAAGGGTGTATTTGATTCGGTCGCAAGCCGTTACGACCTGATGAATGACCTGATGTCGGGCGGCATGCACAGGCTGTGGAAGCGTTTTACTGTCGATCAGGCGTCGGTTCAGCGTGGCCAGGTAGTGCTCGATCTTGCGGGCGGCACCGGTGACCTGGCACGAAAATTTGCATCCAGGGTTGGCAGCAGCGGGCATGTCGTGCTTGCCGACATCAACATCACGATGCTGCAGCAGGGCCGGCGTAACCTGGTAGACGCCGGGATCGCAGGCAACCTTTCGATCGCCCAGGTCGATGGCGAAAAGTTGCCGTTTGCCAGCGCGAGCTTCGACTGCATCACGATCGCTTTCGGCCTGCGGAACATCACGGACAAGCAAACGGCGCTTGCTTCGATGCTGCGTGTCTTAAAGCCGGGCGGAAAATTGCTGATTCTCGAGTTTTCCAGGCCCGTTGATGTACTGAAACCCGCGTACGACCTGTATTCATTCAAGGTCCTGCCGTTAATGGGCAGACTCGTAGCCAGTGATGCGGACAGCTATCGATACCTGGCGGAGTCGATTCGCGTGCATCCCGATCAGGAAACGCTCCTGGAAATGATGCGGGCCGCCGGTTTCGAACGATGCCGGTATCACAACCTGGCAGGTGGCATCGTTGCCCTGCACATCGGTTACAAGATTTGAATGAACGCGCTCGAGACACTTCTGCGGCCGCTGGCAGCATTCCTTAACCGCCAGCTTCAGTCGAAGACCCCGGCACGAGAGCTGTGTGCCAAACTCGAGGACCGGGTATTTGCCGTGCGCATAAAGGACACATCGCTCGCGATGTTTATCATTGTCGGTCCCGGCGAGGTATTTCTGACCAACGAATACAGCGATGAACCGGACGTGACTCTCAGCGGATCCCTGCTAGCGCTCGCCAGGCTTGGTGGGCCGCACGGCGATAGCGCGATTCGCGACGGCACGCTCGAGCTGGCGGGCGACTCGGAAATCGCACTCGAGTTTCAAAGGCTGCTGCGATACGGACGTCCGGACCTCGAAGAGGAGTTGTCCGGCGTCGTCGGCGACGTCATCGCACACACGATCGGTGAATTTGCACGTAACGCGCGGCGCTGGGGAAATGAAACTGTCAGCACTCTTCAACAGAACGCCAGTGAATACCTCCAGGAGGAAAGCCGGGCCGTACCGAGCCGCTTCGAGACGGATGGGTTCAGGGAAGAAGTCGAATCATTGCGCGACGACGTCGCCAGGTTCGAAGCGCGCCTCAAACGCCTCGAAGAGATTCGCAGCGGCTGAATCATGCGTGCCAAGACAATAATAAGAATGGTCGGAATTCAGCACGTACTGGTGCGATACGGGCTGGACGATCTCATAAAGAAGACGCACATCCTGCGGCCGATCCGCTTTTTCTTCTACCTGTTTCCACGCTCGAGCGATCGTTCGGCGCCGCTCGGCAAGCGGATCAGGCTCGCGCTGCAGGAACTGGGGCCAATCTTCGTCAAGTTCGGTCAGGCAGTGTCGACACGGCGCGACCTGTTACCGAGGGATATCGCGGATGAATTGGCAATGTTGCAGGACCGGGTGCCGCCGTTCCCGGGCGAGCAGGCGATCGGTATCCTGGAACAGGCCTATGGGAAATCGATAAGAGAGGTGTTTGCCCGCTTCGACGACGAGCCCTTTGCCGCAGCATCTATCGCGCAGGTGCACACTGCGGCACTCCACGACGGCACGGAAGTCATCGTCAAGGTTTTGCGGCCCGGCGTCCGCGAATTGATCGACAGGGATCTCGACGTGCTGCACGCGATCGCGGGCCTTGCTGACAGGTACTGGGAGCACGGCAAACGACTGCGGCCGCTCGAAATCGTCGACGAATACGAGAAGACCATCATCAACGAACTCGATCTCATGCGGGAAGGCGCAAACACGGCGCAACTGCAACGCAATTTCGATGGCTCGGACCTCCTGTACGTGCCGGAAGTGTACTGGGATTACTGTCGGCCGGAAGTTCTGGTGCAGGAGCGGATCTACGGTATACCGATCAGTGACATGACGGCGCTCAGGAATGCCGGCACCAACATCCAGGTGCTTGCGGAAAATGGCGTTGAGATCTTTTTCACGCAGGTGTTCCGGCACAACTTTTTTCATGCGGACATGCATCCGGGAAATATTTTCGTGCAGGTCGATGATCCCGAGAAACCGAAATACGCGGCCGTCGATTTCGGCATCGTCGGAACCTTGAGTCCGGAGGATCAGCAATACCTGGCCGGAAACTTCCTGGCCTTTTTCGATCGTGACTATCACAAGATAGCCAAACTGCACATCGATTCCGGCTGGGTGCCGGAGGGCACGCGCATCGATGAACTCGAGGCTGCGGTTCGCTCCGTGTGCGAACCGATTTTCAACAAGCCTTTATCGGAGATCTCCTTCGCTCAGGTAATGATTCGGCTCTTCGAAACGGCGCGACGCTTCAACATGGAGATTCAGCCGCAACTGATCCTCCTGCATAAGACGCTGTTCAACATCGAGGGGCTCGGTCGCGAACTCTACCCACAACTCGATCTTTGGAAGACGGCGCACCCGATCCTCAGACGATGGATGGACGAGCAGATGGGTCCTCGCGCCGTGTTGAAGCAGATCCGCGAAGACCTGCCCCAGGCGAGGGAGGCGCTGCGAGAATTACCTGGCGTCATACACTACCTGTCACGGCAGATTTCGCAGGGCAAGCTCAAGCTCAGGCTGGATGCGCCGGAACTCGTGGAAATTCGCGACCAGCTCAGGAAGCAACAGCGGCAACGATACTGGCTCGCTGTAGGCGCCACGGCGATCATCACGGGGACCCTGATCCTGACCTGGGGATTCCTGCCCGCAGTAGCCTGGGCCCTTATTTCCATCGGAATTATCGGGATCTTCATAGGACGACCCAGTTCCTGATTCACCCCTTGCGCCCGGGATATACTGCCTGGCTCGCGAAACCTCAGTTTCTGCACTTGGAGGTACAGGCATGGCTAGCGCAGGTGGAAAAACGGCCCCGATCATCGTCGCCTTGGTCGTGGGTATCGTCCTGGGACTTTTCGGCTCGATGTTACCGGTGGTTCGCGGCGGGCTCGAATCCCTGTCCGGCGGGCAAGTGTCCCGGACAGCGGACGAGACCACGCAATTGAGCGAGCAGGCGCTCGCCGAGCTCACGCAGACGGAAGAGTTTAGGAGAGTCGTCAGCAATCCCGAATTTGCCGCACTCCTTGCCGATGAAAGATTCAAGGGCGTGTTCTCGGATGAAACATTCACGGCGTTGTTTTCCAGTGCCCAGTTTCATGCGTTGATAAGCGACGCCGGGTCACAGGCTCTGCTGGGCGATGCGCGCCTGCACAGCCTGCTGGCGGACGCACGTTTCGGCGCACTCTTTGCCAATGCACAGTTCCAGGCGCTATACAGCGAAGATCGTTTCAGGTCGCTTTTTGCCGATGCCCGCTACCAGGAGGCATTTGGCGAC
>JBFFKF010000026.1:0-26075 GCA_041555515.1 Woeseiaceae bacterium
CGCCCGGTGATCCGATCTGGCCATAAATGAAAACCGAAATCGCCAGGATGACGACCGCGGCCAATGCAGAATTTGCGGACAGGCGTTTTTCCTTGCGGTAGAGCGGCATTGCAACCACGAGGATGGCGGCGAGCAGCATCGTGCCCAGTACGGCGTAAAGCACTGTCAGCTTTCCAGTACGTCATTGTCGACCGGCATATTCATCCGATCGCGTACGACCCTGACGAGCACGATTGCGCCAATACCAAGCAACAGGGCCGGCGTTACCCAAAGGACGAGCGTGCGGCCGCTCTTGCGAGGGTTATAAAGAACGAATTCACCGTAACGGGCAACCAGGAAATCGGCGATCTCTGCATCGCTCATGCCTTCCGACATCATGCGGCGAATTTCCCGTCGCAGGTCGGACGCCAGGAACACATTCGAGTCCTTGATGTTCTGATTCTGGCAAACGAGGCAGCGCACTTCGGCAATGAGTTCTTCATACCGGGCCTGCATCTCGGGGTCTTCGAACGCCAATTCCGTGTCGATGGCGATCGCACTTGCCGAAACGAGCAAGGTAAGGATAAGGATGAGTGTCTGTCTCATTTCGCAGTGCCCTGTGCAGCGATTCTGGGCACGAACTCTGTCTGCCAGATCGATTCGTCCAGCGGCCCGATGTGCTTGTACAGCACGTGGCCGTCTCTACTTACGAGGAAAGTCTCGGGCGCCCCGTAGACACCCCAATCTATGCCGACGCGGCCGTCCTCGTCGTATGCAGAAGCGACGTACGGGTCGCCAAGTTCATTCAGCCATTTCAATGCTTGCGGCCGCTGGTCGCGCCAGTCGATGCCGTAGATGGGTATCTCGTTCCTGGCTGCAAGTTGCAACAGGTAATCGTGTTCCTGACGGCAGCCGGCGCACCAGGTCGCCCAGATGTTGACTAGCACCATCTGTCCCGCGTAATCGGCACTTCCGGTGGTCGACAGGGGATCCTTAACACGCGGCAATGCATATTCAGGTGCAGGTTTGTCGATCAGCACGGACGGCAGTTTCCTCGGGTCCCGCTCGAGGCCGAGCGCAAAAATTCCGATGAGCACCGCAAATACGATTATGAGAGCGACGTAACGAGCCATCAGGCCGGTTCCTCGCTGAGTGAAGTGGCGTGCTCGCGCGCCGGGGCGCGCAGCCGGTAGCGCCGGTCACTTGCGGCAACCACGCCGCCCAGTGCCATGATGAGCGCGCCCAGCCAGATGAAACGAATCAGAGGTTTGTACTGAATGCGGACGCTCCAGGCATTGTTACCCAGCGGATCGCCCAGCGCGACAAACAGATCGCGGTTCCAGCCGGCATCGATGCCCGCTTCGGTCATTGGATTCTGTTGCACGATGTAGGTCCGTTTCTGCGGCCTGAGCTCGGCAACGAATTCACCTTCCCTGCGTATTTCAATTTCGCCTTCGATAGCCTGGTAATTCGGCCCCTGTACATTTTTCAGACCCACCAGCTCGAAACTGAAACCGGCAACATCGACTTGCTCACCGGGACGCACACTGCGGTCCGTTTCGATCGTAAATGCAGACACGATGGTTACGCCGAGCGTAAACATGCCGACGCCGAAATGTGCGAGCGACATGCCGATTGCAGATCGCGTCATCCCTGGCGTGCCTCGCGCGCGGCGCCACGAGCGAAGCGGATCAACCAGTGACACCACCATGATCCAGAAGCCGGCTATGGTGCCGATGCTCACCAGCAAACCGAAGCGGCCGTAAAAAAATGTCGGTACTGCGATCCCGGCGACAAGCGCGGCAATGCCGGGAATTCTCAACCGCTCGACAAGCGGCCCGAACGCCTGACTGCGCCATGCCGCATGCATGCCGACGCCGATCAAGAACACCAGCGGCAACATGGGAAGCGCGAATGCAAATTCGAACCAGGGAGGTCCGATGGAAATCTTGCCCCACTCGAAGACGTCGTATATCAGCGGCGCCAGCGTCCCGTACAAAATAATCGTGGTAGCGATTACCAGCAGAACGTTGTTCAGGAGCAGAAACGTTTCGCGCGACACGGGACGGAAACCGGCGGTCGAATCCAGGTCGGGTGCGCGCCATGCATAGAGAATCAAAGCGCCGCCGATAACGACGCCGAGGAATCCGAGTATGAACAAGCCGCGTGTCGGATCCGTGGCAAAGGCGTGCACCGACACCAGGATGCCGGAACGCACCAGGAAGGTGCCGAGCAGACTCAGGGAAAAGGCCGAAATCGCGAGCAGCAAGGTCCAGCTCTTGAACAAGCCGCGTTTTTCGGTGACGGCGAGGGAATGCACGAGCGCCGTGCCGGCGAGCCACGGCATGAACGAGGCGTTTTCGACCGGGTCCCAGAACCACCAGCCGCCCCATCCGAGTTCGTAATACGCCCACCAGCTACCGAGCGCGATGCCTACCGTGAGGAACAGCCACGCCCAGAGCGTCCACGGACGTGTCCAGCGTGCCCAGGCCCCATCGAGTTTGCCGGTCAGCATCGCCGCAATAGCGAAAGCGAATGCCACCGAGAAACCGACATAACCCGCGTAAAGAATTGGTGGATGTATTGCGAGCCCCGGATCCTGTAACAGCGGATTCAGGTCCGCCCCGTCCGCCGGCGCGGGAATCAGCCGTTCAAAAGGATTTGACGTGAGTAAAGTGAAAATCAGGAAGCCGCAACTCAGCAGACCGAGCACACCGACGACACGCGCCATCATGGGCTGCGGCAGATCCGAACTGTAACGTGCGACCGCGACCGTCCATCCGGCGAGTAACAGGATCCACAAAAGCAGCGATCCTTCGTGCGCGCCCCAGACGGCCGAAAACTTGTATACGTCCGGCAACGCGCGATGCGAATGATTGGCGACGTAGAGCACGGAAAAGTCGCTCTGCAGGAATGACCATGCGAGACAGCCGAATGAAATGCTGACAAATACGAATTGTCCCAGTGCCGCGGGACGCGCAACCGACATCAGCGCAGCATCGTTCTTGTGCGCGCCGATGATCGGCATAACGCCCTGACAAACCGCTATTGACAGCGCCAGTACGAGCGCGAAATGACCGATTTCGGGGATCATTGCTGGTCGGCTTCAGCTTCCAGCGCGGCTTCCTGCGCGGCCGCGTGTTTCGCGAGTGATTCGGCAACCTCGGGTGGCATGTAATTTTCGTCGTGCTTTGCGAGCACCTCGTCTGCGACGAATCGTCCGCGGT
The DNA here is from genome assembly GCA_041555515.1 of Woeseiaceae bacterium. GTDB lineage: Bacteria > Pseudomonadota > Gammaproteobacteria > Steroidobacterales > Woeseiaceae > SZUA-117. The sequence goes on from JBFFKF010000026.1 coordinate 3,207, forward strand.
CATCGAGACGGCCGTGCGCGATGATGCCCTGCCCTTCGCGGAACAGGTCAGGAAGAATGCCGTTGTAATACACCGGTAACTGGTTTTGGTAATCCGTTAGCGTGAACTCGACTTCGAGTTCGCCGGGTTGCCGCCGCACGCTGCCGTCGACCACCAGTCCGCCAACGCGGAAGTTCCGGTCTTTCGGCGCGTTACCTTCAGTAACCTCGGAAATCTCGACGTAAAACATCAGGTTTTCCTGGAATGCCTGCAAGCTCAGGACGGTCGCCACCAGGATTCCGGCGGCGGCAAGACCGACCGCCAGCATGCGTTGCTGCCTCGGTTTCATTATTCAGACTCCATTGCTTTCAATCGTGCTTTAAGGTCACTCAAGACCATCTTGTGGCGCCGGCGTGCCTGCAGCACGCATACGACTATTACTACAGCAGTGATTCCGAACGAGCTCCATACGTATGCACCGTATTTTCCCATCATCAGGATTTCCATCAGACTGTCTCCCTGGCCGGTACGAGCAGCTCATGGACCCAACTGGCGCGACGCTCGCGATGCAAGACTTCGGTGCGTACGCGCGCCAGCAGCAGCGCAGCAAACAGCAAGGTGAAGGAAAGGATCATCGACAGGAGTGGATACAGCATATCGGGATGAATCCCCGGCCCGCCTTCCTTGATGATCGTCGGGCCCTGGTGGAGTGAGGTCCACCATTCCACCGAGAAATGAATAATCGGCACATTGATTGCGCCGACCAGCGCCAGCACTGCGCTGGCCTTGTCGGCCTTGGCCGTGTCGTCGATCGCCGCCCGCAGCGCCATGTAGCCTATGTACAGGAACAGCATTAGCAGCTCCGAGGTCAGTCGCGGATCGCCCCACTCCCACCAGGTACCCCACATCGGCCGGCCCCATATCGATCCAGTGATCAGCGCGAGAAAGGTAAACCAGGCGCCGAGCGGCGCCGCGCCGGCGGCGACCGCATGCGCCAGTTTTATCCGCCATATCAGTCCGATTCCGGCGCCAATCGCCATCACCATGTAGGCCGCCATCGAGATATACGCGGCGGGCACATGGACATAGATGATGCGAAAACCGTCGTGCATCTCCTCGTCCACGGGGGCGAAGAACAGCCCGCCGACGGTGCCGTAGAGCACGGTCGCGATGCCCGCCGCATAGAACCACGGGATCATGCGCGCCGACAGGTCATAGAAGTGTGGCGGTGACGCCATTTTGTGCAGGAATTTCCACATAGTTATCGTTTACTCGTTGCTGATCTTCAAGGCCGCGGCCGTTGCGAATGGTGCGAGGGTCAGCGCCATCATGCAATAGGCAGCGAGAAAGTAAATCCCGGCAGATACCGGGTCGCCTTCTGCCGCGAGGGACACAGTCCTGGCGCCGAATATCAGTATAGGCATGGCCAGCGGCAGGATCAGCAGGCTCAGGAGCGCCGTACCCCGGCTGAGTCCCACGGTCAAGGCGGCGCCAATCGAGCCGAGCAGGCTCAGGCTGACGGTGCCCAGGGCCAGCGTCAGCATCATGACCCCGATGACCTCTGCCGGCATGCGGTAGGTTATGGCGATCACCGGCGACAGCAGCACGAGTGGCAGGCCGTTGAGCAACCAGTGGGCGGCAGCCTTGCCCAGGCCGAGCAGCGGCAATGGATGCGGACTCAATATGATCTGGTCGAGACTGCCGTCTTCGAAATCGCTCAGAAACAGGCTATTCAACGACAGCAGGGTCGCCAGCAACGCCGCGACCCAGACTACCCCGGGCCCATTCAGTATGAGTTGCTCCGGGCTGGGCCCGACCGCCAGCGGGAACAGAGACGCGACCATGGCAAAGAAGAACAGCGGATTCAGGATATCTCCGGGCCGTTTCCAGGCAAGCATCAGGTCGCGCCTGATGATCGCGTTGAAGCCGTCCAGCAGCGGCGGCAGTTCGCGCTCCTGCATGCTCATGCCAGCATCACCCTTCTGGTCGTTGCCGCGATTTCGACCGGCTGGTGAGACGCGACGATGCACAGGCCGCCGCCGCGGAGGTGCTCTTCGATCAGATCGGCGACGAGCGACCGCCCGGCTATGTCCAGATTGGTATATGGCTCGTCCATCAGCCACAGGCGCGCGTTCGCCAGCAGCATGCGAGCGAGGGCGACACGGCGTTGCTGACCTGCTGACAGGTACCGGAAAGGCAGTGCAGTCAATCGCACGAGCCCCAGCCGCTCGAGAACTGCGTTTTTCTCGGCCGCAGCGCTGGAGCGCAAGGCCGATTCGAACCGCAGGTTTTCCAGAAGATTCAGTTCGCCCTTGAAACCGACTCTATGGGACAGCCACACGAGATCCGCGCGAAACAGCTGGTAGTTTTCGAGAACTTTTTCTCCATCCCAACTGACGTGGCCGGTCGCAAAATCCAGCAATCCGGCGATGCCCCTCAGGAGGCTCGTCTTGCCGGTGCCATTCGCCCCTTCGATCAGCAAGAGTTCGCCGGAATTGAGCGCAAAATCCAGCTGCTCGAACAGGCAACGCTCACCGCGCACAATCGACAGGTCATTTGCTAACAACACTTCACTCAAGGTGTAAGAACTCCGTGCGCGACGAGCGCGGCGAATTTAAGTCACTGTAATTCAACAGTAAGTGCACACAAAAAAGGAATTAGATAATGTTATCGGAGATGAATTCTCGAAAACAAATATGCCTTACTGATGCGCAGGAAACAGGCCGAGTATTTACAGATCTTATGACCAATCGTAGACTCTGTCTTCAGTTACTTTTCAACATCAAGAAGTTTAAGAAAGTAACTGTATCAAAATGAATAATTACAATTAACTCCAGGGTCCGATAATATGGATTTAGGCGCTGCCGGCCTGCAAGAACAGCCGTTCCGGACACATGGCCGACCGCTCGTATTCGTCGGTTATGCCGGTCAGGAGGCAGCATTCAGTTACCTGGAGAAGGCCTATTCACACCCATTCGGCCTCGGTCTGTTCCAGGGTCCGCCACTTTCCGGCAAAACGACGCTATTGCAGCACTTTGCCGAACAAAAACCAATAGGCGGGGCAATCGCCGTCATTGATGGCGCAGACCTCACGATGACCAGCCTCTTACAAAGGTCGCTGCGGCAGTATGGCTACGACCTGGACGCCAGCTCCGCCAACGAGCTCCTGAACATGCTCAAGGTTTTCGTTCAGCAGCAGACGGCATCCGGGCAACCGCCGCTCTTGATCGTTGAGAACACGCATGAGATGGGTCCCGATACCCTGGGGATTCTGTGCGAGCTCGCCAAGCTGCGCGTCAAACAGCATTTCGCATTGCGACTCGTGCTGGCGAGCGACCAGTCGCTGCGCGCGATTATCGATGCGCCGGCCATGGAGGCGATCGCCAAGCGCCTGATCGAGCCCTTTACCTTGCGGCCGTTGTTGCGCCATGAAACCCGGGATTACCTGTACGCCAAAATGCGCGTCGGGGGATGCCATTTTCCGGAGCACGTGCTTCCCGAAGACGTGTGTCATGAACTGCATGATGCGGCAGGCGGCTGGCCAGGCATTATCGATCGCCTGGCGATCCTGGCGCTCTCCAAAGCCAATTACGCGCCGATTCGACCCGAGCAGGTCGACCGGCCGGAATTGCCTAACTTCACCGAGATAGAAGTCACGGACGCTTTTCCGAATCTCGAGGCACTCGACGAAAGGGCTGCCAAGCGCACACCGCCGAAGCTGATCCTGACACTCGAGGGTGAAACATTGTTCGAGACGGACATGACGCGGCAGCGACTGCTGATCGGCCGCTCACAGCACAATGACATCTGCATCGACAGCGCCTTCATCAGCCGCCACCACGCGCTGTTGGTGAAATTCGGCGAGCGAACGCTATTGATGGACCTGAACAGCAGGAACGGCATATTCGTCAATTCGCGGCGCGTATCGAACGCCGTGATGATGCATAACGACATCGTCAGCCTTGGACATCATCGCATCAAGTTCGTCGATCCGGCTGCAACGGAACGCGCGCCGCTCGGAGGCGACAGTTTCGACGAAACATCCACGATGAGAGATCTTTCCGACCTGCGGAAAGAGCTGGCAAGGGAATCTACGATCACCTTGCCCGACGGCACCAGCAGCGACCGCAAGCACTGAAAGGCATTATCGAGCCCGCTTAACCTTCGTCCTTGCCGACGACCGCCAGAGGCAGCTGATGCTGTGGCACCAGCGTTTGCCGGAAATAGTTTTCCTTGAAGTGCTTGCGACACATGGAGACGTAACGATCGTTGCCGCCGATCTCGACCTGTGAGCCCTGCGTGACTGCGTTACCGTCCGGATCCAACCTGATCACCATCGTCGCCTTGCCGCCACAAAAACAGATCGCTTTCAGTTCCTTGAGATTGTCGGCCCACGCGAGCAGATATTTGCTTCCCGGGAATGGCTCGCCCTGGAAATCGGTTCTGATACCGTACGCGAGTACCGGAATATTCAGGTCGTCGGTCACCTGGCCAAGCTGGAACACCTGTTCCTTGGTCAGGAACTGTGCCTCGTCGACCAGGACGCAGTGCAAAGGCTCCTCGTCGTTCATCGATCCGATGAGTTTGAACAGATCGTCATCCGATCTGAAAGTCTTCGCACTGGCTTCGAGCCCGATCCTGGACGTCACCTTGCCCACGCCATAGCGGTCATCGAGGTCGGGCGCCAGGATCAGCGTATGCATGCCCCGCTCCCGATAGTTGTAGCTCGATTGCAGCAATGCCGTCGACTTGCCCGCGTTCATCGACGAGTAATAAAAATAGAGTTTTGCCATTGCTGTATCCTAACCGCTGACCATTGGGCCTGCACGCCCGGAGAGCCACGTGCGTTCCATATTCATAGCCACATTGATCCTGTGCTTTCTCACATCGCCTGCCGGCGCCTGGCACCATGCCGGACACAGGCTGACGGCCGAGATCGCATTCGATCTGCTGAATCCGGAACAACAGCGCCATGTAACCCAGATTCTTCGTGCCCACCCGAGATTCAGGCAAGACTTCGCTGCGCTGATGGCGCAGGAAGTCGCAGATGGTAATGCTGACGACGCGGCCCGATGGATTTTTGCGCACGCAGCGAATTGGCCGGACCAGGTAGCCGAGATAGACGAGTGGGTTCGCAGGAAATACCATCGCAGCACCTGGCATTACATCAACCTGCCCGTTTTTCTCACGGAAGAAGACCAAACTGAGCTCACCGGGAAGCTCGAGCAAAACGTGTCGATGGAGTTCGAGCCGCCATTGCGACGGGACCTGAATATTGTCCAGGCACTGAAAGGAAATCTGCTCGTCTGGCGCGACGAATCCGCTTCGGATGCCGACAAAGCACTCGCGCTCTGCTGGATTCTTCACCTGGCCGGTGATCTGCATGAGCCGCTGCACACGGTGGCCTTGTTCAGTTCCGCGCATTTTCCCGGGGGCGACCGCGGCGGCAATCTCATCGACATCAAGCGCGCGCAGGGCGTCACCAATCTGCATGCGGTCTGGGACGGCCTTGCGAACCGCTTGCTTGAGCTAAGGCCGGGCGACGACACGAGGGAGCTACTTGCCAGCGACGTCGCCGGTATCGAGTCCATTCCTGCTTGGGCCGGTCAATACCGCGACATGGCGGCGGAGTTTGTATATACGGATGAAATCAGGAGAAAGCTGCTGGCGCAACGCCCGGGCAGGAACAACCCTTTGATTAGCGTGTCGACCGAGTACCTTGCGACGGCCGGGAAATTGGCGGAATCGCAGCTCATCATCGCCGGTCATCGCATCGCGGCACTGCTATCGAATTAGCAGCATGGAGAGATGACTCGACTATCAATGGCATGCCTTTGCGTCGGTCTCGCCGCTCCGATTTCTGCATCGGCCAGTGTGGATATCTGTAGTGATCCACGAATGCAATCCCGCCTGTCATTCGAATTCGTGTCGTTCGAAGAATCGTCATTTGATGAGGTCGACGGTACCGCCGAGCTGCGATACAACAACTATGACCTGCTGTTCTCGACAGCGAGCGAAAAATACCTGTTCGGCGCCGCGCATCGTTACAACAAATTCGACGTCAATACGATACAGCCGGAGACCAACGGGCACCTGCACACATTATTTTTCCCGTTTCACGTGGTGTCAGGCGACGACGGGCGAAATTTTCGTTTCAGCGTCGCACCCGCAATCTCGGGGTCTTCCAACGTAACGAACAGACCCGATGAGTACACTAGCGATGCGGTGCAGATACTGGCGGCATTCGTCTGGGGAAGGCGCATCGACGAAACCGTCGGCCTGCGCATTGGAATTTGCGGCGACCATCGTTTCGGGAAGTATCAGGTCTATCCGGCAGCGAGTGTGCTGTGGCAACCGCACCCACGATGGAATATTCAATTGGGTTTCCCCAATTCAAAACTGGCCTACCAGATTTCGGATTCATGGTCTTCCGAAATCAGAATTGCGCCCGATGGCAACCAGTGGTATGTGCTCGACGACAGCCGCACAAGTAGTTCGCAGTTTGTCTATGAAGCCTACGCAATCGACTGGTCGATCAACTGGCAATTCCTGGAAAGATATATGGTTACGGCCAGTGTAGGACAGCAGTTGCACAACCGATATGAATTCACGTTACTCGATCAGAGCCGCGTACCTCTTTCTGGCGATTCATTCTCAAGAATAGGCTTTGCGCTAGAGTGGCAATTCTGAGCGGGCTAATCATGTCCAAGCCAAGCAAATTGCATCACCCGCTCGCGGTTTGTACACGATGCCGGGTCTATTCGTACCGAATCGATGATGCCAATCAGCCGTGCTTCGAAAAATACGGTGGCAAACCATGCCCGGGAATTTTTGCAAGTGCGGTCGCAGTCGGCGACTGGGATCATTGCCCCTTCTGCAAAGGCGAAGGATCCAGCCTCATCGGAAGCTGCGATTCATGTCAGGGCAGTGGCTGGATTTTTGTACGAGACCCTTTTCCGTAAAACCCAAGGGTGCAACATCGACACTGCGGCGTCTACTCGACTCTCGAAATACGCAAGGTGCGTTTTTCCCCTGCGGACTGCATCTTGTATCCGAAGCCGTCCCGCGTGATCGTCACCTCGAAATTGCATTCCTTGTACCGCAAACGCCGGTTGCCCTTGTATTTCCAGATCTGTCCGTTCTCGAAGCCGAAAAAGTATTCATCCCTGGCGTTCTGAAAGCAGCGGGTAACCTTTGCGCGTATTGGTCTTTTCGCGTCGTTGGCGGAACGCACGCTCCATGCACCGATGTCATCGGTTAAAGCTGCATACTCGGGTTCCGTTGTCGCGACTTGTGCGGCAGCCGGCTCCGGTGTGCTTGATGTGGCCACACCGGTAGTGGCGGCGGCGGACGCTACAACAGCAGCATTATCGATGGCTGCCGCGCTGTCTGACAGTGCTTCCCCGGCATTGCCGACGGGCTTTGCAGTCACCGCTTGCGGCCCACTGTCAATATCGGCGTCTGCCTCGGAAACTTGCGATTGCACTTTGCCAAGCATGTCGTAGCACGTGAGGCGCAGTGCATCATCAGCGATCGCCCGGCAGGCACGCAGCTGTGGCAGCAGTTCGCTTTCATCCTGCGCCGCAGCCGGCAGCACCGCGCAAGCTAAAGCCGTAACAATGCAGGCTCCAGCCAACTTTCTTAGATTTTCTACTCGTCGCGTCGGCACGCTTCCAATCCCGAATTTCCGGCGATGGTGCCCGGGGCGAGACTCGAACTCGCACGTCCTTGCGGACAACGGATTTTAAGTCCGTAGCGTCTACCAGTTCCGCCACCCGGGCCACTCGCGGGGAGAAATGGAGGCTAGGGTCGGAATCGAACCGGCGTCCACGGCTTTGCAGGCCGCTGCATAACCACTCTGCCACCTAGCCACAGGTTGGCGCAGTATAACGCCCTCGACAGGTGAATCAATTTGCACTTTATAATGCTGCGATGACTAGACGACAAGACCTCGTGACCAGCGCCCTGCTCTGCCTCGCCGGCATCGTCGCCGGCTGTGGAAATGGACCGGAATCCACAGCGGATTATTATGCGATCCGGCTGCTGGAGACGCCTTCGGGCATCGACAGCGTTTCGCCCAACCTGGCTAGCGGTCCGGTCGATACCGTCGTCCTGAGCTGGATCGAGCCTGACGGCGATCTGGACCTCCTCAGGTACTCGGTTTTTGACGGACACGGATGGAATCGGCCGAGGACCGTGACGAGCGGCGACAACTGGTTCGTCAACTGGGCGGATTTTCCTTCTGTCGTACCGCTCTCTGAGACGCTGTGGGCTGCGCACTGGCTGGTGCGCCGCGAGGCGGGCGGCTACGCCTACGACATTTATGCGGCGATTTCACGGGATGCGGGCAACACCTGGTCAGCGCCGTTCACGCCGCATACGGATAACACCGATACCGAACACGGCTTCGTGACGATTTTTCCGCATCACGATGGCGTCGGCATGGTCTGGCTCGACGGGCGCAAGTTCGTCAATGAATACGATGCAAAGGATGTCGCGGCCAGTGGCATGACCTTGCGGGCGGCAGTTTTTGGGCCCGATCGCACTGCCAGCGAGGAATTACTCGTCGACGAACTGATTTGCGACTGCTGTCAGACCGATGTCGCGATTACCCCCGGCGGACCTGTGGCTGTTTACCGGGACAGGACTGTGCAGGAGATCAGGGACATTTATCTCGCGCGTTACGTCGATGGAGCGTGGCAGCCGGGCAAGCCTGTCGGCGACGATGGCTGGAACATCCCGGGATGCCCGGTCAACGGGCCGGTCATCCAGGCAAGTGGCTCGCAACTCGCGGTCGCCTGGTTCTCCGCGAGCAACGACCAGCCGAGGGTACAGCTTGCCTGGTCGGATGATGCGGGCAGCACGATGTCGGCGCCGGTGGAGGTGGCGGCGGGTGGAGTACTGGGCCGCGTCGGTGCCGCGATGCTGCCTTCTGGCGATATGGTGGTCAGCTGGTTGAGCAGCGCCGAGGGCGGCAGGGCCGAACTGCATCTGCGTCGCGTTTCTCCGTCGGGCCAGGCGGGTCCTGACCAGGCCATATCCGAGGCCGCCGGGGTTGCAGCGTTCAGCGTGCCGCAACTGATGCTGGTTGGCGAAAACCTGCTGGTCGCCTGGACCGAGTCTTCGGGCGACAGCAGGCGCGTAAGAACGGCGCTGGTACCGTTACAGCGCCTGCAGGAGCCCGCGACCAGCGGCGACTGAACAAAAAACGGACCCCGCAGGGTCCGTTTCTGAATTTGGAGCGGGTGATGAGGATTGAACTCACGACCCTCACGTTGGCAACGTGATGCTCTACCGCTGAGCTACACCCGCATTTGCCCTGCCGTTCTGGCAGTGGCGGAAAATTTTAATCGCTCGTCCTTGGCTGTCAAGGACCCTGGTGATTCTACATAATTTTCTAGGAATTTCGCTGCATCGCTGGCCATGCCGCGCGCAGGTAGACGACCATGGACCAGAGGGTCATGCCGGCGGCGGCCAAAAGCAGGATGAAGCCTACGCCGTAGAGCTCGATACCTAACATGTCTCGCTGATACAGCATGAAGGCGATGCCGAACATTTGCAGCGTCGTCTTGACCTTGCCCGCTACGGATACCCTGACCTTCTTGCGTTCGCCCAGTCCGGCCATCCACTCGCGCAGTGCGGAAACCGTAATTTCCCGGCCGATGATGATCATCGCAATCATCGCCATTTCGATACGCGGGTCGCTTTGCACGAGTAGCACCAGCGAGATTGCCACGATGAGCTTGTCCGCAACCGGATCGAGAAATTCACCGAAACGCGACGTCTGATTCAATTTCCTCGCGATATATCCGTCGAGCATATCGGTAATCGCGGCAAGGCCGAAGACAATCCCTGCGAGTGGCCGCGCGAATTCCAGCGAGCTCAGGAAGCACCAGACGACGAGCGGGATCGCCGCAATGCGAATCCAGGTCAGGATATTGGGAACGTTAGTTTTCAAGAATCAGCCTGAACGCCCGGTTTCAGGAATCGCCTTCGAGGTGCAAATCCCCGTAAATTCTTTCTGCCAGCGCACGGCTGATGCCGCGTACCTTTACCAGGTCATCGACGCCAGCGCCACGCACGCCCTGCAGACCTCCAAATTGTTTCAACAGTTCCCGGCGCCGTTTTGGACCCAGGCCCGGAATTTCCTCGAGGCGCGATGTTTTTCTTGCTTTGGCGCGCCTTTGCCGGTGGCCCGTAATGGCGAAGCGATGCGCTTCATCCCTGATTTGCTGGATCAGATGCAACGCCGGAGAATCTCCGGGCAGTATAGTGGGCGTGGTTTGACCTGCCAAGAACAGCTGCTCGGTGCCGGGGCGCCGTGCCCTTCCCTTTGCCACCGCGATGACCTGCAACCAGCCAAGTTCCAGTTCGTCGAGCACGGTGAGTGTTTCGGCCAGCTGTCCCTTGCCGCCATCGACGAACAGCACGTCCGGTAATGGCACTTCTCCTTTCTTGATCCGCGCATAGCGGCGACGCAACGCTTCGGCCATTGCCGCGTAATCGTCGCCCGCAGATTGCGGGCTCAGGTTGTAACGGCGATAGTCGCTTTTCAGCGGACCTGCCTGGTTAAATACGACGCAGGCGGCGACGGTCGCCTCGCCGGAAGTATGACTGACGTCGAAGCATTCGAGGCGCTCCGGCGGGACTTCAATTTGCAGGAGTCCCGCCAGTGCTTCGAACTGGCGACGCATCGTGGCATTGCTCGAAATCTGCAGGTTCAACCCCTGCTCTGCATTCGTTTGCGCTAGTTGCAACCAGCGCAAGCGGTCGCCACGCACCTTGTGTTTGATGCCAACCTTGTGCCCGCTGCGTTCCGCCAACGTCAGCTCCAGCAATTTCTGGTCGTCGATAGGCGAATCGATGATGATTTCGGCTGGCGCCTGCTTGCCGAGGTAATACTGCGGCAGAAATCCGTTAAGGATTTGCCGGGTCGTGGCCTCCATGGAAAGGCGTGGAAAGTGATTGCGGCTGCCGAGAATCTTGCCATTTCGAATGAAGATGATGGTGACGCAATGCACGGCGTTCCTCGAAGCAACCGCAATGATATCCAGGTCCTTGGCCGCGGTTCTCGAGACGAGCTGCTCGGCTTCGACTTTTTTCAATCGCGATATCTGATCGCGGAAACGCGCGGCCTGTTCGTATTCCCGCTGGCTCGATGCGCGTTCCATTCGTTCGACCATGGCGTCGATGACACCGCGATTTTTTCCCTCGAGAAACAATATGGCAGCGTTAATGTCCTCTGCGTACGTGTCCTGATCGACGTAATCGACACATGGCGCGGTGCACCTTTTGATCTGGTACTGCAGGCACGGGCGGGTACGGTTTGCGAATTCACTGTCCGTGCACTGCCGTATGAGAAACAGCTTCTGCAATTCGTTCAGCGTTCTGCGAACGGCGCTGGTACTCGGATAAGGCCCGAAATATCGGCCCTTCCCTTTCCTCGGCCCGCGATGAAACCGCAGGCGCGGGAACGCATGGTTCGTCGACACATATATATAAGGATAACTTTTGTCATCGCGCAGAATGACGTTAAACCGGGGCTTGTGCCGTTTGATCAGGTTGTACTCGAGGATCAATGCCTCGGCTTCCGTGTTGGTAACGGTGACTTCGACGTTGGTCACCAGCTCCATCATCGATGCCGTTTTGACATCGGCAGGCGCACGCTGGAAATAACTCGAAACGCGTTTTCGAAGATCGAGGGCCTTGCCGACGTAAATCACTTTGTGTTTCGCGTCGAGCATCTGGTAAACGCCAGGACGGTGAGTCAGGCTGCGCACAAAGGACTGCGCGTCGAACGGGCTTTCGTGTATTGCATTCATCAGTACGAAGTTTGTAACACTACCGAGATCATCGCCGCTCCTCCAACAACTCCGTGGCACGTTTGAATACCGCGTGAAACATGTCCCTGGTGAGGCGCCCGGTATTCGTGTTGTAGCGGCTGCAGTGATAGCAGTCCAGTAGCAGGAAACGGTCATTGACGTGGTGTTCTGCCGCGTGGGCGAAGCGGAAGTCTGCCTGGCGTCCGGCGACCGCTTTGATAACGGCGCGATGCGCAATGCCACCGAGTGCCAGCACTACGGCCGATTCCGGCAGGGTCTCCAGTTCCGAGGCGAGAAAGCTGTTGCAGGTATTTATTTCGGATCCCACCGGCTTGTTGTCCGGCGGCAAGCATTTCACGGCATTCGTTATCCTGCAATCGAGGAGCTGCAGGCCGTCATCGGCAGCCAGCGATTCCGCACGGCTGGCAAAACCGAACTTGTGCAAGGTCTCGTATAGCAGCACACCGGCATAATCACCGGTAAACGGCCGTCCGGTTCGATTGGCACCGTGCATGCCCGGCGCCAGGCCGACGACGAGCAAGCGCGCTTCCCGATCGCCAAATGAGGGCACAGGCCGGCAGTAATAGCCGGGATTCTTCCGCGCGACCGCGTCTCGAAAACTCACCAGTCTGGGACACTGGCGGCAGCTGATGTCGAAAAAATCAGTCATCCATGTGGCGGATGACGGCATCACCGAATCCCCTGGTGCCGACCAGCGTTGCACCCGGTATCAGCTGTTCGAGCTCGCTTTCGACGTCTTTCTTGTCGTGCGGTCGCTCCTTGCGTATCGGCCGGTGCATCGCTTCCCTCAGCCTCGCGAGGTCGAAGGTCAGTTCCTTGTTGGCTATGGTCCTTGCCACGCCGTGCAGGATATTGTCGGCCGCTTCGTTCCAGCCGATGTAACGCAACAGCATTTCCGCGGACAGGATGAGCGAGCCGGGATTCACGCGATCCTTGCCGGCGAAGCCCGGCGCCGTTCCGTGGGTCGCCTCGAAAACGGCGACGCCCTCACCGATATTGCCGCCTGGCGCGATACCGATGCCACCGACCTGTGCAGCGAGCGCATCCGAAATGTAGTCCCCGTTGAGATTAAGTGTGGCGATCACGTCGTATTCCTCGGGGCGCATCAGGATCTGCTGCAGGAAATTATCGGCGATGACGTCTTTAATGGTGATCTCGTTTCCGGTCACCGGATTTTCGAAACTCAACCACGGCCCACCATCTTTTTCCGTGGCACCAAATTCCTCGCGCGCAAGCGCGTATCCCCACTGGCAGAATGCGCCTTCGGTAAATTTCATGATGTTGCCCTTGTGCACCAGGGTGACCGAACTGAAGTCGCGTTCTATGCAGTGCTGTATCGCTTTCCTGACCAGGCGCTGTGAACCTTCGCGGGACACCGGTTTGATACCAATCCCGGAGCTCGCAGGGAAGCGGATTTTGTTGACTTTTAACTCGTTCTGCAGAAAGTTGATGAGTTTCTGCACTTCTTGCGAACCAGTCGGGTATTCGATCCCGGCGTAGATATCTTCTGTGTTTTCCCTGAACACGACCATGTTGACCAGGTCCGACTCCTTCATCGGCGTGATCACACCCGGGAAATAGCGAATCGGCCGCACGCAGGCGAAAAGATCCAGCGTTTGCCGGATCGAAACGTTCAGCGAGCGAATGCCCCCACCCGTTGGCGTCATCAGTGGCCCCTTGATCGACACAACGAAATTCTGCAGCGCGTGCAGTGTTTCTTCCGGCAGGTAATTATCGTCGCCATAAACCTCCGCAGCCCTCTGGCCCGCATAAACCTGCATCCATTTGATTTTCCGTTTGCCCGCGTAAGCGCGCCGCACGGCTTCGTTAACGACGTCGAGCATCACCGGCGTCACGTCAATGCCGATGCCGTCTCCTTCAATGTAAGGAATGATCGGATTCTCCGGTACGTTGATCGAATGATCGCGGTTGATCGTTATGGCGTTGCCGTCCTGCGGCACATTGATATGGTCGTATTGCATGTGTCAGTCGATGTCTTCGTATGCCACCGTCGTGAGGAACGGCGAGAAACTGTCTTTTTGCGTAATGTCATCCAACAGCTGCGCCGCCCGGCGGTACTGCCCGTTTTCGAAGGCGGATTCCCCGACCTCCTCGCGAATCTTGCCCATTTCCTCGCGCATCAGAGTCTTGAACAGGCCGTAGGTGATATTACGCCCCTCGTCGAGGACGCCCGTTTCATGATGCACCCACTGCCAGAGCTGAGCGCGCGAAATTTCCGCCGTAGCGGCATCTTCCATCAGATTATTCAGCGGCACGCAGCCGTTGCCATCAAGCCATGCCGCCATGTACTGCACGGCCACGTTGATGTTATTGCGCAAGCCTGCCTCCGTAATCTTGCCCTTGACGACTTGCAGCAGGTCCGCGGCGCTAATATTGACGTCTTCAAGCAGCCTGTGGAGCTGATTCGCGCCGCTCATGTGTTGGTCGAAAATCTCCGTTGCCAGCGGTACCAGTCCCGGGTGCGCGACCCAGGTACCATCGTGTCCGTCGCGTACCTCGCGCTCCTTGTCTGCGCGCACTTTGGCGAGTGCGCTCTCGTTCGCCTCCGCATCGTTCTTGATCGGTATCTGTGCGGCCATGCCGCCAATCGCGTAAGCGCCGCGCCGGTGGCAGGTCTGGATGAGCAGCCGTGAATAACTGCGCAGGAAATGGCTGTCCATCGTTACCTCGCCACGGTCGGGCAGGACGAACTCGGCATAACGGTTGAATTTCTTGATGAAACTGAAAATGTAATCCCAGCGGCCGCAATTCTGCCCGACGATGTGATCGCGCAGCTCGTAAAGAATCTCGTCCATCTCGAAGGCGGCCAGTATGGTCTCGATGAGGACCGTTGCCTTTATAGCGCCCGTCTCGACAACCCCTGCACTCTCCGCAAACTTGAATACATCGCTCCACAGCCGCGCTTCGAGGTGAGACTCGAGTTTCGGCAGGTAAAAGTAAGGGCCGGTGCCGCGTTTTTTAAGCTCCGCAGCGTTATGCAACAGGTACAGACCGAAATCGACCAGCGCCCCGGGGACCGGCTGTTTGGTCATCAGGATATGCTTTTCCGGCAGGTGCCAGCCACGCGGCCGCACAATCAAGGTCGCTGTTTTGTCGTTGAGCCTGTATTGCTTGCCGCTCGCCTCGTGCTCGATGGTTCTCGCCACCGCATCGCGCAGGTTGATCTGGCCCTGGACGACGTTTTCCCAGGACGGGGTCAGCGAATCCTCGCAGTCCGCCATGAACACGCGTGCGCCCGAGTTCAGCGCGTTGATGACCATCTTCCTGTCCGTGGGGCCGGTGATCTCGACGCGCCGGTCCTCGAGGTCGGCCGGGACGCTGGTGACTTGCCATTCGGCTTCTCGAATAGCGCGGGTTTCGCCAAGGAAATCCGGCATTGTGCCGTCGTCGATCTCCTGCTGGCGCTTGCCACGGAGCTCGAGCAATTCGCGCACGCGCGGCGCGAACTCGCGGCTGAGTGCCGCGACGAAACCGAGCGCTTCGTCAGTCAGGATCTCGGCATAAGCGCGACTGATTGGCCCGATGATCTCGAGGGCGCTGCTCTTCATTTACTTTTTAAAACAATAAATAACAATATATTTTTAATGTTATTTCTTATGAACGTGTCCTGCGCGTCTGGCAAGGCCGGCGGCTCAGGAGGATGCGCCCTCGGACTTGCGCAGTCCCGCGATGCGCATCGCGATCTCCATGGCCTGCTCGTAATTGAGGCGCGGATCGACCGTCGATTTGTAGGCGCGAGCGAGGTCGCCTTCCGTCAGACCACGGGCGCCGCCGGTGCACTCCGTGACGTTTTCGCCGGTTAGCTCGAGGTGTACGCCGCCAAGGTAGCTGCCCATCTTTTCGTGCACCTCGAACGCCGCCTCGAGTTCGCTCACGATGTTGTCGAAGCGCCGCGTCTTGGTGCCGTCCGCCGTGCTTTCGGTATTGCCATGCATCGGATCGCAGATCCACAGCACCGGTGAGCCGGTCTCGCGGACGGCCGTGATCAGCTCGGGCAGTCCATCGGCTATCGATTTGCTGCCGAAACGGTGAATCAGGCTAATGCGCCCGGGTTCATTGTTCGGGTTCAGCACGCGCAACAGGTTTTGCAGCCATTCGACCGTCATGCCCGGGCCAATCTTGATACCGATCGGGTTGGCGATGCCGCGGAAATACTCGACGTGCGCGCCATCCACGTTGGCCGTGCGCATGCCGATCCAGGGGAAGTGCGTGGTCAGGTTGTACCAGTGATTGCGATGCCCTAGGAAACGCGTCTGCGCCTGCTCGTAAGACAGGTGCAGACCCTCGTGAGCGGCGTAAATGTCGGCACGCTGAGTCTGGTACAACGGGCGCCCGGTGATCGATTCGAGAAAATCGAGGGAGTCGGAGATGGAACGCACTATGTCCTGGTACTTGTCGGCCATTTTCGAATGGCCAACCCAGTCGAGATCCCAGTACTCGGGGTGATGCAGGTCGGCAAAGCCGCCATCAATAAGGGATCTCACGAAATTAAGCGTAAGGGCTGCGCGCTCGTAACCGCGCAGGATCAGTTGCGGATCCGGCGCCCGGTCTTGCGCCGTGAACGGACTGCGATTGACCAGGTCGCCGCGAAAACTCGGTAGCGAGGTGCCGTCGCGGGTCTCGGTGTCCGCCGAGCGCGGTTTCGCGTATTGGCCTGCCATGCGCCCTATGCGCACGACCGGTTTCTTGAGGCCGTAAAGGATGACCAGGCTCATTTGCAGCAGGATTTTCAGTTTGGCAACGATATTCTCCGAGGTGCACTCGTCGAAGCTTTCCGCGCAATCACCGCCCTGCAATACGAAGGCCTCGCCCCGCTGCGCCCTGGCAATCTGTTCCTTTAAGGCTTCGATCTCCCATGAGGTGACGATCGGCGGCAGCCGGCTCAGGTCGGCAATGGTGCGCTCGAGCACCACCTTGTCCGGGTAGGAAGGCTGTTGGGCGGCGGCCAGGCTTTGCCAGCTGGCCGGGTGCCATTCCGTTTTGGCAACGGATCGTGTCACGTTGATTCCTGGCTGATGAAAAAACGATCAGCAATGGTAGCAAAAGACTCGCCTGCAATCAGTCGCTTACGCACCCATACTGGTAAGCCGTCGGCGACATTGGCACAATGCGCGCCTTCGCGCCGCACGCGATCGGCGGCGCGCCGATCACTTTGTCGAGGTATTCGAATGCAAGAAATCCTGGTACTGGGCGCAGGCAAGATCGGCGCACTGATTTGCGGCCTGCTGGCCGGAAGCGGCGACTACCGGGTGCAGCTCGCAGACAAAAACGAGGGCGCAGCGGATGAAGTGGCCAGCGCCCATGGCCTTGATACGATCGTGTCGTTCACCTTTGACGCGACAGACGGCAAGAGCCTCAAGGCACATATCGAAAAGCACAGACCCGTCGCTGTCATTTCGGGATTGCCTTACTACTGTAATGTCGCGGTCGCGGAGGTCGCCCGCAGTGAGAAGCTGCATTACTTCGATTTGACTGAAGATGTCGACGTTACCAAAGCTGTCCGCAAGCTCGCCGACGGCGCCGAGACCGTGTTCGTGCCGCAATGCGGTCTCGCACCGGGGTTCATCAGTATCGCCGCGAATGAACTCATCCAGCATTTCGACGAACTTCGCTCCGTGAAACTGCGTGTCGGCGCGTTGCCGCAACATCCGAACAACGTTTTGAAGTACTCGCTGACATGGTCGACTGATGGCGTAATTAACGAATACGGCAACCCGTGCCAGAGCATCATCGGTGGCAAGGAAGTCGACGTGCTCCCGCTCGAAGGGCTCGAGGAAATAGAGATCGACGGTACGCTATACGAGGCGTTTAATACGTCGGGCGGCCTGGGTTCTCTTGCGGAGACGTATGAAGGCCGCGTCACGACCATGAACTACAAAACCATCCGTTACCCGGGTCATTGCGAGCAGATTCGGCTGCTGATGAACGGGCTGAAGCTCAATAACGACCGTCCCACGCTAAAGCGAATCCTTGAAAATGCGGTGCCGCAAACCTTACAGGACGTCGTCATAATCTACGCGGCGGTTACCGGATTACAGGATGGTGAATTGCGCGAGGAGAATTACGTCAACAAGGTTTATCCGGAAGTTGTCGCCGGCCGTCTCTGGTCAGCGATCCAGATTACGACTGCGGCGGGTGTCTGCAGCGTGATGGATCGAATATTGCAGGGTACGGAGAAACACAAAGGATTCATCGCGCAAGAAGAATTCAGCTTGAAGAACATCCTGGAAAACAGGTTTGGAGAATATTACGCACATGGCGGCAGCAGCCAGCTGTCGGCCGAGCTGGTCGCGCGGGGTGAAACCGGGCATCAGCGCAGTCTGTAGAGGAATGACAATGCAAGAAATACTGAAACGATTGGACCTGTCGGAAGTAAATCCCGGAACCTGGTTAGGCGCTACGCCGCTGGTTGATGAGTCGGCACCGGTGATCGAGTCCGTAAACCCGGCAAACGGTGAAGTCATTGCCGCGGTACGTTCGACAACAAGCGCCGAGTACGAACAATTGATCACACATGCAAGAGAATCATTTCTGGAGTGGCGCAGTATTCCCGCTCCTGCTCGCGGCGCAGCGATCCGCCTCGTCGGCAACGCGCTGCGCGACAACAAAGATGCGCTGGGCAGCCTCGTGAGCCTGGAAATGGGCAAGATCAAGGTGGAAGGAGACGGCGAAGTCCAGGAGATGATCGACATCGCCGACTTCGCGGTCGGGCAGTCGCGCATGTTATACGGCAAAACGATGCATTCCGAACGCCCGAAACATCGCATGTACGAGCAATGGCATCCGCTGGGTCTCGTGGGCATCATCACGGCTTTTAATTTCCCGGTTGCGGTCTGGTCATGGAATTCATGCATCGCCGCAGTCTGCGGCAATATCAGCATCTGGAAGCCTTCCTCCAACACGTCGCTTTGTGGAATTGCGGTGCAGAAAATCTGTAACGCGGCACTAAAGGGTGCCGGCTTCCCGGAAATCTTTTATGTCTTTAATGACGGAATGCATGAGCTTGCGAATAAGTTCGTGGATGACCGCCGTGTCGACATGATTTCTTTCACCGGGTCATGTGGGGTCGGTATAAGCGTCGGCCAAAAGGTCGCGCAAAGGACGGGCAAAGTGTTGCTGGAGCTCGGCGGTAATAACGCAATCATCGTTGACGAATTTGCGAATCTAGATATAGCCGTGCCAGGGATCGTGTTTGGCGCCGTGGGCACAGCGGGGCAACGCTGTACGACAACCCGCCGCATCATCTGCCATGAGTCCCGCATGGACGAGCTTAAAGACAGACTTGTCGCTGCATACTCGCAGGTTCGCATCGGGGACCCACTGGACGCTAATACACTGATGGGCCCACTCATCAACGAGTCCGCAATGGACCAGTTCGACGAAGCCATAGCGGCTGTCAAGAAAGCGGGCGGCGAGATTTTGTTTGGCGGCAAACGACTCGACGGGCCCGGATATTTTGTGGAGCCGGCGATTGCGGTGGCAAAGAACGACTGGGACATCGTGCAGACCGAAACATTCGCGCCGATTCTGTACCTGATCACCTACAAGGATTTGGACGAAGCTATCAGTTATCAAAATGGCGTAGTCCAGGGCTTATCGTCGGCGATCTTTACCGACAACCTGCAACACGCTGAGTACTTTCTCTCACATGCCGGATCAGATTGCGGCATTGCCAATGTAAATATAGGCACTTCCGGCGCCGAGATCGGCGGCGCATTCGGCGGCGAGAAGGAAACCGGCGGCGGTCGAGAAGCGGGGTCTGACTCGTGGAAAGCATACATGCGCAGGCAGACAAACACGATAAATTACGGTCAGGACCTGCCGCTCGCGCAGGGAATCAATTTCGATCTGTAGCAACCGTTTCGAAACAATTCTTGTCGCGGTTTTTTCTGACCTTCCCCGCCTCGAATACCCTGCCGTTCATGGCGAGGTAGACGCCCCGTCCGAGCGTCTGCACCGCGGCCACGGCCATGCCTACGTTGAATACAGCGTCACTCGTCTTGAAACGTGCGGGGCTCAGCGCGCCGGTCAGGACGATCGTCTTTCCCGGAATGGAGGTCAGCACATCGGCCGTTTCGACCATCGTGTCCGTACCGTGGCTGATTACGTAACGCTCGGCGTCGTCGCCCTCTATGAATTCTTTTAATTCTTGCCGGTCTTTATCGGTAAGTTCCAGGCTATCTTTTTGGAACATTGAAACGATGTCATAGTCGAAATTAACGAGCCCCTCAGTCAATATGTGCTTGACCTGTGACTCGCCGACTTCGAACTGACTCATCTCGTCGAAATAGATCTTGTCGATCGTGCCGCCCGTTGTAACGAATCTAATAAACATTTCATGACTCAAAGCCGTATTCGCCCTGCTATTATAGTCGTATGAAAAAAGCCTCTTCGCTTTCCATCCAGTGGCTGCGCCGTACGGCGGTGTTCGTCGCAGTTGCCGGCCTTACCATTAGCGGCGATCTCCGGGCTAACGGTACCGCCGTGCTGCTGGACATTAAAGGTGCGCTGGGCGTTGCCACGGCCGAATACATTGTCGACGGCATAGAGGACGCGCAGGACCAGAACGCCAGGCTCATCATCATTCGCATGGATACGCCGGGCGGGCTGATGGAGCCGATGCGCGACATAGTACAGTCAATACTGGCCTCGAGCGTGCCAGTCGTCACTTATGTCGCCCCGGGGGGTGCCAGGGCCGACAGCGCAGGTACTTACATCTTGCTGGCGAGCCATGTCGCGGCAATGGCGCCGACGACGCACCTGGGGGCAGCGACGCCGGTCCAACTGATGGGCGACGATGGCGGCGAAGACTCAAAAGGCAGAAGCCCGTTCGCACCGAAACCGTCCGCGGACGAGAAGAAGGAAGAAACCGAGGAAGCCGAAGACGAGGAGCCAGCACAACCCGAGGCACCGAGGGGCGCCATGGACCGCAAGGTCATGAATGACGCCGTTTCCTACATCCGCGGCCTTGCCGAAGCACATGGCAGAAACGCGGACTGGGCGGAACAGGCCGTGCGAGAGGCAGCCACGCTCACGGCATCCGAGGCGCTGCAAATGAATGTCATCGACCTGATCGCCGCAGACCTCGACGAATTGATCGAGGCAGTCCACGGTCGCGTTGTCAGCGTCAATAATGAGCCCTACACGATTGATGCCGAAGATGTAAGCGTCGAAGTCGTGGAACCCGGCTGGCGATTGAAAATACTGGGCGCGATCGCGAAACCCGAGATCGCAATTCTGTTGCTGATGGTTGGTCTTTACGGCCTGTTGTTCGAAGGTTACAACCCGGGTGCAATCATCCCCGGCGTTGCCGGCGTTATCTGTCTGCTTCTCGCGGCGTACGCGCTGCAGGTTTTACCTGTAAATTACGTCGGTCTGGCCTTGATTCTGGTGGGCCTTGCCCTGATAACTGCTGAAGCCTTTGTTCCAAGTTTCGGTGCGCTAGGGATCGGCGGTATCGCGGCAATAATTTTCGGATCAATAATGATGTTTGACACTGGTATTCCGGGTTTTGGTATCTCACTGACATTCGTAATCAGTATGGGGCTCATCGCCGGTTTGCTCTTGCTCTGGCTGGTCGGTTACCTCGTCAAAGCTCGACGACAGGGAGCCGTGAGCGGCAGGGACAGGATCATCGGCGCCCAAGGCGTAGCGATGGAATCATTCGTCGGTAACGGCAAGGTCTGGCTCGAGGGTGAGACCTGGTCCGCATCCAGTAAAAAGCCGGTCGAAAAAGACCAGAAGGTGCTGGTACTCGATCTCGTTGGCCTGACGCTTAAAGTCGAGCCTGTTACCGAATCTGAAGAATCCGGGGCGGAACTACAAACCTAAAATCAAAAAGGAACATCAATGGGATTAGCAACGATTGGCCTCATTGCCGCGATTGTCATCATCATCGCGGTCAATACGATCAAGATCTTGAAAGAGTATGAGCGAGGCGTAATTTTCTTCCTCGGCCGCTTCTACAAGGTTAAAGGACCGGGATTGATCATCCTGATTCCGTTCATCCAGACGATGACCAAAGTCGACCTCCGCGTCATTGTCATGGACGTACCAACGCAGGATGTGATATCGCGCGACAACGTATCCGTAAAAGTTAACGCCGTTATTTATTTTCGTATTGTCGATCCGGAAAAAGCCGTCATTCAGGTTGCCAACGTGTTCGAGGCAACCAGCCAGTTGTCGCAAACAACGCTACGCTCGGTGCTCGGGCAACACGAGCTCGATGACATGCTGGCGGAACGCGACAAACTGAATACGGATATCCAGGGCATTCTCGATCAGCGCACGGACAACTGGGGTATCAAGGTCGCCAATGTAGAGATCAAGCACGTGGACCTCGACGAGAGCATGATTCGCGCGATCGCACAGCAGGCCGAAGCGGAACGCGCGAGGCGAGCGAAGGTCATCAACGCCGAAGGCGAAAAACAGGCGGCAGACATGCTGGCCGAGGCCGCGGCGACATTGGCATCGCAGAAACAGGCGCTGCAGCTGCGTTATCTGCAGACGATGAAGGAAGTGGCCGGCGACAAGACCAACACGATCATCTTCCCGTTGCCGCTTGATCTCATCAAGCCGCTGATCGAAATCGGCGACGCGGTCAGCAAGGATTCGTAGGACTGTCCGTGGGAGCGGCTTCAGCCGCGAACATTTTTTCGGTATCGAATCGCGACTAAAGTCGCTCCCACAGGAGTTTCTACGCAGGCGCAATGGTGACGGTTATGTTGGCGCCACCCAGATCCGAATCCGATATCCTGACATCGCCGCCGTAAGAGGCGGCGATGTCTTTTACGACCGCCAGGCCGATGCCGTGACCGGGTGCGGTCTCGTCAAGCCTGGTACCCCGCTGCATGAGCGCATCTGCCGCCTCGGCCGGAATGCCGGGACCGTCATCTTCGACGATCATCTTCATTCCGCCGCTCTCGATATTGCCTTCCGTGACTGGCCTGACCTTTAATCTGACCTGCTGCTTGCACCACTTGCATGCGTTATCCAGCAAGTTTCCGGCAACCTCGAGGAAGTCGCC
>JBFFKF010000027.1:0-25983 GCA_041555515.1 Woeseiaceae bacterium
ACAGCCAACGCAAATCGTTCACTGTAATGATCATCGGTCAACTCATTGCGGGAACGCAGGTGCGCAAATACCGGATCGCATTCATCTTCCTGGCTACTGCCGGTAAGCCAGAGTCGCAAACCGCGATCAGCGATGTTGTCTGTGGGACCTTCGTGCAGTTGAGCCTGCAAGGCGAGGCAATCCAGCCTGGCATTGCCGAGGTCGCGATAGTACTGCCGGTATATCTCCAGGTACTCGGAGTGATGGCCGGCGGCCGCAAGGTGCAGGGAAAACTGGTAGCGAAGTTCGCGGGCCGGTTTCAGCATGCCGTATTGGTCGAGAAAAGCCTCTATCTCGGCATGCTCGGCATTGTCCAGCCGGGCTCTCAGGTAACTGGCCCGGAGATCGGGCCAGAGAGGATAGTCCCTGAGCAGTCGCTCGTACTGCAGCACGGGCTCCCAGTTGCCGCGTTCTACTTCAGGATAGACCGCACGAAACGCCGCGCGCTTGTTTTCGAGATCACCGGTATCGGCCGTGGCAACGCCACAGTACCAGGTGCTCAGCAGAGCACCGGCAAGCACAGCATGAAACTTCCATGCTGCGGACATTGCCGCTAGCGAATCTGCAGCATGAGGGAGCGGTCCCCGCGTTGCACCAGCAGAAACAGGATGCTGTTGGCTTCCGCGATCGTCCGCAGCTGCTGCAGGTTTTGTACCTGCTGCCGGTTGACGGCAATGATGACGTCTCCGGATCTCAGTCCGCGCTGCGCGGCCGGGCTGCCGGGCTCAACTTCGGTCACGTCGACGCCGCCGCTTGCGCTGGCCGAAGAACTCGCAAAGCGCGCTCCCGACAGGCCCGGGTGGATTTCAGCGCCGCTTGCCTGTGCAATCGTGCGTTGACCAAGGGTCGCCTGGACCCTGCGGGTCTTGCCGTCGCGGACGAACTCGATATTGACGACCTCACCAGATCCTTTCAGACCGATTGCGTTAGCCAGCTCGCGACTGTTGTCTATCTTCTTGTCATCGACGCGGACAATTATGTCGTCGACCTGCAGCCCGGCATCCTCGGCCGCCGATCCGGGTTCGATAGCCGAGACCAGGGCACCGCTATCGACTTCAGCGCCAAGTGCCTTGGCGCTTTCGGCATCGATCGTCTGAATGGAAACGCCGAGCAGGCCACGACGTACTTCACCGAAGTCGAGGATCTGATTCATGATCGATCGCGCGATTTCCGATGGCACGGCGAAACCGATACCCACGTTGCCGCCCGTGCGGCTGACGATTGCCGAATTGATACCAATGAGTTCGCCGCGCATGTTCACGAGCGCGCCGCCCGAGTTGCCGGGATTGATCGATGCGTCCGTCTGGATGAAATCCTCGTAACCATCGCGGCTGATACCGGTGCGCCCCAGAGCGCTGACGATGCCCGACGTGACGGTGTGACCGAGGCCGAACGGATTGCCGATGGCAATGACAAAATCGCCAACCTGCAATTCGTCGGATTCGCCGATTGGCAGAGCAACCAGGCTATCCGGCTCGACCTTGAGAACGGCGATGTCGGTCGCCGCGTCCGAACCTATGACTTCCGCATCCAGCGAGTCGTCGTTCAACAGCGAGACCTGGATCTTGTCGGCACCCTCGACGACATGGTGATTGGTCAGAATGTAACCGTTTTCGGCATCCACGATGACGCCCGAGCCGGCACTCGCAACTTCGCGCGGGCCGCCTTCAAAGTCGGGCAAACCGAAGAATCGCCTGAACATCTCGTCACCGTATGGTGCGCGCGTTTGCACCGTCTGGCTGACGCGAATATTAACCACTGCCGGCGCGACCTCTTTCACCAGTGGCGCAAGACTCGGCAGTGGCTGGCCGTCGACGCTGTCCGGCAGTGCGGCCTGGCTCGACACAGCAACGAACATAAGCAGGGTAGCGCAGATCAGGCGGTAGGTTTTGCTCATGGTGCGAAAATCCTCATCAAAATATCCGGCAGGCTGCGGGGCTCCTCGCCCACCGCAAGCCCGCTGGCAAATCATATTGCATCGGCAGTGCTTAACGGCCCGTGAATGAAAGTCTCAAGCATAGCCTGTTTGCCAGAGGACAGGAAAAGATCGCAAAAAGTTCCTTCCATGGCCCTCAATCAAGGCGCCCGGCAATTTCGGAGGATGCCGGGCGCCTGCGATTCGTCGCGGTTCCTGTCAGTTGGTTTCTACGGTAATCCGCCGTGCCTGAACTTCCGGTTGCTTCGGAATGGTTACCTCGAGAATGCCATTCGTACTCTTCGCCGTAATTTCCTCGGCGTCGGCAGTATCGGGCAGACTAAAGCGCCGGTAGAACTTGCCACTGACCCGCTCGACACGACGCATTTCCTGCGTCTCTTCGCTCATCTCGTCGTGACGTTCGCCGGAGACAGTCAGCATGCCGTTTTCCATGTTGACGTCGATATCCTCCGGCTTTACGCCAGGGACGTCGGCGCGCAATACGTAACGGTCCTTCTCCTCGACGATATCGACTGCCGGTACCCAGTCGGCAACACTGCTGCCGTCCGTGTCCCTGGTGATATGACCGAATCGCCGGCCGGCAATCTGATCGAGATCCCGGTGCAAGAGGTCGATCAGGCCCCACGGTTCAAACCTCGTAATGTTCATTTCTTACTCCTTAGCTGTGATGCAACAATGCAATCATCGGCGTCGCATAAAGACGCGCGGGATGCCTCATTTGCCGGCATTTATGCGGCCTTCGAATCTGTTTTCAAGCCGGCAAAAGCCGCAAAAAAACGCGGCGATTTTCGGCGTTCTTTGCCGTTTTGCGATGCCACAATATGTAGTGACAAACAGCTTTCACAAAAACGTCATTTTTTTCACCAGTAATTTAAAGCACTTATTTGAGTTGTTCTTATAAGTATCTGTTTTTTCTGTATTTAGTGTCTTAGAAAAAAAACGGACAAGGCCTTGACAGTCGACGCGAGCAGGCATAATCTTGACTCCTAGTTGGCACAACATCTTGTGCCTGCGATAACGAAGATCAAGGGCCATTTTTGGCACTCGCCGCTGAAAAAATGCGTAGTGGCGAGCGGGGCGCTTTTCACTCTTCGGAAAGCGCGCTTGGGCAAAAAATTGGGGAAATTGCGGTCCTAACAAAGATTAGGGAGTAAAGGACAACATGAAGTCCGCGGTACATCTTGACGCTCATTCCGTCGCCGACATCAACTTACAACCAGCGTCGCTGGACATCTGGAATTCGAAATACCGACTCACCGCAAAAAATGGCACGCACATCGATGCCGCGATTGATGACACCTACAAACGCGTGGCGCGGGCGCTGGCAAACGTCGAGACGGAAGAGTTGCGGGAGCAGTGCTACGAGGAATTTCTGTGGGCATTGCGTAATGGTGCAATACCGGCCGGCCGCATAATTTCCAATGCAGGCGCGCAGGAACACAAGCCCGCAACCTCCACCATCAATTGCACAGTCTCCGGCACTGTCGCCGATTCGATGGACAACATTCTCAACAAGGTGCACGAAGCCGGCCTGACACTTAAGGCGGGATGCGGAATCGGTTACGAATTCTCCACCTTGCGCCCCAAGGGCGCCTATGTCACCGGTGCCGGCGCCTACACCTCCGGGCCGCTGTCGTTCATGGACATCTACGACAAGATGTGTTTCACCGTTTCGTCGGCTGGAGGACGCCGCGGCGCACAGATGGGGACCTTCGACATCGGGCATCCCGACGTGATGGACTTCATTCGTGCGAAGCGCGAGGACGGTCGGCTCAGGCAATTCAACCTGTCCCTGCTGATCACGGAAGAATTCATGCAGGCGGTCAAGGACGACGCTGACTGGCAGCTCGCGTTTCCGGTAACACCACGCGAGATCGAACAGGACAAACTCGACACCAGCGACTCGAGCCAGTTCGTCTGGCGTGAGTGGCCCGAGCCGCACAACTATGCACGCAACGACGCAGGCCTTGTGGCATGCAAGATTTACAAGAGCATGCCGGCGCGCCGGATGTGGGACCTGATCATGGCGTCGACCTATGATTTCGCGGAGCCGGGCTTTGTGCTGATCGACAAGGTCAACGAGATGAACAACAACTGGTTCGTCGAGAATATCCGGGCGACGAACCCCTGCGGCGAGCAACCACTGCCGCCATACGGCTCGTGCCTGCTCGGATCCGTCAACCTGACCAAGTTCGTCATAGATGCGTTTACCGAGGACGCGCGGTTTGACTGGGACGAATTCCGCAAGGTCGTGAAAATATTTACCCGGATGCTCGACAACGTTGTCGAAATCAACGGGCTGCCACTGCCGCTGCAGCGCGATGAAATCAAGCGCAAGCGGCGCCACGGCATGGGCTTTCTAGGGCTCGGATCGACGATATCCATGTTGCGCATGAAATACGGTGATGCCGGCTCCATCAAGTTTACCGAGGAGATCGCCAAACAGCTGGCCCTGGCGGGTTGGGAAGCGGCTCTGGATCTGACCAAGGAGAAAGGGCCTGCGCCGATCATGAGCGAGGATTTCGAGGTAACCCGGGAAATGCTCGGCAAGAGGCCGGAGATGGCGGCAGACGGTTACAAGATCGGCGACCGGGTTCCCGGCCGTATCCTGCACGCCCGCTACAGCCGCTATATGCAGCGCATCGCCACCGAAGCACCGGAACTGGTCGCGGAACTGGCCAAGGTCGGGGCGAGGTTCACACATCACAGCTCAATTGCGCCGACCGGGACGATTTCGCTGTCGCTCGCGAACAACGCGAGCAACGGTATCGAGCCGAGTTTTGCGCACCACTACTTCCGCAACGTCATTCGCGAGGGCAAGAAGACCAAGGAAAAAGTGCACGTATTCTCGTTCGAGTTGCTGGCGTACCGAGAGCTGGTCAATTCGAAGGCAATGCCCGCTGCTGCTGATGCAGAGCATGACACGGACAATGCACTTCCTGATTATTTCATCACGGCCGAGGACATTACGCCCAACGCGCATGTCGACATCCAGGCAGCGGCGCAAAAGTGGATCGATTCGTCTATTTCAAAGACGGCGAATGTGCCGACTGATTATCCGTATGAGGATTTCAAGAACATTTACCTGTATGCATACGAACAGGGATTGAAAGGATGCACCACGTTCCGCTTTAACCCGGAAGCGTTCCAGGGCGTGCTGGTCAAGGAACAGGATCTGAAGAAGACCGTTTACTCGTTCACGCTCGAAGATGGAACGGCAGTCGAGCTGAAAGGCGACGAAGAGATCGAGTACGACGGCGAGGTACATACGGCAGCCAATTTATTTGACGCGCTCAAGGAAGGCTACTACGGCAAGTTTTAGGGTTTGGAAGAAATGAGCAAATTAAAGATTGAGAAGAAAATAGTCGGCTATTCGGTAAAACAGCAGGAAGAGCCGCCTGCCGGGACACCGCGGCAGGAGTTTCGCCGTGAAACGACCGACGGTGGCGCCGAAGTCATCAGGATGCACGAGAAGCTCAAGCGGCCTGAAATGCTTATCGGCTCGACATACAAGGTCAAGACTCCCGTATCCGATCATGCGATGTACGTCACGATCAATGACATCATCCTCAATGAGGGTACCGAGCACGAGAAACGCAGGCCTTTCGAAATCTTTATCAACTCGAAGAATCTGGATCACTACCAGTGGATCGTCGCTCTGACCAGGATTATTTCGGCCGTATTCCGCAAAGGCGGTGACGTGACGTTCCTGGCCGATGAGCTGAAAGCCGTATTCGATCCCCGCGGCGGATACTGGAAACCGGGCGGCACCTTCATGCCATCGATCATTGCCGAACTGGGGTACATCGTAGAGAGACACCTAATATCAATCGGTTTGCTCAAGAAAACAGAGCTCGACGAGGAACAGAAGAAGCTGCTCGAAGAAAAACGGGCGGAATTCGAAGCCAGCACCAAACAGCAGGATGCGTTTGCGAAATCCGAATATCCGGAGGGCGCGCAACTCTGCACCCGATGCAATAACGCCGCGGTCGTCATGATGGACGGGTGTATGACCTGTCTTAGTTGCGGCGACTCCAAGTGCGGCTGACCGGATCCCCTGAAAACCGCCCGTTTTGCGCGATTGCGTCGGCAGCGGCGTGCTCGAATCCTCATGTATTGCATATGCACCCAGGTTCTGCGCGCGGCGCTTGCTCGCACTCGTATCAAAACTGACGGTTTTAGAGAATCCTCGGAGCCGCGAATCCTTGTGCGGCTGTAGTACTATCTCGCCGTGACCCTTTCAATTCCTGATTTTTCCTCCGCTTCCATCGTGGTGGCCGGCGACGTAATGCTGGACAGGTATCTGTTCGGCGGCACCGGCCGCATTTCGCCGGAAGCGCCGGTACCCGTCGTGCATGTGCGGGAAACGGAAAGCCGCGCGGGCGGCGCAGCGAACGTCGCTGTCAACCTGGTTGCACTCGGCATTGCTACGACGCTCATTGGGGTGGTCGGCGAGGACGAAGAGGCCGCCGCCTTGCGTTCCGTTCTGGAGCAGCAGCATATCCGGTGCCGGTTCAAGGCGGTCAAGAACTGGCCGACGACGACCAAAACCCGGGTCCAGAGCCGGGGTCAACAGCTCATCCGTCTGGATCGCGAGGAGCCGGATGCCTCGGGCAGTGATGCGCTTGCCGGACTGCTACAGAAGGAATTGAAAACTGCAACAGCAGTCATTTTGTCGGACTATGCGAAAGGTGCGCTCACCAGGGTCTCGGACATGATCGAACTTTGCCGCAAAGCGAAGATTCCGGTACTCGTCGATCCCAAAGGAACCGCGTTCGACAAATACAGGGGCGCCACGGTGTTGACGCCGAACCAGCCCGAATTCGAGGCGGTAGCCGGAGCCTGCGCCTCCGACGACGAGCTTGTCGAGCGTGCCAGGCACATGATTTCGGAACTGGACCTGGGTGCGTTGCTGATCACGCGCAGCGAAAGAGGAATGCTGCTCGTCGAGCCAGCGGATGAACCGGTCTTTCTGTCGACGAGGGCGCGAGAAGTGTTCGATGTGACCGGTGCCGGCGACACCGTCATTGCCGTTTTTGCCGGTGCGCTGGCGAGCGGCGAATCAATGGCGAACGCTGCTGCTTTATCCAATCTCGCTGCAGGACTCGTCGTGCGAAAGATCGGCGTCGCGTCCGTCAGTCCCTCGGAGATTCGCGCAGCATTGCATCAGCGTGGACAGGGCGGCCGCGGTCTCGTTGACGAGGACGAACTCGCTGCAATGGTCAGCGAGGCGAGACTGCACAGCGAATCCATCGTCATGACAAACGGCTGTTTCGATTTCCTGCATGCCGGACACGTCGCCTACCTGGAAGAAGCCAAGAGTCTGGGTGACCGGCTGATCGTTGCCGTAAACGATGATGACTCAGTGAGACGTTTGAAGGGCGAGGGGCGGCCCATCAACACGCTCGCTGATCGTATGGCGGTACTGGCCGGTCTTGCCGCGGTGGACTGGGTTGTGCCGTTCTCCGAAGATACGCCGGCGCGCCTCATCCGCAAGATTCT
Source organism: Woeseiaceae bacterium (assembly GCA_041555515.1). Lineage (GTDB taxonomy): Bacteria > Pseudomonadota > Gammaproteobacteria > Steroidobacterales > Woeseiaceae > SZUA-117. The sequence goes on from JBFFKF010000027.1 coordinate 7,478, forward strand.
GCCGGATACCCTGGTCAAGGGCGGTGACTATCGGCCCGATGATATCGCCGGCGCGAAAGACATATTGAAAAACGGTGGCGAGGTTCGTGTGCTCGCGTTTCGCGAAGGACACTCGTCGAGCAAAATAATAGACAAGCTCCGCGGTTGATTGTCCGCTACGCGTCTACGGGCAGTACGTTCCGCTGAACTGCATATCGATCGATGCGATTCGCCTACGCCTTAGTCACATACCTGCTGATGCCGGTCTATGCTTTTTACTGGCTTGCCCGCGGTCTCGGCAACCGGGGTTACCGGGACCGGTTCGGGCAGAGATTCGGTTTCGGTTATCCGGGCATGCCTGGCGGCAGTATCTGGATCCATGCGGTATCCGTTGGTGAGGTTCAGGCGGCAGTGCCGCTCATAAAGTCACTGGCGCAACAGTTCCCTGAACGTCGGCTACTCGTTACCACAGTCACGCCCACTGGCGCCGAGCGGGTACGGGCATTGTTCGGCGATTCGGTCGAACATTGCTTCATACCGTTCGAGACGCCGTTTGCCGTGACCCGTTTCTTCAATTCCGTGCAGCCGGACATCGCGCTGATTCTCGAAACCGAAATCTGGCCTAACCTGTATTACGAGTGCGGCAGGCGGAATATCCCGCTGGTGCTCGTTAGCGCAAGAATCTCCCCCAACTCGGTCGGTGGCTACCGCAGGTTCCTGCCGTTATTTCGCGAGACGCTGTCATACGGCATCGTCATCGCTGCTCAGAGTGAAACCGATGCTGAACGCTTCAAGACGCTCGGTGCGGCTCCGGAACGGACCAAGGTTACCGGTAATATCAAGTTCGACATCGAATTGGCTAAAGACCTCGTCGCACGGGGCGAGTCATTCCGCCGCGATAATTTCGCAGACCGCCCGGTGTGGGTCGCCGCAAGTACCCACGACCGTGAGGAGGAGCAGGTCATCGACGCCCATGAGCAGATTCGCAAACGATTTCCGGATGCGCTGCTGATTCTGGCGCCGCGGCACCCCGAACGGTTCGCAGGTGTTCGCAACCTGTTACAAAAAAAAGGCTTGAAATTCGTCGCGCGTACCGAGGGCATAGCCTGCAGCTCGGATACGGAGGTGTATCTCGGCGATACGATGGGCGATGTGCCGCTGTTTTACGCTGCAGCGAACGTCGCATTTGTTGGTGGCAGCCTGGTACCGATTGGTGGCCACAACCTGCTCGAACCGGCTGCGTTGGGCAGGCCGGTAGTGACCGGTCCACACCTGTTTCACACGCAGGATATCGCTTCCAAGTTTGAGAATCTCGGCGCTTCGATTGCAGTCAGTGATGCAGACGAGCTCGGTGCTGCAGTTGCAGACCTATTCGCGGATCCACAGAAGGCGGAAGAAATCGGTAACCGGGGTCGTGAAATCGTTCAGCAAAACAAGGGCGCGCTGGACCGGCTCCTGAAATTGCTCGAACCGCTCCTCACGAGCGTTCGAGATTAATTTTCGGTTTCCTGTGCTTCTTCCTCCGCGATCACTTCTTCCGGTGGCCGGCGCTCGACCAGGTGACGGTCGATTTCTTCGAGATCCTGGATCTGCAGACTGCCAACGGCGAGTTTAAGCCGCAGCACGTTGCCGATGTAGGTGTAACGGCTCTGGTAATAATTCGTGATCGCCGTATACAGAGCCCGCTGGGAATTCAGTACGTCTACGATAGTACGTGTGCCCACGTCAAATCCGGCCTGTGTCGCCTGCAGCGCCGTGCGACTTGATTCGACGGCCTGCCCAAGCGCGTTGACGCGGCTGATCTCCGACAAAACACCGAGGTAGGCATCGCGGGTCTGGCGCTCCGTCTCTCTCGCGACGCGCTGCAACTGTTCCCTGCTGGCGCGATGCAGGTAGACGGCCTCGCGAACCCGGGAGGTCGTCCGGCCACCCTCGAACAACGGTACGTTTAACTGGAGGGAAATCGAATCACGCGTGCTGCCCGTGGGAAAGCTCGGATTTATTGTCGGCACCCCGGCAATCGTAAGATTGGAGATGTCCGTGTCACTGTCATCGTAATTTGCGACGAGATCCAGCGTCGGGTAATGGCCGCTGCGACGAAACGAAATCTCGTCCCTTGCAATTTCTTCGTCGAAGCGGCTGGAGACCAGTGAAAGATTCTGAGTCATTGCCAAGTCTATCCAGCTTGCTTCATCGGCAGGATTTGGCGAAACCAACGGAAGATCATCCCCTGGCGCAGACAAGGTGTCGATATATTCGCCGGTAATCTCACGCAGGAAGTACCTTGCGGTCGCCAGTTCCCGTTTTGCCTGGATTTCGTTGGCGACCGCCTGGTCGTAGGCTGCCTGCGATTCCTGTACATCGGTTATTGCGATCAGGCCAACTTCAAAGCGCTGTTTTGCCTGCTCCAGTTGCCGTGCAATCGCCAGCCGGTCGGCATGAATCGATGTCAGACGGTCCTCTGCGCCGAGTACTTCGAAGTAGCGGGTAACCACGCGCACGATCAGGTCCTGCTGCGCCGCTTCGAAATCGACTTCCGCCTTGGCAACTCTCTTGCCAGCCTGCTTCAGGCCGACAAATTGATCCCAGCGGAATACCGTCTGGCGAAGTTCCGCGTTCCAGCCGAAGCCGTCGAAATCAGATTCCGCATCCACGGTGTTGAAAGCGATGATGTTGCCCGTGTCGTCCTGAATGGCCTCTTGCTGCAGGCGCGAGTCACCGCCTCGATACCAGCTGCCACCCGCGGAAATTCGCGGCAGCAACAATCCTCGCGCCTGCGGCGTCGCTTCGAGCGCAGCCATGCGCCTGGCTTCCGCCTCATGAATCAATGGATCACTCTGCAGAGCCTGCTGATAGACCTCCAGCAAAGACGCGGCGACGGCGATACCGGGCATCGCAAGCGCGCATATAAACGCGAGTAAGTATCGGATTTTGATAAATTTATTCATTTTGAAGGTTCCATGGACAGCTGCTTCGCAGGCGGTAGGTGTTATGGTCAACTATATCAGTATATCAGTCAAGCGTTAAATCCTTTTTTACGTTCAGTAACGCGGCAGCGAATTATCAACTTCCTGAGACCACGCATCGATGCCGCCGACGATGTTGGCGACCTGCGTGAACCCCAGGCTGGCCAGGTACTCGGCTACCCTGGCGCTGCGCCCTCCCGCATGGCAAAGGACTGCTATGGGCCGGTTCGGGTCGAGTTCCGCATGCCGCTCCGCAACTTCAGATAAAGGAATCTTGATCGAATCTGGCGCCGAAACTATCTCGATTTCCCAGGGTTCCCTGACGTCGAGGAGCTGCCAGGACTCGTCTGCATCACGCTTTTCTACAAATTCTGCCGGTGATAAGTGCTCGTACAAGCTCAGTGCCCCCATGCGCCGGCTGTCAGCATCCTCATATTAGATGCGGATCAATGCCATGCGGTTTCAATTAAAAGAAAAAAACCGATTCCTTCGCGGTGTTTTCGAGCGCGGGAATATCTGTCTCGAACAGGGAGCTTTCCTGCGACTCTCCGTCTTTCCGCACAATCAGAACGGCGCTCATCAGCGGAGATTCGCCCACGACAAGAAATAATCTTCCGCCAGGCTTCAGCGCGTTAACGAACCGATCATCTACGCGAGGTACGGAGCCCGTTACCGCGATCGCATCGAAGCGACCTTCAGGCAACTCTTGCATTGCATCCATGCATTGGAGGTTCACATTATTAATGCCCGCGGCCTCGAGCTTGTTGGCGGCATTCGTGATGAAATCCTGGTGGATGTCGATGCTGGTTACCGATGCGCTCAATGCGGCAAGACATGCCGTGAGATATCCGCTGCCGGTACCGATTTCGAGCACCTCGTCATGCGGGCCGAGGTCGAGCGCCTGCAGCAGCCGGCCTTCGATGACCGGTCGCAGCATAACCTGTCCGTAGCCCAGGGGAATCTCGGTATCCGAATAGGCAACGTCCTCGTAGCCTGCGGGGACGAATTTCTCCCGGGCAACGCTGCCCAGGACGTTCAGCACATCCTGGTTGAAAACATCCCAGGGACGCACCTGCTGCTCGACCATTTTGCGCCGGGCCAATTCTGGGTTCATATTCTCGGTTTCCTTTAACTATCTGAAATTTAAAAAGTTATTCTTATTAGCACCGCTTCTCTGCTGTATCCAACATTCGCCGGACAAATTCTGCTTAGTGAATTATGGTGAATCGCTGCGGCGCGCCGTGGTAGCTGGGATATCCTTAGCAGTGCACATAACGAATGCTCAAATCACCTCGGATCTCCGGCTTGGGAGACGCAAGACGAGCGCTCAATAATAACAAATGATCGTTTAACGGCATCATTTGCACGATAGCCGGGCAAGGACGGACGAGATTGCGCTGGGATAGCATAGAAACTGATCAGGCCGGGAGCGCGGTCGGAAACTCGAATTTTCCGGCAGTAAGAATTGCATGTCACCGACCGTTTTAATTATCGCTCTTGCCGCCGCGCTGTCAGTTGCCCTGATACTGCTCCTGGTAGTGTCGCTACGCCGGCGGCGCTTGATCAAGCGACTCGACGACCTGAACGACGAACTGATTTCCGTATCGGCCGATGCGTCTGTCGGTCGTCGTCTGCAAACGACGGATCAGCAAGACATCGGTGATCTGGCAGATACCATTAATCGACTTTTCGATGCAATCGGCGAACGTGACGAAGAGATTCAGGACAGGGACAAACTGTTTGCAGAATTTGCAAGGACGTTGCCGGAAATCGTACTCGTTCACGATGAACGGATACTGCTCGCGAATGACAGTGCGGCAAACCTCGTTGGCCTGAAACCAGATCAACTCGAGGGCAGGGATGTTTCAGATCTCGTTAAACCTGCTTATCGCGCCCTGTTTCGCAAGACGATGGCGGACCATCTTGCAGGACAGTCTGCGCCGCGCAGACTGGAGATTCAGCTAATCGATGGTGCGGAAAGGGGCCTGTGGGTCGAGGCGCAGAGTTCGCTAATCGAGTACCGGGGCAACCGGGCGATTCTCACAATTGCCCGTGATGTCAGCTATCGCAAGAGCCTCGAAGTGTCTTTGAGTCGAAGCAAACGGCAAGCGCAATATACACTTGAGTCGATTTCCGAAGGTGTAATAACGACAGACAACCAGGGTCGCATCGACTACATGAATCGCGCCGCGGAGTCGATGACCGGCGCCAATCGCGATAATGCGTCCGGCCACAAGCTTGGCGAATTATTCTCACTGATTGACGAAGCCGACCGGCGACCGTTGGGTGATCCTGTTGAGCGATGCCTGTCGATGCGACGCCGCGTCAATATGGGTCGACGGGCATTACTCGTCAGCGGAGACGGAGAACACGAGCACTCGGTCGAGATCACGGCGTCGCCCGTCCGCGGTCCCGGCAACAGTATTTCCGGCACGGTAGTCGTGTTTCACGATGTAAGCGAGATTCGCGGTCTCACGCGCCAGATGAGCTACCAGGCAACTCACGATGCACTGACCGGATTGATCAACCGGCGGGAATTCGAACGGCGCCTGCAGGAAGCCATCGATTCTGCGCACGCAGAGGAGGGCGTGCACATAATCTTCTATATGGATCTCGATCGCTTCAAGGCGGTCAATGACAGTTGCGGGCATATTGCCGGCGACAACATGCTGCGCGAGGTAGCGACCTTGATCAAGGATCAGGTTCGCGACTCGGATTTTGTCGGCCGCCTCGGCGGCGACGAATTCGGAACTTTGCTGATGGGTTGCCCGCTCGACAAGGCGCGTCAGATCGCAACCGATATTTGCAACGCGGTCGCTGATTACCGCTTCGTCTGGCAAGACAAGATTTTCAATATCGGCATATCGATCGGCCTGGTGGAGATCACGCATGCCAGCGCGGCGCTGCAGGACATCATGAGTGCTGCCGACTCCGCATGCTATGTCGCCAAACAACGCGGTCGCGGCCAGGTCCACGTGTACTCGGCGCGCGACGAAGCGATTGCACGCGAACGTGGAGATATCCAGTGGCTGCGCCAACTGCAGGAGGCTCTGCACGAAAACAAGTTCGAACTGGCGGTACAGCCCATCATTGCCACCGGCGCTGGCGAAAACACCGGTCCCGCCGCCGAGGTCTTGATACGCATGCCCGACGAACACGGGCGTTTTACGAACAGCGCAGACTTCCTGCGCTCCGCCGAGCGATATCAGCTGATGCCGCAGATCGATCGCTGGGTAGTCAATGCTGCGCTCGCCGCCATCAGTTCGAGCAAGATCAAGTTGCCGAGCCGCCGCAGCTGCGCCATCAACATTTCCGGGCAAACGCTTGGTGACGAGGGATTCCTGAGTTTCGTCGTCGACGCACTCGATCACAGCGGCGTTTCGCCCTCGAGTATTTGTTTCGAGGTTACTGAGAGTGCGATTTCAAGCAACGTGCAGCATGCGCAGCGCTTCATCGAAGTTCTGCATGGCATCGGTTGCGAGTTCGCGCTCGATGACTTCGGCAGTGGTCTTGGCTCATTCTCGAGCCTCAAGCACCTGCCGGTCGACTATTTGAAGATTGACGGTACCTACACGAGGAACCTGAGTACGGACCAGGTCAATCAGGAAATGGTGTCTGCGATGATCAAATTGGCCCGCACGATGGAGTTCAGAGTCGTTGCGGAACAGGTCGAAGAGCAGGCTGATTTCGACTGGTTGCGAGACGTCGGCATCGATTTCGTGCAAGGTAACTTTGTCGATCCACCAACGACATTGGGTTCCGGTGGCACCGGGACCACCGGCTCGTATCGCATTCTGAATCCCTGACACAAGCGATAGCTCCTCGAGCGGGCGCTGTCCGGGGTGTCTATGCTGTATAATTTGCGGACGTTCCTAGCGGATGTGTTAGCCAATCGAGTGAAAGTTTTCCAGAAAGCAGAGAGAGTTATTGCGATATCGCTTCTTGTCCTGATGGGGGTTGTCGTGGCGTCGGCGACTGTCGAGGTAGGTTACGAAATTGTCACGGGCCTGATGGAGCCACCGGGATTTTTCCTCGGCGTGTCCGAGCTGTTGGATGTCTTCGGATTGTTCCTGATGGTTCTGATCGGACTGGAGCTAATGACGAGCGTTCACATGTACCTCGAGGATCACAGGATTCATGCCGAGATGATGTTTCTCGTTGCGTTGACCGCAATCACGCGAAAAATCGTAATCATGGATACCGCCAGCATGGAACCCATGCTCGTGTTCGGCATCGGCTTTCTCGTCATAGCGTTGGCCGGCGGCTATTACCTGATCAGGAACAGGCGCAGGTCATCCGAAAACTGAATATTGCATCAGTGCAAAAAAAACCGCCGCGCAAAAGCGCGGCGGTTTTTTGATTTGCATGGCACTATTGAAGTAAGGGGACGATCAGCAGTGCCACGATGTTGATGATCTTGATCAGCGGGTTGATGGCCGGGCCCGCGGTGTCCTTGTAAGGATCGCCCACGGTGTCGCCGGTGACCGCGGCTTTGTGTGCATCCGAGCCCTTGCCGCCGAGATTTCCGTCCTCGATGAATTTCTTGGCATTGTCCCAGGCGCCACCGCCCGCAGTCATCGAAATCGCTACGAACAAGCCAGTGATGATCGTGCCGAGCAACAGGCCGCCCAATGCTACCGGGCCTAGCACCAGCCCAACGATCAGCGGCACGCCGACCGGCAACAGCGAGGGCACGATCATTTCCTTGATCGCGGCCTTGGTGAGAAGATCGACGGCACGTCCATAATCGGGTTTACCCGTGCCTTCCATGATGCCTTCGATTTCACGGAACTGGCGGCGCACCTCGTTGACCACCGATCCGGCAGCGCGCCCGACAGCCTCCATGGCCATGGAACCGAACAGGTACGGCACGAGTCCACCGATAAACAGGCCGACGATGACACGATAATCAGACAAATCGAATGTCAGGTTGAAACCCTGGCCCTCGAGCGCGTTCGTGTAATCGGCAAACAGCACCAGCGCTGCAAGTCCGGCGGACCCGATGGCGTAACCCTTGGTAACTGCCTTGGTGGTATTACCGACCGCATCGAGCTGGTCGGTAATCTTGCGAATTTCCGGCGGCAGCTCCGACATTTCGGCTATACCGCCGGCATTGTCGGTGATCGGGCCGAACGCATCGAGCGCGACGATGACGCCAGTCATGGACAGCATGCTCGTCGCTGCAATGGCAATGTTGTAGAGACCGGCAATCGAATCACCGTCAGGCGCTAACATGAACGAGCCCCAGATACTTGCGCACACCGCGATTACCGGCCAGGCGGTCGATTTCATCGAGACACCGAGCCCCGCAATGATGTTGGTTGCGTCGCCGGTCAGGGATGCTTCGGCGATCGTCTTTACGGGCTTGTAATCGGTGCCGGTATAGTACTCGGTGATGTAGACCATGGCAGCGGTCAGCGCCAGGCCGATGAGCGCCGAACAATATATGCCAATCACATTGCCACTTTCGCTCATCATCATGTCAGTGACGAAATAGAACACGATTGCGGCAAGTAAGCCGGCGACGATTACGCCCTTGTAAAGCGCGCCCATCACTTTGCCGCCATCCGAGGTCTTGACGAAAAACGTGCCGATTACCGAGGCGACGATTGATACGGCGCCGAGAACCAGCGGATAAAACACGGCAGCGACGCCGAAATTCGATGCGACGAGCGTGCCGAGCAACATCGTCGCGATGATCGTTACGGCGTAAGTTTCAAAGAGGTCCGCCGCCATGCCGGCACAGTCGCCGACGTTGTCGCCGACGTTATCTGCGATTACGCCAGGATTGCGTGGATCATCTTCGGGGATTCCCGCTTCGACTTTGCCGACGAGATCGGCGCCGACGTCGGCGCCCTTGGTGAAGATGCCGCCACCGAGCCGGGCAAAGATGGATATCAATGAACCACCGAACGCCAGGCCGACGAGGGCGTGGATCGTGTCGTCAATATTGAGGCCCATGCTGCTAAGGATGAGGAAATACCCCGCGACGCCGATCAGCCCGAGTCCCACGACCAGCAATCCGGTGATTGCGCCACCGCGGAAGGCGACGTCCAGGGCAGGATTAACCCCTTTTCTTGCTGCCTCTGCCGTACGAACGTTGGCCCGGACCGAGACGAACATGCCGATGTAACCGGCGAGGGCCGAGAATACCGCGCCGATCGCAAAGCCGAACGCCGTTGCCCAGCCGAGTACGAAGCCGAGTACCAGGAACAACACCACACCGACAATTCCGATGGTGGAATACTGGCGGTTCATGTATGCGCTGGCACCCTCCTGGATTGCCAGAGCGATCTGCTGCATGCGTTCGTTACCGGCCGACTGCTTGAGAATCCATTGCGAAGATATGAGCCCGTACAGAACTGCCAGAACTCCGGATCCTATGGCGAGTCCCAGTGCCAACTCGTTAGTCATCAGATTGTCTCCCAATCATATAAATGACCCCGGCGCGTTCAGGCATCCGGGGCGACGTAATGCAAAGATCTGAATCCCCGCGTCAGATAATTTTTTTTTTCGCTTGGCCCTGCCGGAGCAGGCGGCGCATCATACCACAAATTTTGTCTTCAGCCGTTTCGCCACGGCGACGTTCCTGAGACTCACATACTTCGGTAAGCCATTGATATATGGAGGATAATCCTCACCGACTATCAGCGGCTGCAGGTACCGGCGCGCGGCCGCGGTGATCGAAAATCCGTCAGCAGAAATGTAACGGCGCGGCAGCATTTTTTCCTTGTTCGCAATTCTCGCAAGCGGCGCTTTGTCGATCCTCCAGCGATAGGGCTTGTCGGAGATGCGCTTGATGATCGGCATCACCGCGGTCTCGCCGGCTACCGCCATTTTGACGGCGGCCTCACCGACCGCTACTGCGTGCTTGACGTCTGTCGCCGATGCGAGATGACGCGCCGATCGTTGCAGGTAGTCGGCAACTGCATAGTGATACTTGTAGCCGAGACTTTCTCTGACCATGTTTGCAACCACCGGCGCAACGCCACCGAGCTGTGCGTGACCGAAGGCATCGGTGGTCCCGGCTTCGGCTAGAAACTTGCCGTTCGCGTAGCGCGCACCCTCGCTGACGACGATTACGCAGTAATCGTATTTGCGGACCGATTCACGAACGCGATTTAAAAATTCGCGCTTCCTGAAGGGGATCTCCGGGAACAAAATAATATGCGGAGGATCCCCCGGTTTGGTTCCCGCGAGGCCACCGGCGGCGGCGATCCAGCCGGCATGGCGGCCCATCACTTCGAGCACGAAAACCTTGGTCGACGTCTTGGCCATCGACAATACGTCGAGCGCAGCCTCCTGAGTCGAAACCGCCACGTACTTCGCAACCGATCCGAACCCCGGACAGTTGTCGGTTACCGGGAGATCATTGTCTACTGTCTTCGGAATACCGAGGCAGCGGACAGGAAATCCCATGCGCTTGCTGAGCAGGGACACCTTGTGTGCCGTGTCCATGGAATCGTTGCCACCGTTGTAGAAGAAATAGCCGATATTGTGGGCTTTGAACACATCGATCAGGCGTTCATACTCCGCGCGGTTTTCCTCGATGCTCTTCAACTTGTATCGCGCGGAGCCGAATGCGCCGCCGGGCGTATGACGCAGCGCCCTGATCGCGGCAGCGGCCTCGCGATTCGTGTCGATCATGTCTTCAGTAAGGGCGCCAATGATTCCGTTTCGCCCTGCATATACATTGGAAATCTGCTTGCGATATTTACGCGCGGTTTCGATGACGGCAGAGGCAGTGGCGTTTATGACGGCTGTTACGCCACCTGACTGAGCATAAAACGCGTTCATTCTTGACATCTGGGACCTAACCTTCGGGATGGGATTGAATCGATGCGAAGCATAACGGAAACCGGTATCCGGATCACCGCACATCGCGACCGGCGCGCGTTGACCTGCTCTGGCATTTGCTCTAGCTTATGCCGCCGCATCAAGGGCCAAGCTGAAAAGAGAAGACTCCCATGCGCATCGTTCTGTTAGGAGCACCCGGCTCCGGAAAAGGCACCCAGGCAAAGCGCCTCGAGGCCGATAAAAGCATTCCGCAGATTTCGACCGGCGACATGTTACGCGCGGCTGTAGCTGCAGGTACGAGATTCGGCCAGCAGGCCAAGACCATCATGGAGGCGGGTGAGCTGGTCCCGGACGACATCATGCTCGGCATCATCAGCGAACGGCTGTCCGAGCCGGATGCCGAGGCAGGATTCATCCTGGACGGCTTTCCTCGTACCGAAAAACAGGCGCTGGACCTCGCGGAATTGCTCGACGAACTCGGTAAGCCACTCGACGCTGCCGTTTTGATGGATGTGGATTTCGAGATCCTGTTCAAAAGGCTGACGGGCCGGCGCACCTGCTCGCTGACCGGCAAGTTGCTGAATATCTATTTCTCACCGCAGGAAGAACTGGATGCCTGCACCGATGCCGGTGGCGAACTGATGCGGCGGGACGACGACAACGAAGAGACAATCGAGAACCGTCTCGAGGTTTACAGGAAGCAAACTGAGCCTTTGATCGACTATTACCGAAAGCGGGACAAACTGGAAACAATCGATGCCGACGGTTCGATAGATGAGGTATACGAGCGGCTGTTAACCGTCGTCGAGCATTTCGAGTAGGCGCTGCCCGACTGTCTCGAGGCGCCAGCCGCGGAAGACTCTCAAGTCGCGTCCGCCGAGCATCGCTGAAGACAGCTCTTTTTTCGGTGCAATCAGTTCCGCCGGCAGGCGCAGATTCTCGGCGGTGGCCGCTACCCGCTTCTGCATTTCTTTGAGCATTGCCTTTTGCGATTCGCTTGGTCTCTTCGGCGGCTCGTAATCGCTTCGCTCTTTTTCGGCAGCCGCCAGCGAGCGCAACAGTTCGTCGCCGACGCGGGCCACGGTCTTCGGTGCAATCCCGGGCGTGGCGCCGAGTTTCTCCTTCGAGTCCGGTCGATTCACGGCAATGTCGAGCAGCACCGCATCGCGCATTATCCACTGGCGCGGGCGATTGCGCCGTAATGCCTCGCGCTCCCGCCAACTCGCAAGTAGCGTTGCGGCAGCGCGCGCGGCACCGCGCAGATTTTTTGCTCCTTTCAGCCGGTCTATTGCCCGCGTTGTGTCATTTTCGTACAGGGACACGTCCAGAAGCTCCATGGAATCCTCGATCGCCCAATGCAGACGCCCCATCCTGTCGAGCTTCTCGGTCAGCGCATCGTAGGCCGGCAACAGGTACTCGACGTCCTCGGCCGCGTACTCGATCAGTGTGGCCGGCAAGGGGCGCTGAGACCAGTCAGCTCGCGTGTGCGACTTTGCGAGTTCGACGTCAAACAACTCTTTGACCAGGTTGCCATAGCCGATCTGCGGCTGGTGACCGAGAAGTGCTGCCGCCACCTGGGTGTCAAAAACATCGGATGGCAAGCGTCCGACAGTCTGGTAGATGACCTCGAGGTCCTGCCGTCCCGCATGCAGCACCCAGGCGGGCGCCATAATAATCTGCCACAGTGCCTGGGCGCGTTCATCGTTCCTGGCGTCCAGGCCCATGGGATCCGCGCAATAGATCATGTTTGGAGTGGCAATCTGTACCAGGCACAACTCGGCATGGAAGGTCTTCTCGCGCACGAACTCGGTATCGACGCCAATGCGAGACTGCTCGGGAACGAGCATCGCCAGGCGGTCGTCCTTCTCGAGGTCGACGAATTGATATTCAGTCATTTCAACAGGTCGCGGGGATTTCGATCGGGGTCGGTATCGTGAGATGATGACGGGCGGACATATCAGTATTGTGACAGAACCCTGCAACTTCTTCTTCGCACATTCTTCGAGATAATCATGCTGCGCAAGGGTCCGGAGCAAATCCCGGATTCCTGGCTGGTCTTTTTGTTTTCCGTGTTGCTCATGCAGTTTGCGTCGTTCGTCGCGGCGACGCTTATCAACATGGGGGAAGACTACAGTCACCTGCTGACAATGGTCACTAATTTACTGGGAATCGGCATTTATGCCGCGATACTTTATGCGACAGGGTTTATCAAGCGCTTCCTGCCGATTCTCTCCGCCGTCATTGCCTGTGGTTCCATCCTGAGCCTGCTGTTCGTTGCCGCCTACGTGATGCTGAATCCGTTTCTCGGCACCAACATGGCCGTCATCATTGCCACGCTCATCATCATCTGGTCGGTGCCAGTGGAAGGCCATATCATTGCCAAGGGGATTGAACAGCATTGGTATATTGGTATCGTCATCGCGATGATCGTTTTCAGCCTGCAATATGCCTTCCAGTCGGCCATGATGGGCCGCATCTAGCTCCGCTAATGCATATACATATCCTCGGTATCTGCGGAACATTCATGGGCGGTATCGCGGCGCTCGCAAGGGCTGCCGGCCACGAAGTAACCGGCAGCGATGAGAACGTCTATCCCCCGATGAGCACCCAGCTGAAGAATCTGGGCGTCGATATCATGGAAGGATATGCCGCCGGGCACCTGGACCGGGTACCCGACTACGTCGTGGTCGGCAATGCAATGAGCCGCGGCAATGCGGCGGTCGAGGCCATGCTCGATCGGCGAATTCCCTATTGTTCCGGGCCGCAATGGCTCGCGGAACACGTTTTGCACAAGCGGCAGGTGATGGCCGTATCCGGCACGCATGGCAAGACGACGACGGCAAGCATGCTCGCATGGATCCTGGAGGACGCGGGATTGGCGCCGGGATTTCTTGTTGGCGGTATCGGGCTGAATTTCGAGGTCTCTGCCCGTTTCGGCGAATCAGAGTTTTTTGTCGTGGAGGCGGACGAGTACGACACGGCATTTTTCGACAAGCGTGCAAAATTCGTCCACTACAGTCCGCAAACCCTGGTGATCAATAACCTCGAATTCGACCATGCGGACATTTATTCCGACATCGCCGCCATTTACTGGCAGTTTCATCAGCTGATGCGAACGCTTCCGTCCAACGGTCGCGTCATTGCGAATGCAAATGACAGGAATATTCCCATCATGCTGGAGCAGGGATGCTGGACGCCCGTGGAGTACTTCGGCCTCGACGGTGACAGCGAGTGGGCCGGGAGCTTCAGCGATGCCGGGGAGCGGCGCATCCGCATAACGCATCGCGATGGCGGGTCTGCGGAGTCCGCGTGGCAGCTTGGCGGCGCATACAATCTGGAGAACGCACTCGCGGCAGTCGCCGCGGCGAGATCCGCCGGGATAGAACTTGCGCAGGCAGTCGATGCCCTGTCCCGTTTCATCGGCGTGCGACGCCGTCTCGAGAGAACGGCAACCGTGTCGGATATTGCGATTTACGATGATTTTGCGCATCACCCGACGGCAATCCGGCGCACGATCGCGGGGCTCAAGAAACGCTTCCCGGGCCAGCGCATCGTCGTCGCGCTGGAGCCGCGATCGAACACCATGAAAATGGGCGTGCACAGGGAAACGCTTCCCGCGGCCCTGAGCGATGCCGACCTGGTATTTGTTTACCGGCCCGAAGAACTTGCGCCCGAGTTCGATAAGAGCCTTCAGGGCTTGGGAAAACGTGTGCAATCCTTTGCCGATTACGAAGGCTTGCTCGCGTCGCTCGAGAGCAAATTACTCGCCGGAGACCAGGTGGTGTTCATGAGCAACGGCAGTTTCGGTGCGGCCCGGCAAAAACTGACGATGGCGTTACAAAAGAACCGGCTCGAATCAGATTAGCAGTTCGCTTTCCGCTTGCCGGCTTCTATACTGACTGTATGAGGGTACCGCTGTTTCCATTGCGCACTGTCCTGTATCCCGGTGGCCCGTTACCTTTGCGAATTTTCGAGCCGCGCTATCTCGATATGGTCAGCAGATGCATCAAGCAATCCAGTCCGTTCGGCGTGTTGCTGATAAAAAGCGGTCAGGAAACGGGGCCGGCCACGACCTACGAGATAGGTACGCTCGCGAGGATCGTAGACTGGTACCAGGGCAGCGATGGCTTACTCGGCATCACGGCGATCGGCGAGCAGCGTTTCCGCCTTTTATCCAGCAGCCGGGAAGCGGACGGGTTGGCAGTGGGTGACATTGAAATACTGCCGACCGAGGCGGCCCTCACGCTGCCCGAGGAATACCGGCCGCTCGCGGATATCCTCTCGGGCGTGCTCGACGATCTCGGCCGGCTGTACGAATCACTGGAAAAGAGGTACGACGACGCGGATTGGGTCGGTTACCGTTTCGCCGAGATCCTGCCAATTTCACCGGAACAGAAACAAAACTGCCTCGAAGCGAACGATGCCGTGCAGCGCCTCGAAATGATGCGGCAAGTGCTGGATACCGTGCGCGGCCCCGATAGCGCTTCCTGAAAGCGGCCGCAGCCGTGGCGACTCGGTGCCTTTTCTAGAGCGCCTTGAAGACTTTTTGTGCTGCCTCCAGTGTGCGGGTGATCTCGTCGTCGCCATGCGCCGCCGAGACGAAGCCCGCCTCGAAAGCAGACGGCGCCAGGTATACACCTTCTTCGAGCATGCCGTGGAAAAATTTCCGAAAGCGATCGATGTCCGCGGCAGCGACCTGTCCGAAACTGCGCACCGGCCCGTCGGCTGTGAATACCAGCCCGAACATGCCGCCGCGGGATTCGACCGCTACAGGAATGTTTGCGGACTCTGCTTCCGCGGCAATGCCGTCGACGAGTTGACGCGTTCGCTCGCCGAGCGACTCAAAAAAAGCCGGTTCCCCGAGCTCGCGCAAGGTCGCCAGTCCTGCCGCCATCGCGAGCGGATTTCCTGAAAGCGTGCCCGCCTGGTAGACCGGTCCGTCCGGCGCGATGCTCGACATGACATCGGCGCGTCCGCCGAATGCCGCCGCCGGCATGCCGCCACCGACGACCTTGCCGATTGTCGTGAGATCCGGCTTGATCCCGAATAATTCCTGGGCGCCGCCACGTGCGACACGGAATCCGGTCATGACCTCGTCGAGGATCAGCAACGCGCCCGCGTCAGCGCACTTCGCGCGCAAGCTTTCGAGAAAACCTGCGACCGGCGGCACCATGTTCATATTGCCCGCAATTGGTTCCACGATGACGCAGGCGATCTGTTCGCCGAGCTCGCCAAAAGCCGCCTCGACCTGTTCGACGTTGTTGTACTCGAGCGTTATCGTGTGCTCGGCGAGACCGGCGGGAACGCCTGGAGAACTCGGCACACCCAGCGTAAGCGCGCCCGATCCGGCTTTGATGAGTAATGAATCCGAGTGACCGTGGTAACAGCCTTCGAACTTGATGATCTTGTCCCGCCCGGTATGACCGCGGGCCAACCGGATCGCGCTCATCGTCGCTTCGGTACCCGAACTGACCATCCTGACGCGCTCGATCGACGGCATGTACTCGCAGATCTTGCGCGCGAGTTCTGTTTCGATCGCGGTCGGTGCGCCGAAACTCAAGCCGCTATCCGCCGCCTCCTTGACGGCATTGATGACCGCAGGATGCGCATGCCCGAGCACCATCGGGCCCCACGAGCCGACATAGTCGATCAGGCGGCGACCGTCCTCGGTTTCCAGCCACGCTCCACTGGCGCTCCTGATGAACACCGGATCGCCGCCGACACCCGCAAATGCCCGGACCGGCGAGTTGACGCCACCCGCAATGTATTTCTTTGCTTCTTCGAACAGATTCATCTTATTCCCCAACCGATTTGCGGTCATGCTACCGAAGCGTTTAGGTAACGCAAACCCTCTGGATTGGTCATTGGCCTTGGTGCAAACTGTTTCGCCATGAAGGCCTACATGTGTCTGATTTGCGGCTTTGTCTACAACGAGGAAGATGGCGATCCGGATTCCGGTATCGCACCCGGGACGAGGTGGGACGACGTGCCGCTGTCCTGGCGCTGTCCCGACTGCGGGGCCGGCAAGGAAGACTTCGAGATGGTCGAGATCTAGTGGGCGGGCTGGTGCATTTGTATTACTTTATGACCGCGCTGCGATAACAAGTGTGGCACGCCTTCTTCGCCGATCAGGTGCAGTGCGCCCACGATGATCAGGTAATCATCTTTCTCTTTGAGTAATTCCTGGATCTTGTTGGTCCAGTTCCTGTTGCGTTTGACGACGATCACCTCGTGCAGTTCGTCGAAGTCCTGCATTTCGGCCAGCATGCTTCGTTCGAGAAAATCGATGTCGCCGAAATACCAGGCCTCGACCATTTGGTCCATGATTTCGGAAATCTTCTTGCTGTCGGCAAGCGTCTGCATCAGCAGGTCGCGCTGTGATCTGGGCGAAAGATTGTCGAGAAATTCGAGCTGCTGGCGGGTGGTTTCGAGCCCGATGATTTCCTTGTTGTCACGCCTGGCCATTTCTGACAAGTGAAATTCGATGCCGTGCATCGGGTTGAAACCGATACGCATCAACATAATGACCTCGACGTTGATCGCGGCGTACCAGGGTTCTGATTTTTCCAGCAGCTGCAGCGGGATCTGCAGCTCATTCGCCATCGATTCGGCTTCTGCATACAGCCGGGGGCCCATCAGGTCGCGCAATACGCGGTCGTCCTTGATCAAGCCCAATTCAGTCGCCAGCGCCTGCTCTGCGAACGGGTCGATATCGTCCATGTCGATTTCCATGATCAGCGTCTCGGCTTCCCCGTAAGCATCATAGATCGCCGAAGGCAGCGGGTAGTCCTTCTCGCGCAACATGTGGATCGATCCCAGCAAATAGATGCTGTTGCTGGCGCCATTGATTTGCCACATCGACAGCGGGTGGCCTTTTTCCGCGGCCAGTGCGCTCGTATAAGCGACGAGCAGGACAAGCCATGCTTTGCAAATGAATTTCATTGATCTCATTCGGCGTCGAGCCAGATCAGCTCGTTCTCGATGCTGCCATCCGCGTGCAGGCTGAATCGTCGGTAACCCGGCGGATGATCGTCGAGGGCAAACTCGTCACTGCGCGCTTTGAACTGACGGCAGGTCGAGGGTGTCCCGATGATCCGAATCGACTCGTATTCCTCCGTGAATGCCTGGTGCACGTGGCCGAATATAGCAGCGCGAACATTCCCGGGCTGTGAGATCATTCTCAGAAACTCCTCGCCATTTCTCAGGCCTACCTGGTCGAGCCACTTGCTGCCGACCGGCAACGGCGGGTGGTGCAGGCAGATCATGACGTGCTCGGCACTGGTTTCCTCGAGTATATTCGCGAGCCTTGCCATTTCTTCATCGTCTACGCGGCCGCCGGCATCGCCATCCAGGCAGCTGTCGATGCAGGTGATCAGCCAGTTGTTGTGTTGCACGGATGGACAGTAATGGAACGGATCCCTGGAAAGCGCGTCGCGCATCAGTTCGCGAACATCATGGTTGCCCGGCACGCAGTACACCGGCAAATTCAGGGCCGACATCAGTTCACAGAAGCGGTCGTACGCGGCACGGCTGTCGTCCTGGATCAGGTCGCCGGTCATGGCCACGAGGTCGGCGGGCCAGTCGGCTTCCGCGATATGTTGCAGCACGCGCTCGAGCGATGAATGGGTCACGGTTCCGCGCAGACTCGACTCCGAGTCGGCGAACAGATGCGGGTCTGTGACGTGCAGGACCCGGACAGGATCGGACGACGTGTGAATAGCGTTTCGACTCGCTCAGATCAACAGGAACCTATCTCATAATTCC
>JBFFKF010000028.1:0-25664 GCA_041555515.1 Woeseiaceae bacterium
ATAGTCGGCGATAAACGTGTAAGTCCCGTAATCAAAATCGGGTAATTCGCCGAATACCTCGATCTGCGCAGCAACAACTTTTTTTGCTTTCTCGAGAAAAATGTCGACATCCTCGTCGATGCCATCGTGATGCACGATGAGCCTGATCGTCTGTTGCTTGCCGTTCGATTCGACCTGCCAGCTGCGTTCGGCAAAATCACTGAGCTCGGTCGGACTGTCCATGAAGTATTGAAGATTCGGTGCGGTAAAAACGTACGGGTCGTCGGTTGGCACTAACTGTGTGGCGACCTTCCAGTTTTCATCTTTGGGCCTGAAGGTAACTGCTACAGGCATGTCGTCGAAACCGCGCGCCCACATGAAGGTAGCCGGTATGTTCAGGTGCGCGTGCGTCAGGTCGATCCCGGAGTACGTGCCCCCTGCACGGTCGGCATACAGGGTATACGTCAACGTCACCGTACCGTCGTGCCCGGCGACGTCCCACTGGTAAGGGCTCGGCCTGGTGAACCTCAGCGGATTGCCCCTGCCGTCGACCACCGATACCGCGTAAACGTTCTTCGCGAACTCGTGTATTGCATAACGCCCCGGCGAGGACCTGCTCATGCGCATCTGCAAGGGCTTATCGCCGATATCGCGCCAGGTAACCGATATCCTCGCCTCGTGATGTACCGCGTTGTCGAAAGATACGACATACTCGACCGGAGCCTGCGCCCAGGTGAGGAAGGGCGACATTAGCAGGGCAAACGCAAATCTTTTTTTCACGCTTATTTATCTCGTCACGGCTGATTTGGCGCACAAGACTATCGCATTGGTGACGCCACTGACAGTTTCTCTATACTCAGTGTGTTTGACACATCGTAATCATCTGATAGGGATCGAATGACATGATTTCCAGATACGGCAAGACCCTGATTCTCTGTTGCTTTGTGATGGCAGTTACATCGCTGGTTCACGCACAGGGAAACAATGGCCGCGGCAAATGCATGCAGCCTTTTGGCATTTCCTTTTATTCCATCAAGAGCGGATACGAAGACGAGTGGCTCGCGCTTTACATGAAGTGGCACTACCCCTTGCTCGAATATGCCCTGCAACAGGGCACCCTGCTGCAGCACAAGCTGTTTGTGCCCGATGGACATGCACAGGACGCGCAGTGGACCTTTGCCGCATCATTCCTGTCCCCGGCAGCGCAGGACAGAAAAACTGCGCCGCTGGACCGGGCCGAGTTAATCCAGGAATTATTCGGCGATCAGATGGATAACTATGTGGCCGGGGAGAAACGGCGCTGGGAGCTGACCTTGAACCACTGGGATACCGATTTCATCGAGCTCGACAAGAGCGAGGATCCCCTGTCGGTGTATCTACCGTCGTCGGGAGGCTGTAAATAAAAAAAAGGGGCCATCCCTGGCCCCCAACGTCCCTATCTAATGACTGGTCAAAGCTTATGGATTGGCAACGTCCGTGAGGACATAGCGCAACAGCACTTCATAACTTTGCCGGTTCATGGCCATGCCACGCGGAAGTTCAAGCATGTGAATCAGGCTGTCGTCGGTATCCCGAATTTCCTGGAACAAACGGGCCCCGGTCTGAAAGACTTTGTAACGCACATCGCGGTCATCACCGTATTTCATCGGCACGTGTGCGTCGGTCCATTCCTGTATGACTTGAGTGTTCATCGTCCTGCCTTCCTCGCCAAGTTTATCCGTTCGCTCCGTCGTTTCGCCCAAACGATGCTCTTCCAATATCTCTGTTCATAAACACTGCAAGGCCCATGCCAACCG
Organism: Woeseiaceae bacterium; assembly: GCA_041555515.1. GTDB lineage: Bacteria > Pseudomonadota > Gammaproteobacteria > Steroidobacterales > Woeseiaceae > SZUA-117. The sequence continues at coordinate 1,776 of JBFFKF010000028.1, forward strand.
TTGCACGGCGCATGAAATCATTGATAACTCACTATTTTTGAAAGATCTTTTGGACAGGACCGAGACAGGCCGGGCGCGAGGCGGGCGCTGGAATTGTTAGTTTGTGACCAAGGATTCAGGCGATTTGCGACAGGCGTTTGACATAGTTTCAACGCGCCTTCATCAGGCTCGCATGACAAAGCCGTAGTGGTACGGCGGCAAATCGATGATGTCGCTCTCAGCGCTGAATCCGGCGTCCTGTGCCCAGGACAGGCATTGCTCGGGCTTTGGACGGATGTCGAGTGGTGGACCGCGCGGCGTTGTCTCGTCGTAATTCCAGTGAATGACGCCCAGTAAGCCGCCCGGGCAAAGGTTGCGACGTGCTTCGGCAAGCAGTTTGACCGGCTCTTCGCCGTGCAGGATGTTGAACAGCATTGCGTAGTCAACACTGCCGTCGCAGAGGCCACTGCCGTCGGCAACAAAGTCCCGGAGGCAATACTCGATATTGTCGACGCCGGCCTGCCTGGCTGTCTCGCGAGTGGCCTCGAGCATCTCCGGGTCGAGGTCCAGTGCGATGACCTTGCCACTGATTCGCCGCGTCGCGGCCACGGTAAAGGTGCCGTAGCCGCAGCCGAATTCCAGCACGTCCCGGCGCGCGGCATCGAGCCTGAGCGCATCGAGGATCATTTCCACGTCAAAGAAGGAGTCCCAGTAGTTCTGCGGCGGCATGCCGCTCTCGCGAACTCTCAAGGCCGGTAACCTTTTCCAGAAACAACTTTAGAATAGTTATACAATCTGTTGATTTTAAACAGTTCTCATTGACGCAAATACGAAGCGCCATTGACGTCAACGATGCTGCCGGTCAGGAACTCGGCTTGCGACGAGGCGAGGAAGGCGACGGTCTCGGCAACCTCCTCGGGACGCGCTACCCGGCCCAGCGGACTCTGCGCCTTGATCGCAGCACCCGCCTCACTTGCGAGGTAGTCCTTTGCCATGTCTGTCTCGACCCAGCCGGGCGCAACGGCATAAACCAGCACGCCCTTTGGCGCCAGCGCCAGCGCGAGGGACTGGCTCATTGCATGCAGACCTGCCTTGCTCGCGCCGTATGCGGGGCAATCCGGTTCCCCCCGGAATGCGCCCCGCGAACCGATATTGATAATGCGGCCACCACCCTGCCCCGCCATGACGTTTGCGGCCGCGTGACAGAGTGCCGCAGGCGATTCGAGATTGACGGCCAGGGTTTCGCGCCACTTGTCGCGCCAGCTATCGGCGTCCACCTCGAGCGGTGGATGCGGCATATAGATGCCGGCGTTATTGACCAGAACGTCGAGGCGTCCGGTTTGCGTTACGACTTCTTTAATCAAATCTGATGCAGCTGCCGGATCTTTGAGGTCTGCACCGAGTGCCAGATGCTCTTCTCCGTCGAGGGTTTCCTGCACCTGCATTGCGAGATCCCTGTTGCGGGCATAGTGAACCACGACTCGTGCACCGAGTTTTGCCAATTCCACGGCAATCGCGGCGCCGATGCCGCGGGACGCACCGGTGACCAGGCAGACTTTACCGTACAGGGCCTTGCTCATTTCAGCGCTACCAGTTTTTCGGGATCGATACGCACGACCATGTAGGTGATCGCCTCCGTGATTTCACTGAAGCCGTGCGCCACGCCGGCCGGGATGATCACGACGTCACCCTCCTCGATCAGCTGGCTGCTATCGATCTTCTCGATAACACCAAGGTCGCTCGGCCCGGTAAGATTCAGGACAACGTAACCTTCAGGATCGAGCGGCGTGCTGTCTTTCATGCTGGCGCTCGTCACCAGCGTCCCGGAGCCCGACATCACCCGATACACCTCGGACTGCTTGTGATGCTGTATCGCGGTAATCGGACCACCGCCTTCGAGAACCGGCCGATGCACGACGCCGATGCCGAGATTGCCTTCCGCGGACGCAACGTGCCGTATCGGCTGGTCGCTGACGCGATCTACAGGCGCCGAATCTCCAGCCTCCTGCAGCGTATCTGCGCTGATAACCGTCGATACCCTGTAGGCGGAATCGGCGATGGAATCACTGACTGCAAAAAGTGCGAGTGCTGACAGGGCGACAACGACTGCCGCAAGATAGTGGTTGTTCATTTGTTTTCCTTACTTTTTCCGGTGGCCGGGCTTCTCGAAGCTTACAACGGCCAGACCCACAGGATCATCGGCACCGCTACCGCTATCACCAGGATCTCCAATGGTAATCCCATGCGCCAGTAGTCGCCGAAGCGGTAGCCGCCTGGCCCCATGATAAGGGTGTTGTTCTTGTGTCCGATTGGCGTCAGGAATGCGCTCGATGCGGCGACGGCGACGGCCATCAGGAACGGATCGGGGCTGACGTTCAGACGCGCCGCTATTTCGAGCGCGATCGGTGCCGCAATCACCGCAGTCGCGGTGTTATTCATCACGTCGGACAAGGTCATCGTCACGATGATCAACAGCGTCAGCACCAGGACCGGCGAATAACCGGCCGCCATGGCGACGATGCCATCGGCAATCAGCACGGTGCCGCCTGTCGTTTGCAGTGCGGCACCGATCGGAATCATGCTGCCCAGCAGTACGATCACCGGCCATTCCACGGACTCGTATACGTCCCGGGCGGGCACGAGGTCGAGGAAGAGGTAAGCACCGACCACGACTCCAAGTGCGATCGGCAAGTACACCAGTCCGAGGCTTGCGGCAATAATAGCCGCCGCGAAAATACCGACCGCCAGCGAAGCCTTGCCACGCTGGATGACACGCTGACCGCGATGCTGCAATGGCAGGAAATTCAGCCTGCTGGTCACGTCGCGGAGGCGCTCGTTGGAGCCCAGCAGCAATAACACATCGCCGGGTTTGATCTTGACTTGCCGCACGTGCTCCCTGAAACGCTTGCCCTGCCGGGATACGCCAACGAGTGCAACACCATAGCGATAGAGCATCCGCAGCGACGAGCTGGACCTGCCGGCGAGGCGCGAAGTTTCCGGAACGACGACCTCGCTCAGGCTCAGGTGCGCATCCTTGAGCATATTGACGCCGGTACCGACATACTCCAGCCCCAGGGCGCCGAGCGCAGCCTCGATATTCTCTGGATTTGCCTCGACGACCAGCAGGTCGCCTGCCTGGACCTCGACCATGCGCGCAAGCCCTGGCATCCGCCTACCCTTGCGCACCAGGCCGACGATCTCGATGTCATTTTTCTCGGCTTCCTTGTCGAGATCCTTGACCTTCTTGCCGATTATCGTTGAATTCTCCGCTACCTTGAGTTCCGCAATATAGTCAGCGAGGTCGAACAGGTCCCGGCCCGTATCGGTTTTTATCCGTTCCGTGGGCAGCAAACGCCAGCCGATCAAAGCGACATAAGCGACGCCCACCGCCGCGCAAGCCAGCCCAACCGGCGCAAAATCGAACATCCTGAATCCCGCGCCCAGGGAATCGTTGCGAAATTCGGCGATGACAATGTTCGGTGGCGTACCAATCAGGGTGATCATGCCGCCCAGGATCGACGCGAATGAAATCGGCATCAGGGACAGCGATGCGCTCCTGCCGGCTTTCGACGCTGCCTGCATGTCCACCGGCATCAATAGTGCGAGCGCTGCGACATTGTTCATGACGGCCGACAGTACCGCTGCCAGCGAAGACATCATCGTGATGTGCGCTGCGAGCTTCCTCGTTCCCGAGACGACGAAACGCGCCAGGAGTTCGATTGCACCCGAATTGGACAGCCCACGACTGACAATCAGCACCAGTGCGATGATGACGACGGCGGGATGACCGAACCCGGAAAAGGAGCGCTCCACGGGCACGACGCCTGTAAGCACGGCGATCAGCAAGGCGCAAAAAGCGATCAGATCGTAACGCCAGCGTCCCCAGATAAGGAATACGAATACAAAGAACAGGAGAACAAAAAGTACGATTTGCTCGGTAGTCAAAACGCAACGTGTCCTTTCACGAGTTTGCTGCAGGGGCGGCAATGGCCGCGAACCAGCACAGTATAGGGTGGTTCAAGCTATTTTTTCCCGCTTATGGACCAATCCGGATTTTGCAAAGCATGGCGGAAAGCCTTGAGTAAGCCCAGCCAGGACCCAATTCATATCGATATTGAGCTCGACGCGGATGAAATTATTTCGCGTAAAATCAAACCATATGTACCTGCTTATCTTCGTTTTTATCATCCTCAGCATCGTGTTCCTGCCGGGCATCTGGGTGCAGCGCGTCCTGGCGACCTATTCGAAGCCCGCGGACCGTTATTCCGGCACCGGGGCGCAGCTTGCCCGGTTCCTGCTGGACAAATACGGCCTGCAGTCCGTCAAGGTCGAAGAAACCCGGCAGGGTGACCACTATGACCCGGCAGACAAGGCGGTACGGCTGACACCGGACAAATATGCCGGCCGCTCGTTGACGGCTATAACGGTCGCCGCGCATGAAGTAGGACATGCGGTCCAGGACAAGGAAGGATTCAAGCCGCTCAAATACCGCACTCACCTGGTCAAGGCGACGCAGAAATTTGAGAAGCTCGGTGCGGCGATCCTGATGGCCTCCCCTTTCCTCGGTGCGCTCACGCGAGCACCCGGTATCGGCATCATCATGTTTCTCGGTGGCTTGCTAACGCTGGGCACGTCGACGCTGGTGCACCTCATTACCTTGCCGACAGAAATCGATGCGAGCTTCAACCGGGCGTTGCCGATGCTCGAAAAAGGCAACATTCTGAAGGAAGTCGACAAGCCGCATTCACAGAAAATTTTAAGAGCAGCCGCTTTTACGTATGTTTCGGCGTCGTTGATGAGCTTGCTCAATATCGCAAGGTGGTTCGCAATTCTCAGGCGTTAGAAAACGCCTGCTTGCCCGTCTCCATAATAAATGCTGACGACGATGACGCTGCCCTCGACCAGCACGCGTCGCCAGGCCAGCGGCCGATTCGGCGCTGTCATCTTGTGCTTTTCGGGACCAGGGTCAGCGACCGCCCCTGTTTTTCATGCTTATTCAGTCGCGGTGTCTGCGGCTTCGATATCTTTGTTTAACAGCAGGTTCTTGGCGTCCACCAGCAGACGCCCGAAGTCTTCCTGGAGCATGTACAGCGAGGGAATCAGGAACAGGGTGATTACTGTCGCAAATATGATGCCGAAGCTCAGGGAAATCGCCATCGGGATCACGAATTGTGCCTGCAAACTGGTTTCGAGCATGATCGGCATCAGTCCCGCGGCGGTCGTAATCGACGTCAGGATAATCGGTCGGAATCGCTCCTTGCCCGATGAAATAACCGCATCGTAGGCGGATACGCCGGCCTTTCGCGCTTTATTGATGAAGTCGATAAGAATAATACTGTCATTGACGACGACACCCGCCAGCGCGATCAAACCGAACAGCGAGAACATGCTGATTGCGCGGCCCATTACGATGTGGCCGATAACAGCACCAATCAGTCCGAACGGGATGACGGACATGATGACCAATGGCTGTGAGTACGAGCGAAGCGGTATCGCGATCAAACCATATATCAAGAATAGTGCGGCGACTGAAGCCACCGATATATTGCGTATGAATTCGAGTTCCTCGAGACTCGCGCCTTCGAGTCCGAAATCGACACCGGGATGACGCGACAATAGTCCGGGTATGTAGTCTTCCGATATTTCCTTGATGATTTCACCCGGCTCGACGTTCTCTTCATCGATATCGGCGGATACGGTCACGGTGCGCCTGCGATTCAGGCGATTGATGCTCGAATAGGCCTCCCCGAACGAGACTTCTGCTACCGAGCCAAACGGCACTTCGTCACCCGCAGGCGTGCGGATCCGCATGTTCTCCAGATCGGCTATCGAACGCCGTTCGTCTAGTGGGTAACGCACCATCACCTTCAGTTCATTACGGCCCCGCTGAATTCGCTGCGCTTCTTCTCCGTAGAACGCCTGGCGCACCTGGCGCCCGAGCGACGACATGGTCAGGCCAAGCGCCTCGGCCTCTGGCTTGATCTCGAGCCGAATTTCTTCGCCGCCGGTGGCCGCCGTGTTGCGGATGTCGAACACGCCACTGTACTCGCGGAGCTTGTCCTCGAGTTCCGCAGCTGCGTTCTCCAGCGCCACGTAGTTACTGCCGGACAGGCGAAAACTCAATGGAACACCGCCGCCGACATGGTCACCGCCGGAAAAAATCAAATCCTTGATGCCCGCGATTTCTCCGACGCCATCGCGCCACATCGTAATGAGTTCGTCGCTAGTCAGTGGCCGGTCTTCGCCCCGGTAAAGCTCGGCGAAAACCAGGCCGCCAGTATCGCCAGTCGTAAATACAATCAGATGATCGATCGGGTCGTCCGCACCCGGGTGTTCCTCGAGAAACTCATCGTTAATATCGAATACGACCTGTTCTATTCGCGACAACGCCGCATCCCTGACTGCTGGCGCAGTGCCGTTCTGCATCGTCATCTCGACGCGGATGAAGTCACTTGGTACTTCCGGAAACAGCACGACACGTGTCAGGCCGCTTTTCATTACTCCAGCTGTAATGATTAGTACAGCAGCAAAGATCGAAAATGTCAGGCCACGGTTCTTCAGCGCCTTTCTCAGTGTCGGCTCGTACCAGTCGTTAATGACCTTATGCAGGCCGTGCTGCACTCGGCGCTGAAGTTTCATGAAGAAGCGGGAGAATTTCTCTCTTGTGGGAATTTTTCGTTTGGGATGGAACAGATCCTCTTCGTCGATCGGTTTGATATTCGCATGCGCCAGATGCGCTGGCAGGATCAGTTTGGATTCGATCAGTGAAAATAGCAGGCACAAGACGACGACAACGGACATTGCCTCGAAGAACGGCCCGACGATGCCGCCGACGAACAACATCGGCGTAAACGCTGCGATCGTCGTTAGTACGCCAAAAGTAGCCGGCATTGCGACGCGGCGCGCGCCGGTAATCACGTTGTCGAGATTGTGCCCGTCTGCCCGAATCTTGGTATAAATACTCTCGCCAATGATGATCGCGTCATCGACGACTATACCCAGTACCAGTATGAAGCCGAACAGGCTGATCATGTTCAGTGAGACCGGCCAGGGACCGTGGGGCATCAGCCACATGGCGCCGAAGAACGCGATCGGTATGCCGATGATGACCCAGCCCGCAACCTTCATGCGCAGGAACAGCGACAGGATGAGGCAGACGAGAATCGCTCCCTGCAGCATGTTCTTGACCATCATGTCCAGGCGCTCTTGCAGGTAATTCGAACGATCCACCCAGACTTCTATGTTGACGCCGTCGGGAAGCGATTCGCGCTTCTTCTCCACATACTCCTTGACGGCCGCCGCGGTCGTCAGTTCGTTTTGCTGACCGATCGCCAGCACGCGCATCGAGGCTGACGGCGTCCCCATGTAGCGCGCGTAACCGTTAGTTTCAACAAACCCATCCTGGATATTTGCAATGTCTCCGAGCGTGAGCCGGGTGCCGTCTGCATATGTACGCAACACCAGGTCTGCGTATTCCTGGCCTGTGTACACCTGTCCTTCCGTGCGCAACAGGATGTCGCCGCCCTCGGCCCGGATAACCCCGCCCGGCGTATCGATTGAGGAATTTCGGATCGCCTGCGATATTTCGCTCATCGTCAGGCCGTACTGCCGTAGCACGTGCTCCGAAACCTCGATGCTGATCTCGTAATCGCGGTCACCGAGGATCTCTACCTGGTTGACCGACGGAATCCGCATCAGCTCATCGCGAATTTCGAGTGCGATCTCCTTGCGCGCGTATTCGTCGAGATCGCCATTGATGGTCAGGAACACCACGTGAATTGGTACTTCCTGCTTGTAGATAACCGGCTTTTCAGTCAGGGCCGGAAACGTCTGGATGGCATCGACCTTGGTCTTTACCTCGGTCAGTATTTCATTGATGTCATCGCCGCTCGCAACTTCGATCGTTACGCTGCCCAGTCCTTCGCGTGCGCTCGAATTAATTTCGACGATGCCGGGAATGTCCTGTACCGCCTCCTCGACCTTTATAACGACACCTTCCTCAACTTCCTGCGGTGCCGCGCCGAGGTAAGGCACGCGAACCTGGATCATGTTCAGTTCGAAATCCGGGGTCGTCTGTTTGCGAATCGTAAGAGTGGAAACGATGCCAAAGGCAATGATCAGAAACATCAGGAGGTTTGCAGCAACATGGTTGCTCGCAAACCAGGCAATGATGCCTTTCTGTGAAGTTTCGCCTATATTTTTCACGCTCCTCTACCTGTAGATGAACGCGTCAACGCCGATCGCCACCCGCGGCGAGCTGATGTTCTTCATCATCTTCGGATGTATCCGAGGGATCATCACTGGTGCGAACCTTCATGCCGTTGATCGGCGATTCCAGGGTCGTGATGCTGATCCGGTCATGGATCATCGCGCTGCCAGGCAAATAAGCGTGCTCGGCATCTGCGTGCAGGATGTCCACATGGCTTATGCGCAGGCGATTTTCGGAATCGATGAACATCAACTGGTTGTTGCCACGCAATGCCGAGCGCGGCACGCGTATGACGTTGGCAACGGTCTTGCCCTCAATATTTGCAGAAACAAACGTACCCATTGGCAGTGGCGTTTCTTTACTCGCAAAATCCTTAAGCTTGTAGGGATCCTCGATACGAGCAACCGCATACGTCACCCTGCTTTTTTCGTCCACCACGCCCTCGGTTCTGACAATACGTGCCTGCCAGTGGGTCAGCTGCCCTTTTTGAATCGCCGACAGATGGACCAGCGGTCCCTCGGTCGCACCGGTAACAACGATTTCAGCCGTACCCTGCAGATCGATAAAAGCCAGATCCTGATCTGTCAATGGCAAGCGGACCTCGGCATGGTCCGTGGCAAACGTGACACCAAGCCGCGTGCCAATCGTCACATATTGTCCAAGGTCAGCCTCTTTAACCCGCACCATGCCGTCATACGGCAGGGTGATATGGGTCCTTTCGAGATTTCGTTCGGCCTTGACGAGATCTGCCTTGGCTGCGGCAAGCGCCGCCGCAGCCGACGCAAATTCCGACTCGGCCCTATATCCCTGGGTGCGCAACTTCAGCGCACCGTCGTATTCAATTTGCCGCTGGGCGAGCGTCGCCTTCGCCTGGTCCACCGCCACCTCGTAATTCGTCGGATCGATTCGCAGCAATTCCTCGCCCTTGCGGAAAAGGCCACCGGCGATGAATTCTGACGAAATACTGACGATGGACCCCGAGACTTCGGCACTCACAATGGTCTCCGTACGCGGCCGCACCGTGCCCTGGCTCGCAATCATGAAACTCGCGGGTGCCTCGACCAGCGGCATGACCTGGACGAGCGGCGCCACGTCGGGAATATCCTTGGTCTCTGGAGGTGGTTTGAGCTTGCTGAGTCCGAACGAAATAGCGATCGCACCGACAAATATGCCGCTAATCAATAAGGCCCGTTTTTGCTTATGTTTCATGCGCTTGCACCTGCGCGGTTGATCTTCTCTGGTATTGTCGGCGGTCGCATTGGAGAGGCTGCAGATTCCACTAAGGTGTTATACTGCACTATATCACTAGATCAGTCAAGCCCCGTCCTGCTTGATTTGAACGGTAACGCGGTAGTTCGTTCACTAACGTGGATGTTCCAGGCCGCAAAACGGTCGCGAGCACAGCAAAAAATACAAGTGGAATTATACGCCTATTCGGGCGAGTGCCCTGCTCGTTCGCCAGGCATCCACGCTGAAGATAATGACGGCCAGCCAGATCAGGGTAAAGCAAACGATGTGCGCCGCTGTTAATGCCTCGCCGTAAAAGACGGCGATCGCAAACTGTATGGTGGGCGCAATGAATTGCATCATGCCGATCGTCGAGAGATTCAGCCGTCGTGCTGCCAGCGCGAAGAACAGCAATGGAGTAACGGTCAGCGGCCCGGAGAGCAACAATATGCCTGCGAGGTACGGATCGCTCAAGGTGAATACCGCTTCGCCCTGCACCATGATCCACGCCTGGTAGATGAGCGCGAACGGCAACAATACGACGGTCTCGATGAACAGGCCCGGCATGCCGCCGATCACAACCTGTTTGCGGATAACCCCATAGGTCGCAAAAGCGATGCCGAGAAACAGCGCCATAGCGGGGAACTGGCCGCCTCTCAAGGTCAAGATAAGGACACCAATCGCGGCCAGTATGACGGCCGTGGTCTGCGCCTTACGAAGTCTTTCACCAAATATCAGCACGCCGGCCAGGGCAAATAACAAGGGATTGATGTAATAGCCGAGGCTCGCCTGATTGATCTGTTCCAGTTGTACCGCCCAGATGTAAACCAGCCAGTTGCCGGTAATAACGAGCGCCGAAAGACTGAGAAACATCAGCGTTCTTCGCTGCTTGAAAGCGGAAATAACCTCCGCCCATTGCCCGCGCAGGTGGATAATGACGGCGCCGAAAGGCACTGCCCAGATGATTCTTTGCGCCAACACCTCCAGGGCGGACACGTCCTTGAGGATCACGAAGTACACAGGGAAGACACCCCAGAGAAAGAACGCGATGAAAGCGCTTATCACTCCGTCGCGCGCCTCGGCATGGGCCGTCTTCAGTTTCTCGCTTGTAACGATGTCCGTCACTTAATTGTTTCCGTTCCAGGCAATTCGAGTGGCAGCGTCCTTCAGCATGCGGCGGTTCTCATCCGTCGCTGCGGGTTCCGACGTGCCGAAAATTGCCCGGACCCAGTGGCCGTCGGTCGGATTCGGAATCAGAATAAACTTGGTGCCCCAGTCATCACGGTCTCGTTCCATCAGCGCACGGCGCTCGTCCACGTCCTTGACGTAATAATCACGCCGATAGTCATTCAGGTTATCACCCAGCATGAGCGCGACATCATGCGTTTCCTCAATCTTCTGCCGTGCCGGCGATTTGTCAGAGGTCTCGCGAAATACGAATAGTTTATCCTCGTTGTCTAGTGGAAATTTCAGGTGGCGCAGATGCGCCAGGGCGTGCTCAAACGTATGTTCACCCTGGTTCCGGTTAGTGACATAGAACACGTCGACGCCATTAGCCACACAGTGATTAAAAAAGCCCAGAGATCCGGGAACAGCCGTGATCTGGTTAGCTGGCACCCACTCGTCCCAGATGGCGTCATCAAAAAAATCCTGCCCCTGCTTGATCAGGTATCCCCAGTAACTCATCGCATGCAGGATGGTGCTGTCCATGTCCGTTATCACGGCGAGGGGGCGATCCGAGGCTGCACGACTGGCCAGCGCCAGGTCGATCCTCATGCGTGCCAGGTTATACGCCTGGTGACAGAGCGCGTAAAATTCTGCGGCCGTTTGTTTGTAGGCCACTGCCCACAGAAGCTGGTTGCCGAGCCCGTCTTCGTGCGCAGCGATGTCTGCCGAGGCAAGGCTTGCCCAGCCACCACCTGCCGCCAATAGACGGAGCATTCGCCGCCGTGCTTCATCAGTCCCGGTCTTCACACGTCTATCAGCCATGTCAGTGTCCTTATATTTATGTCAATCAACGGATCGGCGCCGATCCCGTTTTCAGGCTACATGCTCGCTTGCGCCCAGTCCAAACTTTCCCGGAACCTGGCGGACTCGGCAGTTGTCCTAAATATCTGGCGAAACAATCCGCTATCATTCATTGCCGCCTCAGGATTCAGACCCATTCATCGTGATCGATCCACAGTCAGATTCTGGCCAGCTTAGGAACTGTATTCCATCGCTGAGCGTCGGCTGGCCGTTCACATTGCTCATGGCACTCGCATTGACTGCCTGCGGTGGAGGTGACGGCGGTGCGTTTACCCCACCTCCACCCCCGGATCCGGAATGGCAGCCAGGCGTTTTTCTGAATGCGAGTACCTTTGCCGCCCAATGCGTGGCGCCCCGGTCCGGAATCGATCCCGCGACAGGCTCGGCATATCCCGACGTTCAGGGCACAACACTGGATGAAAACAACTACCTTCGGTCTTTGAGCGATGACACGTATCTCTGGTATGACGAAATCGTCGACCAGGATCCGGGGCTATTTGCCGATCCGCTCGACTACTTCGACGAATTGAAAACGAGCGCACTTACTCCTTCAGGGCAGCCCAAAGACAAGTTTCACTTTACCTTTGATTCAGAAGAATGGTTTCAATTGTCGCAGTCCGGGGTGTCAGCCGGCTATGGTCTGCAGCTGGCCTTGATTTCGGCTGCCCCGCCGCGGCAAATCGTGATTGCGTATACGGAGCCGAACTCACCGGCCACCAACCTGGCGGTGCCACTGGCTCGCGGCGCGGAGTTCATTGCCGCCAACGGTGAGCCCGTACTCAATGGCAATGCCGATATTCTCAACGATGCGTTTTTCCCGTCCGCTGCTGGGGAGATAAATACCTTTGAAGTGCGCGATCTCGGTGCCGCAAGCAGCAGGATGGTGACGTTGACATCGGCAATTGTTTCCTCTGCGCCGGTACAGAACACGAAAGTCATCGATACCGCGACCGGACGAATCGGATATATGCTGTTTAACGACCACATCGCAACCGCCGAACAGGCCCTGATCGCCGCAATCAATCAACTGAATACGGCTCCTGGAATCGACGATCTAGTGCTCGACATGCGTTATAACGGCGGTGGCTTTCTTGCGATCGCAAGTCAACTTGCATACATGATCGCCGGCGATGGGCCAACGGCCGGGCAGACGTTCGAGTTACAGCAGTTCAACGATAAGCATCCCGTAACGAATCCGCTAACGCGACAGCCCCTCAACCCGTTGCCTTTTTTTGATACTACGCTGGGCTCGCCATTCAATGGTAACGGCGGCGTTGCCGGCCAACCTTTGCCAACCCTCGATCTGCAGCGTGTCTACGTGATTACCGGCCCGGGTACCTGTTCAGCCAGCGAGGCAGTTATGAACAGTCTGCGCGGCGTCGATGTGCAAGTGATTCAAATCGGTTCGACCACTTGCGGCAAGCCGTACGGATTCTACCCACAGGATAACTGTGGCACGACTTATTTCACGATCCAGTTCCGCGGCGTCAATGCAAAGAATTTCGGTGACTACACCGACGGGTTTTCGCCCGCTAACACGCAGTCAGACGTTGGCACCGTCGTGCCCGGTTGTTCTGTCGCAGACGATTTCAGCAGGCAACTCGGCGATCCTGCCGAGACGCGGCTGTCGGTCGCGCTTGCTCAACAGAGCGGACAGGCCTGTCCCCCACCGTCCGGTTTCACGCCGGATCCGCACCTGAGCAAACCGTCGCCATCGCTGTCCGCAACCGACGCCCTGGTGCCAAAGTCGCCCTGGCAAACGAACCGGATAATGCTCCCGTGACCGCAAACATGGCCGCGACTCTTGTTATAAGTGCGCTGGTTGCATTGAGCGGTTGCCAGACGACGGCAAATAACGGCGATGTGCCGGCCCGCATAAGCAATCCATCCGCCGCCAGCCGCGCCGCCCTGCAAGCAGCGGTGAACGACGCCGTGCATACCGCGGTCTTGCTCGCGGATGATGCGCTGACGCAGAGCAGTATCCTGGTCATCGAACGGAATCCGCCGGGGGGCCTGCAGAATCTGCCGGCAAGCGGCCGCAACCTGGAGCCGGCTGTGCAGTTTCGGCTGGTCGTCAACGACTCCGCCTGCATCCTGATCGACACCCGCGACGACACGAGGCACCTGCTCGAAAACACAACCTGCGTCGCAGAATAGGCAGTCGCCGGGTTCCTGCCTGCGCCCCTGGCAAAAAAAACCGGAACCAGTGCATAGGATTCAATAACTTATTCCTGTTACCTTATGTGTATTCGAGTATAAGGAACCGCACTCGAGCGATGTTCGTACCTGTCAGAGCCGACTTCAAACTGCCGCGTTTTCCCTGGTTGACAGCCCTGGTCTGCGCGGTGTGCCTCGGCATATTCCTGAAACAGCTCGAGGACTGGAAGGAGTTCGAGAGAGCTGTCCTGGCCTTCTGCAATGCCGAAAGGAGCGACATCGCCCAGATGATTTTCAGGGAAATTTCGGACAACTCGCCCGATGCCTGCATCCACGTGATGTACGGCATTGCAACCTCCGAGGATTCGCAGGCGACGATTGACGAGATGGTCAGCCAAATGCGGCCGCTCAAAAGCTTTAGCGTCGAGGATTCCCAGTTCTACGTGTCCGCCTTGCTGAACGAGGAATTGAGGAACTACCACATCCGGGTGCCGGAACATCCGGATAAAGGGCTGGCCTATTACACCGACACCTGGAATCCGCTGACGATGTTCGCTTCCGCATTTGCGCATGGCAGCTGGTCACACATTATCTTCAACCTGTTTTTCTTTATCGCATTCGCGGCAACGATCGAGGTCTTGATCGGCCCGATCGCCTATTTCGGCTTATTCCTTTTTATAGCTTTGTTCACCGGGGTCTTCTCCTCGGTGTCCGCGCTCGCCTCCGGGATCCATTTTTCAACACTGGGCCTGTCAGGCGTGGTAATGGGCATGATGGGATTGTTCGCTTACCTGTTGCCCAGAGGAAAAATACGCTGCTACTACTGGTTCATTATTTTCTTCGGTTCAGTCGCCATTCCGGCCTGGGCCCTGGCACTCTGGTACATCGGCGGCGACATCTACACACTGTTCGCCAGCGATAATCATGGTGTAGTCAATGTCATGGCCCATGTTACGGGCGGCATCGCGGGTTACCTCTTCGGCATTATGTTCCTGCAAAAAGTACGCGCAGAAACCCGCATGATGCAGCAGGACGCCGACAGGCGCGCGCTAAACGCAAGAATCGCGTAGCCACATAGTGGCCGAAGGTCCCTGCCCGTCCTCGACCCTGCTATCCATACAAGCAAGACAGTTCAGGCCGGAATCATCTGTGGATTGTCGGTGGTAAAGGAACTGATCCTTAGCCAGCGCCTGATGCGTCGCGTGTAGACAGGTGCCGCGTCGACGCGCACACGGCCACTTTCGATGCCCGCGCCAAGATCCATCTCGCCATACCAGATGCGAGTCATGGTATCCACCGTCGAACGAATGTAGACGTCCGTTTCGAGCCCGAGGTCCGTCTCGCAAACCTCTATCTTGTTGTCGCGCACATGGACATAGTGCGTCGGCGACTGCTCCACGTCGGCGAACTGAAAACAGATCGATGTCTTACCGGAAGGCAACTGGTCGATATCCATTCGCCCCGCAAAATCACGCACCAGACCCCAGGCAGTATTCTGTTTGTCGGTCATGCCGTCATTGGCATAACACATGCCCCATTTGCCCATCTCGGTGAGCACGGGCGCCAACGCCTTCCCGGATGGCGTCAAAAAGTATTCGTAGCGATTGGCTTTTTCGCCGCACTTCCTGATAACCAGGCCTTGTTCTTCGAGGAAACGCAATCGGTTCCGCAGCAGTGACGGTGAGATATTCGGAATGAACTTCTGGATTTCCGAGTAACGTGTCGAACCGAAAAACATCTCGCGGATGATCTGCAGCGTCCATTTTTCACACAGCACCGAGGCCGCCATCGAAATGGGGCAGGCTTCGTTGTAGTCGTACATTGCGGGTTCCTCACCAGGCGAATTCCAGCACTGAAAACTTACTACAAAAACTGTAGTGGATTACTACTGATTCTGCCCTTATGCGCGAGCGCCACGCGGCCTAGAGTTTCGGACATGGCATCACTTGTGGGAAGAACGGGAATGACTATGCAGCACTGGAACGCCGGCGATGCCGGATGCGGGTACCTGATCCTGGGCCTCAAACGGCAGCTGGAGCAGGTTCAGGCAGGAGAACTGCTCTGCGTGACTGCGAACAATGCAGGGGCCCCGGTCGATCTGCCGTCCTGGTGCCGGCTGACCGGCCACGACCTGGTCAACGCCGACCACCCGATCTATGTGCTGAGAAAGAAACACAACTGACTTCCCTGATTAACACTGGTAAGGAGAGAGCAATGTCTGAGCAAAAGAAACTGGTTATCGTAAATTCACGCGGATTTGACGACGAACGTTCGTCTGTTGCCTGGAGCATCGCGAACACGGCAGCCGCGTCCGATATGCATGTCACCGTGTTCCTGGTGGCAGCCGGTGTCGACTGGGTCCGCAAGGGCGCCACCGAAGTGGCGCGCTTGAATCCGCTCGACCCGGGCATCGGCGATATGCTCGAGAGCTTCCTGGGCAACGGCGGCCGCATACTCGTCTGCCCACCGTGTGCGAAAGTCCGCGGCTACGATGAGAACTCATTGATTGACGGTGCGACCATCGCGGGCGCTCCCGTCATGCTCGAGGAAATCGCCGCCGGGGCAACCTCGCTGTCCTTTTAGACTCGGCGAATCACAAAGGCAGCGCCGGACTGGACCGGAAAATCCGGCGCTGCCTCATCTGCGATTCAGCGCTTTTCTGACGCGGACGAATCGTGCGCGTCAACCCAAGCGTATCGGCAACTCCCGGATTCGCTTGCCCGTCGCCGCATAGATTGCATTCGTGATCGCCGGCGGAACGGGTGGCAGTGGCCCTTCCCCGAGGCCTCTCGGGGTGTCGGTGCTGGCCACGAGGTGAACGTCGATGGTCGGAATTTCACGCATGCGGCAGAACCGGTAGTCATGGAAGTTGCTTTCCTGGACGATGCCGTCGCGGACCGTGATCCTGCCATGCAGCGCGGCCGACAGGCCCTCGACGATGCCGCCTTCGACCTGGTTACGCGCGCCCTGCGGATTGATCACGCGGCCGCAGTCGACGCCGCACGTAATCCTGTCGACGACGACGTTGTTATTTTCAACCGTGACCTCGGCGACCTCGGCTACCCAGGCTCCCTGGTTGTAGCTCGCCGCGATGCCGCGGCCCCTGCCCTTCGGTAGCGATGTGCCCCAGCCGGATTTTTCCGCGGCAAGTTCCACGACATTCCTGAGGCGGGACGCGTCGAACCGGAAGTCCTCGCGCACCTGCACGTACTGCTCGTCGCCGATGAGCGTAAGCCAAAACGCCACCGGGTCGATGCCGTGCGCATGCGCGAGCTCGTCGATCGCGCTGGAGACGACGAATACATTGGCGGAGTGCTCGGTCGCGCGCCATTGCCCGAGCGGGATGCGTGCCGGCACCGCGACGTACTCGAACAGCAGGTTAGTAACAAACCCGGCGGGGAACTCGAAGTTGTAGATCTCGGCCGGCGAACCGTCGCGGTCGAGATAGATCTCCCGGGGATGACTCACGACCTTCTGATGCCAGTCGCTGATGCGTCCATCGCGCACCGATGCCCGCACGCGCTGCACATTGCCGGGACGGAAATAATCGTGGCGAACATCGTCTTCGCGGGTCCAGACGACCTTGACCGGCCGCCGGAACTGCCTCGCGAGCAGCACGGTGTCCATGATGAAGTCCGCGTAGTAACGCCGGCCGAAGGCGCCACCCGAACGCATCACGTGCACTGTGACCTTTTCCTGAGGGATGCCCAACACCTTTGCGATGGCCTCGGCTGCCATCGGCGGGTTCTGCGTCGGCGCCCACACTTCGGCCGCGCCTTCGCCTACCCGTGCCGTGCAGTTCATCGGCTCCATCGGCACGTGCGCGAGATAAGGCAAGCTGTAGACGACGTCGATGTCGGTCTCTGCGCCGCCCACGTCGCCGTCCCGCCGCACCTCGAGCGCCTCGTCGTCCAGAGCGCGCTCGAACGTCTGCATCAGTTCGTCGATGTCGTCGCCCTGATCCGGCATCTGCCACTCGACTTCGAGCTTCCTCGCGCCCTCGAGCGCGGCCCAGGTGTTCGTCGCGAGTACCGCGACGCCCGACACGAAATTCGGGCAGTTGGGCAGGATGATCCGCCCGCCGTGATCGATGTTCTTCAGCACATGGAAGTCGACAATGCCAGGGACGGTTTTTGCCGCGGTGGCATCGAACGAAACCGGCTGGCCGTCACCATGCGGACAACGCTTGACGACCGCGTACAGCATGTTCGGTAGCCGCAGGTCGAAGCTGTATTCCTGCGCCCCCAGCAGCATGCGCTCGAGGTCCACATCGGGCACCGAGGTGCCCACCAGCGTGAAATCGTCCTCACCCTTAAGCGGCGGATCCGTCGGCACTGGCAGTGTTGCCGCCGCATCGGCGAGTTCACCGTAGCTGAGCCGGGCGCCTGTCGCAGAATCGACGACGTAGCCGCCTGTCGTAGAGAGGCCGGTTGCGGGCGCGTTCAGTCGTTGTGATGCCGCTTCGAGCAACATCGCTTTCGCCGTCGCGCCCGCCCGGCGCATCGCCGTGTAATTGAGGCGGACGCTCAGGCTGCCGCCCGAGAACTGGTTGTCGAGACGCGGATCCCAGCGGGCCTGCTCGACGCGCACCGTGTTCCAGTCAACGTCGAGTTCCTCGGCAATAATCACGGGCAGCGCCGTTTTCACGCCCTGGCCCATCTCGGGATTCTGGGCATAAAGGGTGACGACGCCGTCTTCACCAACGCGGATCAGCGGGTGCAGCTCGGTGACGCCATCAGCCGCACGCGCGACCTTCGGAATGCCGATCACGAGCCCCAGGCTGCTGACAGCGCTCAGGCGGATAAAATCGCGACGATTAATCATTGCCCTACCCCCCGGCGTTCTTGACAGGCTAGACCACGAGGCGGTCGGTTGCTACCCCGATCGTCGCCATAATCAAATATTTTGTCGCAGCCGAAACAGTGGAGACCGGGATTGACTGCAACAGCTTCCGGGCACTTGCAACAGTCTTTAAAAGAAGCGTTCACCAGTTCTGTTGACGTCTGGAACCACGGTCAGTACCAACCCGGAGCACCGCTGTCGTCAGGTTCGCTTCGGGGCCGCCATGCCCTTGAAGAAATCGGATACCGTTCGTTCGGCGAGATCCCTGAATTCGCCGGCATCGAAGAATGATCCGTGGCACTCGCTGCATTTCTCGTACCAGATGTGGCGCTGTTCAGAGTCCACCATCTTGATCATGGCGCCGCTGCATCTCGGGCACCGGTAGTCGTCGATGGCGTTACTCTGTTTTCCGGTCGCGGCGTCTCCGATGTCGATTGCTGTTGCGGCCTTCCTGGTCTTCAGCTGCTCGATCTCTCCGGCATCGAACCAGAGACCGCTGCAAAGCGAGCAGCGATCGACTTCGATGTCGTGGTAGACAATTTGATCCATATCGGATCTGCATTTGGGACAGCGCATCGCACCTGAGCGGTATAAACCTGCATCACTGCTGCCGAATGCGATCGTGTATTGGGGCCTGGGCTTCGGCCGGGTTCCTTCCGGGGTGACTTCATGGCTTCTTTGACGGTAGAAGATCAGCACCGAGACCATCGTGATAACGAAAATTCCGAGCAATGTATAGGTCTCCACGTAGGTGGATTGTTCCGCAACCATGCCGTAGACCTTGGAGCCTGCCGCATGCCCCAGGTTGGAGATCGACATGTAGATGGCGAACTGTGTGGCAGAAATGCTGCTGGAACAGATCGCCATTGCCAGAGCGAGGGAACAGACCATCACGATGGGCAGCATCATCACCCAGATCGACAGCATGAGCCTGACGTAGAGTGTGTCCTGCCACAGGTGCTGAGTCTGGGCGATCAGGAAAGCGTGTACGCCGACCACCGCGATCGTCAGAAGCAGCATGCTCTTAGCGCCGAATCGATCGATTAGGGGTCCAAGACCGAGCGCAATGACGGCGCCGATCAACCCCATCATGGCGACCAGTTGCGCCCATTGCGGTGTCGTATAGCCGAACAACTTCACAGCCGCAATGGGCATCAGTGCCTGGCCGTAGCCGATGACCAGGCCGTCGAAGGCCATGATGATCATGACGAGTGCACTGGTGTGCACCCAGAGTACTTTGTTGAGACCGGAAAACACGTCTTTGAAAGAGCTGCCGGGGTGATGTGCGGTAGCCGCGTCACCTTTGCTCCATGGCAGCGTGCGCTCGCCCTCGCGTTCTTTGGTGAGGAGAATAACGACCAGCACGATGCCGGCAACGGCTGATGCGACCCACGCCGTGACCGTCATGCCGAATGTAACCAGCAGGATGCCGGAGGCAGCCGCAGTCGATGCCCAACCGATCGCCTTGCCGAAGCTCATGAATGCATTGAGGCGGCCCTGTTCCCTGATCGGTGTCAAATCGATCGCCATGCCGTCAACGGCGACGTCCTGGGTGGCGGCAAAACTGTTGATGAGTACCCCGACCAGCATTAATGCAGTCATTTGTTCGTCTGGCCGATCGATGAATGCCAGGGCCAGCAGGGCCAGCGTCAGACCCAGTTGCGCGCCGATGACCCATGGCCTGCGCCTTCCCATCGGCAGGAACTCGTAACGGTCCATCAGCGGGCCTGTGACCAGTTTGAAAGCCCATGGCAGGACAATTACGGCCAGGTAGGTGGCAATGTCCGTGGCGCTGACACCGAGGCTGGCGAGCCAGGCAGGTATGGCAATGGCCAGCAGTCCCTGCGGAATCCCTTGCCCGAAGTACATGAGCGCGCCGGTCACATAGCGCAGGCGGGAACTGTCGGCGAGGACGAATCGCACGGTCATAGTGGCTTTCCTTATTAAAGTTTTTTAGCCAGCCGAGATAGTACAGATTTCCGCTGTCGAATGTGTCATGGAAAACGCGTGCTGCCGGCTACTTTCCCGTAATAGCCAGGCCCGATAAGCCAGCCGCTTGCAATCAAGATCCTGCACGCCGCGCGGCAAGCAATCTGCCCCAGTGACATCAACTGACGGGGTCCGAGGATCCGGTTGCTTGTTGTGAACCTATCGATCCCCGGGGCAAGCGCACGCTTTCCAGCCAATAGGCTGCCACCGCATCAACTCTCATGAGTGCGTTTTCATGGCAACAGTTTATTGAAACGCGCCGTTTCTAATGTGCGTACCGAAGTAATCAAAGCGCTGCCCGAAGCGGATCAACAAGGGCTTATCGCTGCCGTTCATTGCGTCTCGGCGCCTACACCGCGCGGGGCAATTCGCTGCAAGATTTTGGAGCGGGTGAAGGGAATTGAACCCTCATTCTCAGCTTGGGAAGCTGATGTTCTACCATTGAACTACACCCGCAAATCAGGGAGTTACGCCTCACTTTGGCTCGGCTGAGCATAAAAGTGAGAGTACGCCGATTCTAAGCGATCCCGGGAGGTCGGGAGAAGACCTTTTTCCCGTAGCATTAGCACGAAGATTGTCAAGAGCACCGAGCAAAATATTCTGATTGACGTCGGCTACAGTCGGCATATATTCGCGGCGTCCGGCGGCAGCGCCAGGCAGTGCGCTCCCGCCGTGGTTTGTCTCTGGCAGTGAGATGCCCGATATCGCCGGATACTGGCGACAGTTCTCGATTCGATGCGGGTCTGCCTCACATCCCCTGCCGGATTTTTTCTGGAGCAATTGGCCATGTATCGGCTACTCCCGGGCATCGTCCTGGTGCTTGCGGGCGCTCTCTCGAGCGTCGTATGCGCACAGGAAATTGAGCCCAACCAACCTTGTCAAAATGCGCAGGATTTCGGGATGTCCGGACTACCGGTATCCGTGTTCGGCGCACTCAGCCCTACCCCTGATGCAACGGACGTTGACTTCTTTCGGTTCGCACTGACGCCGGGCGAATCTGTTCAGGCTGACCTGGAAGGCGCCACAACCGGCCAGGGCACGCTTGGCGATCCGTTCCTCGGCCTGTTCGATTCCGCCTGCAATCTCGTCGCCGTGAATGACGATAGCGGTAGCCTCAACTCCCGGTTGATATTCGATGTCCCGGTTGATGGGATCGTCGTCCTCGGCGTCACCGCCTGTTGCGACGGTGATTTCACAGGCGGCGGCGAAGGCAGCTATTTGCTGTCGCTCAACCGTCTGGCCGCCATCGATTCGATTTCCGGGCGGATCGTTGACGGTGACACGGGCACGGCGTTGTCGGGACAGGAGTTCCCGTTCGCGTCGGTGCAGCTGGTGCGATGCGACGCCTTCGGCTGCAGCGAATTCGTTGGTTTCCAGCAGGCCGATTTCGATGGCCGCTTCAGCTTCACCAGCGACCAGTTCGGAAGTGTGCTTTCGGCCGGCACGTACCAGATGCAGGCCTCGGCGGCCGGCTTCGAGAGTCTCACCACTGCGCCGTTCGACGTCGGTGAGGGCATGGCATTTGACCTGGGCGATCTGCCGCTTGGCCGACTACAGCTCATCGGCACAGTATCCGGGCGTGCCGTTGACGCCGTCACCGGAGACCCGGTCACCGGATTCATGCCGCCGTTCGCGGTCGTCTTCCTGGAGCGCTGCGAGAACGATTTCTGCTTCGGTGTCGCCGGGGCGAATCCGGATCTTGAGGGCCGCTTCAGTTTCGACGGGGCCGTATTCTCGATTCCCCCAGGCACGTTCAGGCTACGTGGATACGCGGATGACTACCGCGAGTCCGTATCGACCGAGTTCGTCGTCGGCGCATTCGAAGACGTCGACACCGGTGACTTTCCGCTGACGCCGTTCCCGATCCAGTTCGGCACTGTGCAGGAATGCCAGGTGCCGCCCGGCGGCGGAGTGTGCGAATTCAGCATCACGGCGTCGAACCGCGGGCCCGGTCGCTATCGAGGCGAAGCCTGGGCAATTGTGGACCTGTTCACGCCTGGAGCTAGCCGCAATACGCGATTCCAGGTGGGCAATGTTGGCGCGACGAACCCCATGCCGCAGCGAGTCAATCTGAGGCAGGGCGAGAGCACCAGCCTTGGGTTTCGACTGGACATACCTGCCACGGCTCTGGAAGGAACCGTGGTATGCGTGACGATCACTGTTGGCCGTGATCCGGATCCGCAGTTCGATTCACAAGGTGACCGCTTCATCTCATGCTCCTTGAAACAGGCAGGCGAACTCCAGGCGTTATCGGAAAAAGAGGGCCGGCGCATGTATCGCGAACTGGCCGGTCCATCGCGAGGAACCAGGCACTAGGTCACCACCGTATCAATCAGGCCTTACCTACCCCGCCGGCAGCAATGCCGGCGGGCGTTACCCAGGGCCGCTAAGACGCCAGAATACAGCTGGCCGAATGCGGTGCCTGCAACCAAAAATCCGCTTGCGCTTTGTCGAAATCAGGCGCATATTCGCGCCGCGTTCCGAGCCGCACAAGGCCATTTCGACGACTGGCGGTACGCGTAGCGCAAGCGACGAAGAATGAATGTTCTGGCCGTTCTGGCCTTTTGCCTAGGTGGCTGCTTTCGGCCAGAAGCGGACATTTGCGAAACGTTTCCCAATTATAAAGATCGCTCGATTTGGCTCGCTTGCTTCCGGATGCCCACCAGATTCATGTAATGCGAGTCCTGAATCCGAACCATGTTTTCAATCTGCCCCTTAGCGACCGGATGGTCGACAATGCGCTTTAGAATTGTCTCTGCATCGTCTTGACCGAACTCGAACTCTTTGTTGATCCACTCCGGTCCGCCAACATATCTAACGTGGCCCGCCTCGCGGGCAGCGAAATCCAGAATGGCGGGGAAGGTGTGCTCCAACGCGATCTGCATATCCCGCCAATTCGTGGTGAATTGTTCGTGTCGAGAGACCGTCGCGTAATACTCCGCCAATTGCGATTTCAATGATTCATCTCGAATGAGGCGGAGATTCCCAGTGCTGGAAAGCTCATCAACTGTAGTGCGCGTATAGGACGGGTAATTCAGCAATAAGGAATTGTAAACAGCCCATACGAAATTAGTTGGATTGCCGTCCAATCGGTTATCGTTTATCGCGGTGATTAGTAATCTGCCTGACTGCGCACGCTGACGCGCCAACTCAATTGTGCGATCGAGTTCAGCCACGTCCGCCTGCAAGTCCCTTTTAATGGATAGAAGATATTGAGATTCGAGCACGCGCTCTTTACGATCTTGATTCCATTGATCAACTTGCAGTCCCACAAATATTCCGAGCACGACAATTAGAAAGTCGACAACTACCGCTGCCCAGTCTTGGGCTTTGAAGTGAGTTAGGAATCGTCGAAGGAGCACTTGTATCTATTATTCACTAGGAAGATAGCGACGGGCTGCTTTGGGTCAATAGTAGACATTCTAGCCCATCTCAGCCGAACGTCCGCTTTCGGGTGG